>DAOTXM010000184.1:0-8743 GCA_034435215.1 Anaerolineales bacterium
CCTAAAGGTCTAATTTTTTTTTAACCGCCCTGCGCCCACCATCGGCCGGCGCGGTCTTAATTGTACTGGAAGGGAAAAGATGATATTGGTTTATCGTTCTATAGGCTCTCCTTTCAATTGTACTGACGAAGTAACAAATGTTGAGTTTTCGATGATCGCTCCTTTCTGATGCAGTGGGCTTGGTTGTTGATCTTATTGTATTGATTCCAGAGAGAAATACCATTTCACCCTTCTCTCGAACGCCCTGCATTCATCTCACAAATATCTCACGCAGCAGGTGATTGACTTTTAGAGCAAAAGGCTTATACTGAAACAAAACAGTAGCCTGCAACGGGAGATGAAAGATGGGAATCGCTTCCTACCGCATTAAGATAGGCTTGTATGTTTTTGTCATCATATTGGTGGGGATATTGTTCGGTGTGCGCGCGTATAACACATTGCAGAAAACAATTTACTACACCGAAGTCATTTTTGAGAATAAAGATGTCCAAATTTCTTTGCACTATCCTCACAAAATCCTTAGTCCCAAGAATGATGTCTCATATCCGCTAATTCTTTCTTCTTACTATGCAGGCGATATAACTTCCCCGCAAACCTACGAAATTTCTTTGCAGTCTCCCACGCTTTTATTTGTGGATGCAAAAGGGGCAGAAATCACGCCGCACTTTCAATTTACCAGCGATCACGCTTTTCTGGAGCGGAGCGTCTACGTTCGTCCGTATTTATCAGAGTCCTATCCTAATCGCCATGTGATTGACATCCAGGTTTTTGTTGATGGGCAGGAAGCGCAAAACCCATCCGCACCGATTGAAATTCAAACAGAATCGTGGTGGTTTTCATTTTTCAGTCTGGCAGCATCATCCCTGCTTGAAATATCAATAGCATCTGCGCTCATCGCTTGGATCGCCAATGCAATAGATGCGTCCTCTACTGCCCAAAAAGAACGGGTTGCCAAAATACGAGAAGCGCTTAACGGGCTGTCTTCCCTGTCCTATCTGGAACAGATGGATAAAGTGCATAAACTGGAAAACGAAATCAAAAACGAGAATTTGGATGATGATGTTGGCGAGGAAATTCAAAAGATCAGAGGTAGATTTAGAGAGGAAGAATTTTTCCGCGCACTAGGGGAAAGGTTAAGACAGGATAATTCCATTGACTTTTCAAGAGTTTTTGAAATATACAAGTCTCTGCACCCATCAAGTGAGAGCAAAGATTGTCTGGTGGCATTGGAAAATATTCTCGCATCAAACACATTTCCGATGGAAGATATAGTTGGTCTCATGAAATTGTGGGACAAATTCGATGCTGATGTCAAAGATTTGATTGTCGGCGCGCTGAAACGACTTGCGGAGAAAGTTGATTGCTCCTCTATCCCTTCCAGAGAATTGCTGACCCAGGTTTTTGCCAGCAGCCAAAGACGCCGCCTTCTACGGGATGTTGAGATTAGAACGCTGTTTCCGCAGTTGGACTCTCTCACCGCTGTTGGCTACGATGCCAGATGGTTTCATTTACCCAGACGGCCAGATCATCCTCGCGTGCTTAACTGGCTAAAACAGCACGATCTGATTGCCAACCCATTCGGCTCAAACGATATCAAGAATTACCCGTTTTATCCCGAAGGTTTTGCCCGTCCCGATCAATGGGAAGATTTCTTGGAGCCCTTTCCACAACATGCTCAATGCCCAAGTCTCGAAGATGCCAGAGCGTTGGCTTTCCTTTTGGGTGTGGAATGCTTGCCTGCTCGAAAAGCGGATGCACAGGGTCAGGAGACGGTATCTTCTGGCAGACAAATCTTCCCCGTTTGGGTTTCGCTCGAACAAACTACGCCCGCAGAATTGCCGCTTGTTGCCCTGGCGCGTTCTACAGCGCGGGCGTGGATGGATGTTTTGCCTTTTTCACCAGATGCCATGCTTGATCTTTTGCCTGCCGAGCAGGAAGCAATACTCGAAATGCTTTGCTGGGCTTTTGGTTCGAATGGTAGTGTAATGGATTTTCTCAAACGGGCGGGGTTAAAGAAGGATACATCTGGCAACGTCATCCTCCATAAGGTGGAAGGTTTTGAAAACAGGTTTTCTGCCACTCAGCTCCCACAGGATGCGGTCATTCTTTCATGGCTGAGAATCCGTCCTCCTGATCTTCACCACACTTTTCTGATCCTTTTGCTTGATGACTTTCCGTTTCCTGTTCGTTCATGGTGGCTGGAACAATTTAGCGGTCTGGTTCCGACACTGTTTTTGAATGGGATTGTCACCAAAGCCTTTTCGGCGTTGCATCGTTCTGCTGCGCTCCTCCTTTCGGTAATCCAACTGCATTGGTCTAAAGAAAAACTGAAAAAATCCCTTAATTCTCAATTTGATGCGGCAATGGACAAAGCCAAACAAAAAGAAACGGGGAAAATCGTTGACTTCCGCTCTCTATTTGGCCCTGAATCTGCCGTTGGGTATTTTGCAACTGAAGAAGAAACAACCGACAAACTTGTTGCGGCATCCAACAAATCTCTCGCCCGCTTGTTAGCCTTGGGCAACCGCTTATTCCAATACCACTGCGAGAACAGAGTAAAGGATGGAGTACCTGAGAAATATTTATATATTGAGGATTTAGAGACTATACTTAAGGACGCATGACTACCTTGCCCGACCTCTCCCGCTACTTTGGCTCGCTCCGCGCCGAGACAGAAGCCTCCTGGCTGGCGCAGGCATACCTGCCGCCGCGCCTGTTTGGTCAGATGATCGAGCCGCGCTCGATTTTGGTCATGGGCGAGGAAGGAGCGGGCAAATCGGCCCTCGAATTCTATTTGAAGGACTATGCCTCGCAAAGAGCGCCGAAGCTGCTTGCAGTTCCCTGGCGACCCGCCATCCCTGATGGCGTTCCTCCCGGTGGTCAGGCAGCGGAGTTGTTTATCTCGCAGGCAATGGCCTCCTTGTCGTTTGCTTTTCTAAAGCTGCTTGCCTGCGAACCCGCTACGCATACAACCGCTCCCGCTTGGGCGAGGGATTTTATGCATTGGTTCGTTCAAGCTTTTTTACACGGCGATCGTCAGTATCATCTCAGCCGCCTTGCTGACGGGGCGGGTGCAGAGGGGCTCGCGGCTGTCACGCGCCTCCTGACCGAGTCGCCGCGTGAGGTGTTTCCGCGCGATTCTCTACCGTCTTCCGTTCTTTCTCATCTCACCAGCGCCATCAAAGCGCATGGTCTGGAAGGCGTTTGGGTTTTTCTGGAGGATCTGGATATCCTGCTTCGCATTTCTCCTGAAGTATTGGAGAAATTTCTCCTTAATTTCCTTTCCACGCTCGATCTTTTCGAAGAGGACACATTTTTCTTCAAAATCGTTGCTTCCAGCAAACTTGAAAGCCTTCTAAAGGCTCGAGGCGTTCTAACTCGACGCTTCAGTAATTATCAACTCAAATGGAGTGAGGAAGAATTGATGCTCCTGACCGAAAAGCGGATTGCCCTTGTGACCAAACGGAATGACCTGCCGCTCTCCCGTTTCTGCAAGGATGCTGAATGGTTGAAATGGTTGAAAAAATACGCAGGCGCGTCGCCGCGCGGCTGGTTGGAGTTGACCCGTCCTGTTTTGGATGCCTATCTCGCAAAAGGGAAACCTCTCACTCAGTCCGAGTGGCTGGATGCCTATCGCCAAGCCCCGCCGCCTCTTCGTCTGGACCTAGAGGCGGGGCGCGTGTTCATCGGCTGGGGGGAGGTGCCTGTGGCTGGAATCGGCTATAAACTCCTACGTTATCTCTACGAGAATCGCCATCGTCCATGTACAAAATCCGAACTCTATTACAATGCCCACAAGGGTCTGGACCATGAACCGATAAACAACGAAGATACAAACTGGGAGGAGGTCGCTTTCTGGGAAGGAACGTTGGATACTGCCCTATACCGCCTGCGAAAAGAAATAGAATGGGATTCGCGGAATGGCGTTGCCCCTATTTATATTGTCAGTGAACGAGGAAAGGGGCAAATCCGCCTTGAAAACTGTGAGATGTTTGTAAGATAAATGACAGACAGATGTAATTGCCTTGAGGCGGGTTCTCTATACAATTTATATTTGAAGTAATTTTTGTATTTTGAAAAAGGGATAAATAAGGGGAGCGGGCGCAAAGGACGCCCTGTTTATGTTTTGTGCGAAACTATTTCGCGGGTGTTATGTCTAAACTCTGGCTCGACCATTTTGGCTTTCGCTTCAACCCATTTGAATACGATGAGGCTTCGCGTGACCCCCATCTCAATCGTTATTTAATTAGGTATGATGCCTTTTCTTCCGCATGGAGCGATACGCCCGCCGCGATCTTCTCTCCTCCTGGCGGCGGCAAAACGGCTTTGAGGATTTACGCCTCGCGCGCCTGCTGGACGGGAGGCGGGGGCTACCAACCTTTTCCCATCCATTATCATCTGCCCCATTATTTTGCCAACAGCAATTTTTCCACCCTCGAGGAGCATCTTCAAAAAATCGTTCATTCCTCCGCCCATGCTTTGTTTTTGGCTTTTGCCTATTATCCGTTGATTTTCTTAAAAGCATCAACGTCATTACAAATACATCTCATTCAATTTATCGCCACCTGGATACCCAACCTTGATTATTATCTCGCAGTGCTTCGTGAAAATCACCAGCCGGATATTGTAGCCGCGCAGTTGGATAGGTCTTACATTTTGCACCAATCCTCAGATGTTTCATTGTTAAACTTGGTTTGTGAAATCTTCGAAAAACATCTTGGCGAGGAAAAACTTCCGATCAGTTCTTCCATTCATACGGTCTTCGAAAGGGTGATGAACTGGATTACCCGCGATTTGGGGTTCCGTTCCGTCTATGTTTTATTGGATGGGGTGGATGGCTTTCCCGAACTTGTCCTCTCGCCTGGGTTTGCGGCGCAATCGCTGGTTCAATTATTCGCCGAAGCGCCCGGATGGACCGCATCGCGCATCTTTCTCAAGGGGTTTTTACCGCTGGAAATTCGTCCTCATTTACAAAAGCACCTCGAAAAACACTGGGCGGTCCTCGAACAGGTGGAGTTGAAATGGGATGCCTTAATGCTTGCAGACATGCTCCGCAGACGCGTCTATGCCGCGACCGAGGGGGCGTTCGCCTCGTTGAACGCGGTCAGCGCGCTCCCATCGGGTCAGGACCTGGAACTCGAACTGGCGCACGCCGTCAATCCCCTTCCGCGTGAAGCGTTGACATTGGTCAGGCAGGTTCTCTTCGAGTATGAAACGCGCTGGAGCAAAACGCCAACAGCCGACCAGCGCATACAAATCGAAGATATTGATAACGCCATCGCCTGGTATCGCAGCGATCAGGCGCACATAACGAAAGAACTGGCCTCCATCGCCCAGAGCTAGGGTGATAGACCCAAGGAGGAAGCCATCATGGCAGAGACATCCATTATTTCATCATCTCCTTATGATCCCAACAAATTCATTGATCGTGACGAAGAAATAAAGCAAATACTAAATTTATTGAAACAATCACAACCGCGTGTGAGGGCAGTTGTCATAGATGGCGACCGAGGGGTGGGAAAGACATGGTTATCCCTGCATTTACATCGTACAGTTTTTAAACAAGAAATAACAGGCATTACATCATGGCTTTTTAGTTTATGGAGCCCTGGAGAAAATTATCATCCTGAAGGAGAAAAAGAACAGGCAAGGGAACGGTTTTTGCGTGAGGGAGAACAGTCAAAATTCAAGATTGACGATTTTCTGAAAATCATGAAAGAGAGCCTTTCAATCGAATGGCCACCTGATCCTAATTTATCTGAAAGAGTAGACTCGATTCGTCGTTATGTGCAAAGCCATACAGACGACCGTTTTATTCTAATTCTCGATTCGGCATATGAAAGCGACTGGTCTTTGCTCGAACAATTGGAAACGCATTTTCTTGGTAATCTTCTTACATTAGGTAATTTTTTTGTCATCGTAACAGGGCGGGGACGTCCCTTTCCGTGGAAAGTCCCTTATCTGATTGAGGCTGTGCGCTTTGGGTTGGGAAAATTTACGGTAGATCAAATTAAAGAACAACTGAATAAATTTGGTTTATCTTCTGCTCTTTCCGTCAATGAAATCTATGACATCGGCTTGGGCTGGCCGCTTTTTACCGAGCAATTGGCGCGTGCGAAAAATCGCGCGGAGGCACTGGAGATTGCAGCGGATATTTTATTTGCGGTCCTGCCCTCTTCTGAGCGCACTGCTGTGCGGAAATATTTCGAAGCGCTTTCCCCGCTGGATGGTTTCGGAGAGACTGAAGCCGCGTTGATGGTCAAAACTTACAAGCAAAACGGCGATCAGGACGGCCGCGCCATTTGTCGAAAGAGGAATGAGACCCGTCTGGTTTCGTGGAAAAACGGCCGTTATGAGATGAATTCACCTGTAAAAGATATTCTGCGGCAATACTTATTGTCCAAAGAAAAAGACGCATGGGTTCGCCTGCACCTGGCGGCGTACCGTCACTTTGAAGCGCAAGCGGCTGATCGTACAATGGAACGCTTCCGTCCTCACTTTGAGAGACTCATGGGAACCCATGCAAAGGCGTTATCCGATGCAGGCTTCAAAGACCTGAAGTCTATTACAGCCAGCAAACCTGAGGAGGCAACATCATGACTTCTCTTTTCACTGAACGGTATACGGGTTTATGGTCCACCCCTGCACTAGTCGGAAGGCGGGATATATTGGAGAAATTCGAGCGCATCCTGCGTGACCCGTCGCCTGCTCCCAGACTTGTTTTTCTCCACGGCGTTGGCGGTATCGGCAAGACGCGCCTCCTGCAAAAGGTTCTCGAAATGGCGCGGAATATTGAAAATTGCCGCGTGGCTGAAGAGGTGATGGATTTTTATCACATTGGTCTGCACATGCCGATTGGATTAGCGAATGCCATCTTTGAAATTCTCACCCCGCCCTTTGATAGTTTTCAAACCTATCAGTCTGCCTATCAAGCGCTCAACCGCGCCCGTTTAAGCGGCGACGTAGTAGAGTTGGAAAAACTGCGTGAAGATGCCACAAAGAAGTTCGATCAGGATTTGAAGCAATTGAGTGCAAAACAGCGCGTTGTGCTTGCTTTGGACACCGCCGAACGTGTTGTCTATGGATTGCCCGGCTGGTCGGATGAGATTCCGCTTGCTGAGTCATGGGATTGGCTTATCGAGCATTTGCCGACCTGGGAAAATATGATCATTTTTACTGCGGGGCGTGAAGAAGCGAAGCCTGCAATTGAACAAATGAAGGCGCAAAAGTCGGTCGTGGTTGAAGAAATTGAAGTGGGTTCTTTCAAACTTGATGAAAGCCTGAAGTATTTCGATGCTATGGTGAAATTACTTGAGGAGGAAAAGGAATATCAACTGGCGGAGCGCTTGAAGAACTTCCCTGTGGACTATAAAAAACGTACTCATGGCTATTCACAAGGCCGTCCCATTCTGCTATCCCTGCTGGTGGACTATCTGAGTTTTCCAGGTGAAGGCGGTGTGGAAGCAATGTTGCGTGAGGTTCCGCCCGAAGAATTGAGTGAGGAGGATCGTAGGCGTTATGAGGAGGCTATTTTCAACCGCCTGCGGGAAGGGGAATTGGGCGAGACTCTTGTTGCTTTGGGACGTGTTCCCAAAGGCGCTGACGAGGAAATGCTGGCAACTTTGCTAAATATCTCGCAGTCAGAGATACGCCAAAGGTTAAGAGATATTCGAAAACTATCCGTAGTCAAGATACGTCCTGAAGATCAACGCATTTTTCTTCACGACGAGATGTATGCCCTGCTTCAGCGGCATGTATATGACTCTGGATATGATGCTGATGTGCAAAAAACAGCTTTTGAAGCCATCAAAAAGTATTATCAAATTCAACGCAAGCGTATTACTCAGCGTTTGAATGAACTTTATGCCCCAGTGGAAGAAAAAGGCAGAGAAAGTCTCAACATGGAGGAATTGGGAAAGGTCCACACACAATACCAAACCCTCCTTGCCGAGACCATGTACTACTTCCTGCGTCATGACTTGGGGCGCGGTTTCCGTGCGTATTATCGCTTTGCTCACGAGGCAATCCTTGCTCGCGACCTGCAGATGGATTTGTTGATGCAGGCGGAACTGTTATCCTACCTGAGTAGGCCGCCCGCGCCAATTCTTGAGAAGGATATTTCCATTGAGATGGTCCTTGCCAGCCTGAAAGTGCGCCCGCTTGCAAGGGATTGGGCGCTTTCCAATTATGAACATGGACTGACAGAAGGAGATAAATTTATTGAGACCATCGAAAAGGAATGGCGCTCCAAGTTCCCTGTTTTGTTTGCATTGGCTCAGGTTTGGACAGCCAGCCTGCATATCATGCGCGGCGAAAGAGGTGATTATTCAGAGGCGGAATTTCATCTGAAGGATGCTTACTCTCTATTGCCCGAGGAGGAAATCCACCAGCCGTTTGCTGACCTGCTCTATCCCGATACGGTGCTCTGGTTTAAAAAAGCGGTTGTGGCGCTGGCGCATCGCGTACATGGTTACCTCAAACGCGTACAAGGTCTTATGAAAGAAGCAGTAGATGAATATCAAAAATCGGCGGTTTTGTTGCGTGAGATTGATCTGCGTATTGAGATGGCGATGACTATGAACGATATGGGATTTGCGCAAGCAGAACTTGGCGCATGGCATGACGCGCGCTCGAATGTAAGAGATGCCCTGCGTTTACGTAGGGAACTGGGACCGCGCGTGCCTGTGGCGTTGAGTCTCAATACGCTGGCGGCGATTCAGGTGCATGAAGGACAGTACGGGGA
>DAOTXM010000185.1:0-7614 GCA_034435215.1 Anaerolineales bacterium
ATACCGCACTGGTCTACTCCGTCATGCTCGGTGTCGCGCTGACCGCACATCGCTTTCAGCGTCCTGATCTCGCTGGCTCACGTATGAAGGTGCTTGCCATTCATGCGCCCGCTTGAATTACCGAATCCTCTCTCACCATATAAAAACACGGATAAATGGGATTTGGTCGATAAACATCACCAGTCCATTTCATAAAAGGCAAATCAGATACTACCCTGAATGTAGATCAAAAAAACGTTTGTAGTTTTTTTTTACCTTACCGTCCAGCCGCCGTCCACGGTCAGGACGGCGCCGGTGACGAACGAGGATGCGTCGGAGGCCAGGTATAGCGCGGCCTGGGCTACATCCTGCGGGGAGCCGAAGCCACCCGTCAACGGCTGGAGCTGGGGCAGGCGGGCGCGGATGTGCTTGCTCTCCTGGGCGCGCCGGCTCATTGGCGTTGCGATCAGGCCGGGGCAGATCACGTTGGCGCGGATGCCGCGTGGCGCATAATACGAGGCAATCGAGCGCGTCAGGCTGATGACCGCACCCTTACTGGCGGCGTAGGCATGGGTGGCAAAGTCCTCGTCGCCGCCTACCAGCCCGAGCACGGACGAGATGTTGACAATGACACCTTTTTCTTGTACCAGCATAGCTTGAAGCGCATATTTACAACAATAGAAAAGGCTATCCAGATTGAGCGCAATAGTTTTATGCCAACCTTCGATAGTGCAGGTATCTGTGGGACCATCACCCCACACCCGCCCGCTGCCGCCAGCCACATTCACGAGCACATCCAGGCGGCTGCAATCGCTGACCACGCTGGCGATAACGGAGGCAACCTGCACGGCGTCGGTGGTGTCGAGGATACAACTGGAGCCGGGATGTGGTCCGTTTAACGAAGCCAGGGTCTGGGCGGCCGAGTCCGCGTCGATGTCCAGGATAACGACATGCGCGCCTTCCGTGGCGAAAACCTGCGCAGTGGCGCGCCCAATCCCGCTTCCCCCGCCGGTGACGATGACGACCTTGTCGGCGAGCGCGGGCATCAGCGGCAGCCCCCATAGACCTTCTGGACGCGGGAGCGGTAATCGTCGTAGCACTCGTCGAAGCGCTGTTTAGAGGCCTCACTGCCGATGAAATAGCTGCTGGTGAGCACAATGGGCGGCTGGCCCAGGGCAGTCAGCTTTTCGGCCACCCGGCATTTGAGCGCATTGGTGACCGCTGCCGCGCCGATGGTGGAGCCCGGCCCGACCGGTTCGACCAGACCGGGGACGTGCACCAGGGCGTCGCCGCCGGGAGTGCAGTTATCGATGAAGATGTCGGCAACGTCAATCAGCTTTTTGCCGCTGCTGTGCAGGGCCGGGGAGGCCTTGCAATGTTCGACTGATACTACCGCAATGACGGGCATGTCCTGCCTCCTGGCTTCGAGTGCTACATCGATGACGACCTCATTGATGCCGCTGTTGGAGAAGATCAGGAAACAATCTGGATGCGCAAAGACGAAGTTGCGCAGGATGACTTGCCCGAAGCCCTCGACATGTTCCAGAAACATGGCCTGGCGCTGGCCGTTCGAACCAACGACCAGGTTATGGTAGGTGAGCGACAGCTCGACGATGGGATGGAAGCCCGGAAAACTGCCGTGCCGCGGGAACATCTCCTCTACAAAGATGCGTGAGTGGCCGGAGCCGAACATGTGCACCAGACCATTCCCAGCGATGGTTTTTGCACACAGTTCCGCGGCTCGTTCGATGGCGTCCATTTGTGTTGTCTGGATGCGGTCGAGGATGGCCTGGGCTTGGGTCAAATAATCGAAGGCAGAATTTGACATTTTTTCTTCCAGGAAGGGATAAATTCGTCCTCATCCCCAACCCTTCCTCTAAAGGGGAAAGAGTTTCCTCTCATTGCGGGAGATGGTCAGGGCGAGGGAGTTTTGCTAGTCGCAACAAGTCTGTGTCGTGCTGTATTCGTAGCGATCAGCACGGTAGTAACTGGATGTATGCTCGATCGGTTCGCCATCATCGAGATAGGTCGTCGTCCCCACAAAAAGCAAAGGGGTGCCTTCCTCGACCTCGAGCAGATCCGCGCGGTAACCATCGGCTGCTACGGCGCGGACGACGTGGTCGATGCGGTTGATGACGAGGTGGTAACGTGTAGCCAGAATCTCATAGAGAGACTGGTTTGTGAAATCATATCCTTCGATGCCAGGACAGCGTTCGCTCAGGATCGTACTGGTCTGATGGCAGATCGGTTCGGCGTCGCCCAGGCGCAAACGCTCCAGGGTCAGGCAGGGTTTTCCCTGGTAGGCATGCAGGGCAGGGACAAATTCCCGGTTCACCGTGCCAAGCTCCTGGCCGAGCAGCCGTGAATGCGGGACACGCCCCATCTCGCGCATCTGCTGGCTGAAGCTGCGGTCGAGGAAAAATTGGATGTGGTCCGGTTGTTCCCGCACAAAAGTGCCGCGCCCGGCAAAACGCTCGACCAGGTCTTCGTCCACCAGGCGCGCAATGGCCTGACGCACAGTCTGGCGGCCCACGCTATACGCCTGGCAGATGTCGAGTTCTGGGGGTAGCATGCCGCCTGGCAGGATGACGCCGCGCTGGATCATCTGGCGCAGGTCGAGGTAGATCTGGTAGTAGAGGGGAACAGGGCTGTGTGGATCGACCGGTGAGTAAGGAAGCGTGAGTTGTCCTTCGGTTGTCATAGGACCTCCGTGGTTCCAATCGGATATTTCCCAAATTTTCGGGCAGCTTCGAAAAGCGTGACCACATTTTCCGCAGGGACATCCGCCTGCAAATGATTGGATGGGGCAAGAATATAGCCGCCGCCGGGAGCCAGTTGCGCGATACGGCGTCTGGCTTCCGCAATGACCGCTTCGCGTCCCCCAGGCATAGCATGCGAAATGTCGATGCCGCCCAGAAATGTGACTTGTCGTCCGTATTTTTCCTTGATCGCGGTCAGGTCTGTGGCTGGGAGCGGTTCCAGAGGGTGGATGACATCCACGCCGAGCGCGATGATATCCGGCAACAGGTTGGTGATGGCTCCGTCGCTGTGCAGCATGACCTTCACATCCGGCTTATGCTCTTTGACCACCTTGACCAGCCGCTCGAGGCAGGGTTTGACGAATTTACGGAACATCGCTGGGGATATGATGGTGTTGGTATTGCCCGCGTAATCGTCGCCGGGCAATTCGATCATGTCGAAATACTGCCCGCCCGCCCGCATGGCAAGTTCCAGCAGGCCTTCGAGCACCATCGTGACTTTATCTAGCAAGGTCTGGGCAAATGATGGGTTGAGTGCCATGTCCATGAGAAAGGTTTCTGTGCCGCGCAGATCACAGGCGGTCTGGAATGGTCCGTGGGAAGAGATCATGCGCATAACAATAAAATAGCTGGTCTGCTCGCGCAAAAACTGGGCACGGTCGGCTACGCCGTTCATCCAATGTACACCTGACAGGTCAGGCCAGTGGACGAGGCGCTCGATATCGTCGATGCTGGAGGCTTCGCTGAGGATACCATCCCCAGCATAGTAATATGGCAACGCACGTTTCCAAACCTGTCCATAAGAGTCCAGGAAAGTATCATCTTCATCGCCGGGAACGACGGGACTGTTGGGAAGCAACCCCGGCCAACAGTAGCGCAAGTCGGTGCCGAGCTTTTCAAGCAAGCGGTCGTCCATGTGGGAGATGCTATGTCCGCTGCGGAAGGGAGGGACAGGCTTGCCCAGGTGGAGGAACTCCACCAGGCGCAAGTAGAGATCGTCCACGATTCCGTAGGGGCCACCGCCCAGAGCTGTTGGAACGGTATCAGGTTCCTCGTGAGTCAGAGCCGCGTACACGCGTTGTCTTGGGGTCATTGTTGCAGAAGTCATCGTTGTTTGCTCGTTTCTGTCAAAATGTCCGTACAATAAAACAATTCTATCTTATTGTTCGATTGTCCGCAAGATTGACGTGTGAAAAATGTTACTATATAATCCAAAATGTACGGACATTTTTATTACTGGAGGAGACACGATGCACAAAATTGCGATGCTCGGCACAGGGTTGATCGGTCGCTTCTATACGATGAGTCTGCTCAATTTCCGCGGGAAGGATGAAATCAGGGTGGCCTGCGCAGCCAACGCCGAAGAGGCTAAAAAGTTTGCGAACGAATTTGGCATCCCGCGCTGGACGGATGACATGGCCGCAGCCATTCGGGACCCTGAGGTTGATACCGTCATTATCGGCATTCCCAATTACCTGCACAAAAAAGCCGCCCTGTTGGCCGCCGAGGCCGGCAAGGCGGTTCTGTGTACCAAGCCGCTGGCGACCAGCGGGCCGGAAGCGTTGGAAATGCTCGAAGCTGTGGAAAAAGCCGGCGTCTTTCATGGCTATCTGGAGGATTTGGTGTACACGCCAAAAACACTCAAAGCCCTGGATGCGGCCCGGAAGGGCGCCTTCGGCAAGGTGCTTTGGGCGCGTTCGCGTGAAACGCACGGCGGCCCGCACAGCGATTGGTTCTGGAACAAGGCATTGTCAGGTGGCGGCGCTATCGTGGACATGGGCTGTCACTGTATCGAGATCGCGCGCGGTTTTATCGGTAAAGACAACCGCCCGCTCGAAGTAACCTGCTGGGCGGATACGCAAGTGCATCCGATCGATGCTGAGGACCATGCGGTAGGACTGGTTCGTTACGACAATGGCGCGATCGGCCAGTTCGAGGTCAGTTGGACGTTCCGCGGCGGCATGGACCTGCGCGATGAGGTTTCGGGTACGGAGGGAACGGTCTGGTTGAATCACTGGCTGCGGACTGGTTTCGAGATGTTCACTAATGTGGGGCAGGGCGGTTATGTGGCCGAAAAAGCTGAAGGGGACACGGGCTGGCTGTTCCCGGTGGGCGATGAAATCGGCGCACTTGGGTATGTTGCAATGTTCATGGACATGTTCAATTCCATGGACGCCGGCAAGCCCCCGATGGAGACTTTTTATGACGGGTATATCGTCAATGCAATCATCGATGCCTGTTACAAGGCTGCGGAGACCAAAAAGTGGGAACCGGTCGTAATCCAGGAATGGCGCGGCAGCGGAGCCGCCAGCGCAGAGGAAGTGGCGCTCAAGGATTACGATGCAAAGCATTATTTGATCAAAGAAGAGCGGATGCCAAATGGGAATCTAAAGGTAATTTTGAAGAATAAACAAACTGGTGAAATCACACAGGTGATCCAGGAATGAGATGAAACGCGGATATAGTCTAGCGACCTGTATCCGCGTTATTTACGAATAAAAAAGAACTTTGTTTTTGTAAAAAACAAAGTTCTTAATAATAAATGCAAACAAAGGTATTGAATTAACAAAGTTGTTTTGTTATAAATCTAATAACTTTGTGTGGTATTGCACAAAAGTCCATTCCCGTCCTCAAATCCGATGATGCAAAAAACCGCTTCTGCCAAAAATGAAAAAAAGACCATCAAGGCACCCGTCTTGCTAAGTTCAGCGGAGGCAGAAGTGATGCGGGCGTTGCGCAGGAGCGGGCAAACCTCGCGCGCAGAGGTTACCAGCATCACTGGTTGGTCCAGGGCAAAGACATCCCAGGAAGTCAACACGTTGATTGAAAAAGGCTATCTGGTGGATGCGGGCGAGGGAATCTCGAAAGGCGGGCGTAAGCCGCGCCTTTTGCGTTTTAATAGCCGTTTGGGGTATGTGGTTGGCATTGATATCGGTGCAACCAGTCTGGAAATTGCGCTTGCAGACATAAACGGTTCGATTCTTGAGCGAGTAACAGAACCTGCCGACGTCCGACATCCGCCAGAAGAATTGTTAGGACGATGCAGCGTGCTGATCCTTGAAATGGCCGTTGCCCGAGGCATACATCCGGAGCAGATCCTGGGGATTGGCGTCGGCGTACCAGGGCCGGTGGATTTTGCCCGTGGAGTGCTGGTTGCGCCTCCCCTCATGATGGATTGGGAAAATTATCCGATCCGTGATTTCTTCAAAGAGACTTTTTCTTCTGCGTTCGTGGTCGTAGATAACGATGTCAATATCATGGCCCTGGGGGAACAGCGCTCTGGTGATGCGGCGAATCTGGACCATTTTCTGGTCATCAAGATTGGTACAGGCATCGGTTGCGGCATAATGGTCAACAGAAAAATCCACAGGGGCAGCAACGGCTGTGCAGGGGATATTGGTCACATCTGTGTGGACAAGCAGGGACCGATCTGTCGCTGTGGCAATCGCGGTTGCCTGGAAGCGATGGCTGCCGGACCTGCCATCGCTGAAAAGGCCATGCAAGCCGCCCGTGATGGGAAAAGCGAACTGCTTCGAAAGCTGATGCGCAATAATAACGGTGTGCTCATGCCGGAGGATGTCAACGCCGCCTGCCGAGAAGGGGATGAAGCGGCCTTGGAGATCATCCGTGCCAGTGGCCAGATGATCGGCGATGTATTGGCCGGACTGGTCAATTTTTTCAACCCAAGTCATATTTTTATTGGTGGTGGCATTGCAAATTTTGGCAATCATTTGTTGATTGCGATCAAGCGCGCTGTGCTGCGGCGGTCGCTTCCGCTGGCAACCACAAATCTTGCGATCAATTTCTCCCGCACCGGCTCTGACGCAGGAGTCGTTGGAGCGATCATGCTGGCGTTGGAATATCTCTTCGTCGTGGAAGATGATCTGCGCTTTACGTTTTAGTACCTTACGAGTTAAATCCTTGCTTTTTGTGCAAGAATTTACAGGATGGACAGGATATCCAGGATGATTTCAATGTTTTTATCCTGCACATCTTGTATATCCTGTTTGGTTTCGGCTTGTCTGAGTTAGGAGTCTGCGAATTTTCATTTTTTCAATGGAGCTGGGTATGGGATGTCCCATACTCCGTCACTTCTGGGATGATCGTTTATAAACATAGTCATGAAAGGAGGTAGCAATACGCGAAGAAGAGAACATCACCTGCCATATCCAAATTTCACGAAAGAAATCGAGAGGAGAACACATGTCTAAGAAACTATTTACTATCTTGAGCGCCTTGCTTTTGGTAACTATGTTGCTTGGCGCGTGCGGCCCGCAACCCACCGAGGCCCCTGCACAACCCGCCGCGCCGGAAGCGCCTGCGGCTACAGAAGCACCCGCAGCCCCGGCACAGCCTGAAGCCAAGAAATTCACGATTGGCATTTCGAACCCGTTCATCAGCAGCGAGTACCGTACGCAGATGATCGCCTCGCTGATCGAAGTCAACAAAGAATACATGGATCAGGGAATCACGAACGAGTTAGTAATCGAAAGCGCCGATACAGACGTGGCAGGCCAGATCCAGCAATTGCAGAACCTGATGGCTAAGAACGTGGATGCCATCCTGGTCAATCCCGGCGATGTCAGTGGCCTGAACGCAACGCTCGAAGAAGCGGTTGCCAAGGGCATCATCGTGATTTCGGTCGACCAGGAACTGAATGTGCCCGGCGTGTACAATGTGGGCATCGACCAGAAAGCCTGGGCCATGACCAGTGCCCGCTGGCTGGCCGAGAAATTGGGCGGCAAGGGCGAGATCGTCGAAATCGAGGGTTTCCCCGGCCACCCGGCCAACGTAGCCCGCATGGAAGGCGTGGACGAGGTCTTTGCGAAGTATCCCGATATCAAGGTGTTGGCGAAAGACACCGGCAAATGGGACG
>DAOTXM010000186.1:0-10266 GCA_034435215.1 Anaerolineales bacterium
CCACCACCCCAAATTTCGGCATTTTTCCTGCCCAAAACGGCAGAGCCAAACAAACCGTCTCGCTTGAGGCGGCTCTCACAATGGGAATTGTTACTCGAAATCGGAGAGGTCTTTGCTGCCGCTGTGTAACAGGAGATATTGTTGCAGCGCTCCCCATCCGACCAGTATATATGCAACCAAATAAATGGTATCCACAAAAAGACTCAGGGAGACACCTTGCATTTCCCAATCGTACGCGCCAGAGTTGGTCAGTCCGATATATAAGATATCGGAGACCACAAACGCGAACATGGTCAGCCAGGGACCTGCCAGCGTCCTGCCGCGGAATGTGAATACAAGATAGAGAGCTGCCAGTCCAATCGTTGTATCTGCAACAGGGTAGAAGTATACAAAATAGCTTTCCACGTTCTTCGTGATGCTTTCAGTTGTGATTGCCAGGCTTGCTGTAACTGCCAGAACGATGATCCAAACCCCAGTTGCGATACAGCCCAGGTGCTTTTGACGCTCGAAAGAAACGAGGCGGTATTGTTGCACAATCGAAACGGTAAACACCAGATACCCTGCAAACCAAAGGACGTCAGCTAGAGAGAATGCTGGCACTTCACCGATCTTAATGTAAGAATAGCCCCAGTACGCCTCAGCAAATGCCCAAAGCCAGAGGCAGATGGCATAAAAGAACCAGATGGTACGCGGTGCTTCTCCTGACGAGAAGAACCACGTGGTGAGGCTCAGAAGGATTGCGCATAGAAATGCGGCCAGCGCTGTGAAGCTATTAAGAATGAGCAGGTTCAACAATTCTGAAAAAGGTGCAGCGCTATACACCCAAACATAGATAGCTATCATTACGATAGAAACGATTGTCGCAGTAATGATTGCACGTTTCTTGGAAGCAATGAGACTATTCATCCGCGCACCCTTGCGTAGTTAAAAAAGTTCATACATCCGAGCTATGCTTGAATAGTTACCCTTGCAAAGATTGTTGACCTGTCTCTGAATGGAAAAAAGCAATGCCGGTCCAATAATCGGTTCGATAGACTTGTATATAGTTTCAAGCATAATTCGGTAGACTTCGCCTGCTTTGGCTGGCGACGCGAAGATTGTGTGAGCCAGTACTCTGCCATCCGTGCCGGTGAGTTCCCAATTTTCAAAGGTGGCTTTCAAAAGCAGATTGCGAATGACAGAATTGATCATCACTCTGCCGGTCAAATATCCATATTGCTCCAGTATATGGTTACAAGACCATTCGAATAAAATGTTCAAGTAAACTTCGAGCCAGGTTGGGCTCTCGATGCCGCCCATGTAAGTAGTAACTATGCATTCTTTTTCATGCCAGGTGAAGATTTGTTGCAGCGCATCCGAGCTTTCCAATAAAAAGTCTTCGGCCGTTAATATGGCTTTCCGATGTGAAAGATCGCTGCCCGAACTGATGATAAATGCTTCGGCCTTCTGCCAGCGAATATGTTGGATCGATGCACTTTGTCCCTTTTCGCTTGCATGGACCAGCGAAGCAAGTTGAGAGGTTAGAAGAGGTTTTTCTTCTCCTTGGCCTCGATACTCGAGCAGGATCTTTTGTGGCAGAAGGGTCGCGGAAGGCATGGGGTCGAATTTTACCGGATACCCGCTTCCTGATTCGAGCAATTGCTGCCATTCCTCATTCGAAATTCGACGCGAAACCCCCTGTGTTGTCGAGTAGCCATGAGGAATGCTCCCATTTTGCATCAATAAGGTGATGATGTTCTCTTGTCCCCGTGAGATTTGAAACATCCCAGTTTCCTTGTCTTGAGAAAACTGAGCGATCGTTTCTTGTATTTCTTTCAAGGAAACCTGGTTTAGGGGAACCATTGCCCCAAATTCTAAAGTAGAAACCGGTTGTGGACAAGATCTGTAATCCGTTCACAATGTTTTTTTCTCTGCCTTTGACCACGTATAATAGCATTACAGCGCAAAGTTCCAGGATAATCCCGAAAAATGGCACAACCATTCTTTCGGTTATCCCTGGTAGCGCATGCGTATTAGCAAGGCAACCTTGCGCTGTAATAATAGGCAGATATGGTATCTACTCAAACCTATGTAAAAAAGTAGGGCAAAAACAATGTGCGCAGGAGGCGTACGCCCCCCGCGCACACCGTTTTTGCCGCCATTCTAAAGGCAGGCTGAGTAGTTACGCAGAATGAATGTAAGTCTCAAACCTTTTTCGGAGGACATAAGTCATATGCCAACCCTGGAAATGATTTCCCTGCTCAAAAAACTGGTCGAGACGGAGTCGCCGACTCACGACAAGGCCGCAGTAGACCGCGTCGGCGCGCTCGTAGCGGATGAAGCCCGCCGCCTCGGTGCGGACATTGAACTTGCTCCCGTTAAAGAGGCCGGTGACCATGTCATCGCGCGTTGGGATGGGTTGCCCTCCCCCCCGAGAGGAGAGGGGAAAGGAGGGAGGGATGAGTCTCCTATTCTCCTCCTCTGCCACATGGACACGGTCTTCCCGCTTGGCACGCTGGAGAAAATGCCCTACCGTGAAGCCGACGGTAAGATCTTCGGCCCTGGCGTGCTCGACATGAAAGCCGGCATCGTCATCAGCCTGGCGGCTGTTGCCGAGCTGCAAAAAAGCGGCGGCCTGACCCGCCCCGTCACCCTGCTGTGCACTTCCGATGAGGAAGTCGGCAGCCTGGCATCAGAAGCCTTGATCAAAAAACTTGCGCAGGAATCCGCGCTGGTGTTGGTCTTGGAATCGGCCATGCCCGATGGTTCGCTCAAAACCTGGCGCAAGGGCGTGGGCGAGTTCTGGGTCAAGGTCAGGGGGCGGGCTGCGCATGCGGGCGGTGCGCACGAGCAGGGACGCAATGCCATCGAAGAGATGGCGTACCAGGTCATTGCAATCCAGAAACTGACCGATTACGCCAAACAAACCACGCTCAATGTCGGCGTGATTCGTGGCGGGACGGTTTCGAACGTCGTCCCGGATGAGGCCGCGATTCAAGTCGATGTCCGCGTGATGCAACCTGGAGAATGGGAACGGCTCGAAGCCGTGATGACCAAACTCAAACCTGTTCTCGACGGCACGTCGATCGAGGTCACCGGTGGGTTGAACCGCCCGCCCATGCCCTTCGATGAAACGATGAAAGCGACTTTCGAAAAAGCTAGAACCATCGCTGCCAGGATTGGTATCGAGCTCAAAGCAGGTGGTTCCGGTGGCGGTTCGGACGCCAACCTGGTCGCGCCGCTTGGCATCCCTGTGCTGGATGGACTCGGCGCGATCGGCGAGGGCTTGCACTCGGAGCGGGAATTCATCTTTGCGGACAGCCTGCAAGAACGCGCAAAATTGTTGGCGGCATTACTTAGAAATTGGTGATATGTGTTCTATTCGAATGACAAAGAAAATATTTTCCTCGCTGCGTAGAACCGAAGGGCAAATTAAAGATATTCATCGCGCTCCATCCGCATTTCCCTCCGCTTTGCAAGGGGACAAAGGTATATTTTTGAATATCCTTTTGTTGATCTTCCTGGTCGGCTCGTGTGCCCCAACCGGGACATCCATCCCCGAAACACAAATCGTCGATGTATACGCCACCCCTGCGGCACACCCCTGGCTTGCGGATGTCTTTGCCTGCGCGCCAGCCGGAACGGTAATCCGCGTGGCCGACGACCCGGTCTCTGCCGACCTGTCCCTGCGCCTCGGTGAGCCGGACCTTCTTTCTTCTCCTGCTTACCAGATCGATACGGAGGAAATCCTGGTCGTGACCCACCGCCAAAGCCCCTTGCAGACTATGACAGTGGAAGCAGTCCGTGCGCTGTTTGCGGGGGAAGGCGACCCGTCCGTGCAGGTGTGGGTCTATGCCTCGGGAGAGGATGTGCAGGAGGTTTTCGAGCAGGTTGTGATGCAAGGGCGAAGCGTCACGTCATTGGCCAGGCTGGCGACAGGACCGCAGCACATGTCCGATATATTGAACACCGAGGTAAACGCTGTCGGTATCCTGCCGCGCCGTTGGAAGGTGGGCGATTCGCGTTTCGTTTATACAATCCCGGATGTGCCAGTGCTGGCGCTCGTGGCTGAAGAGCCGCAGGGGGGAATACAAGTGATGATTGCCTGTTTGCAAAAATAGTTCCCTGGTGATGTATACCCTGGGCGGTCACAGATTGCGCTCTCCACCCTTTGGAAAAGCGCAAGTGACCGTGGGTATTGTAAAAGGTTGGCCAACGCCGGTCTTTCTCTTGACAACAATCGTAATTCAGGTATAATTCTTGTAAACCAGTTTGTATTACAAACTAGTTTACAAGGAGTGTCACATGAAAGACGATGAGATAAAAGAAGTTGAACGACGTGTCAAACGCTACTGGTACACCGATGGGATTGCCGAGCTGGCGAGCGGGGGCATGTTCGTGCTGCTGGGGTTGTACTTTGGGATCCAGGAATATCTTGGAGAACAGTCGCTGGTGAGCGTGATCTTGCAGGCCAGCCTGGTATTACTGATGATTGGCGGGGTCTTTGGCGTGCGCTGGCTGGTCAACGCTTTGAAAATACGGCTCACGTATCCGCGCACCGGTTATGTAGAGTATCATGTAGACGAGCAGGATGCAAAACGCCGCCGCTGGGTGGTTGCTGGCGTGGCAATGATGATTGCAATGGCATCCATTGTCTTGATCGATTACATCCGCGGCCTGGATTCGATGGTACTGGTCACCGGGTTATTGGTGGCGGTTGTTTTCATCGCGCTACGCGGAAAATCGTCCGGGTTGCGGCGCTTTTATGTGCTGGGCGGGCTGGCCTTGTTGTTCGGTGTCCTCCTCTCGTTTAGCGGTTTGTCACAGGCATATAATCTGGCGCTTTTCTACGGTTTGCTGGGCGTTGTGATCATCATTTCGGGTGCGGCAACACTTAGGAGTTATTTGCGGGCCAACCCTTTACCTGCGGAGGAAAACCATGGGTGACGACCTGCGCAGCCTGACCGAACTGGATCGTTTGATTCACGAACCGGCACGCCTGCTGATCGTCACCATCCTGGCCACTGTCAAGAGCGCGGACTTTCTCTTCCTGCAGCGCGAAACGGGACTGACCAGGGGCAACCTGTCCGCCCATCTCAGCAAGCTGGAAGAGGCCGGATATGTCGAAATCGAGAAGACCTTCAAAGGCAAGCTGCCCCTGACGATATGCAAATTGACCGAAAGCGGGTGGGCTGCCTTCAATGGATACCGCCAGCAGATGCAAAACTTCATCGAGATGACAAAATAATCGACGGCCACCTAAGAACTTCAGGCAGGCTCATTGCCGGTCCCATGTTTTTCAGCGCAGTGGCAAGATGAGAGCCAGATTAGCCCCCGGTCATGGCCAGGAGCTTCTTCTTGTATAATAACGAGCGTCCTTGGGTTTCACGGGACAAAGGAGATCGAGATGAACTTTCACTTCAAGATGATTGTGTTGACTGGACTGGTTTTTGCGCTGGTATTGGGAGCTTGTGGACAGAACATCCCCGCACCTGAACCAACCCCAAGCCTGCCAGCACCCACTGTCCAACCTCCAACTCTCGAGCCACCTACTACCCTCCCCAGCCCGACCATCGTCCCGGTGAATCTGGCCGGGCCCGGCGTGGGTTCGGAGATGGCCTGGATGGACGGCAGCGTTCTGACCTACGTACCCGCTGGGGAGTTCATCATGGGTTCCGGCATGCCCGATGCCCCGCAGCGAACAGTCTATCTGGATGATTACTGGATCTATAAAACCGAAGTGACTAACAGCATGTACGCGTTCTGTGTATCGGTGGGCGCTTGCGCTCCCCCGGTGCAGGAACTGGGCGCGACGGTGTACGATAACCCTGTCTATGCCAATTATCCCATCGTGGGGGTGACCTGGGACATGGCCGCCAATTACTGCGCCTGGATCGGCGGAGGATTGCCGACCGAAGCTCAATGGGAGAAAGCCGCCCGCGGTTCATCCGGGGCTTCCTATCCCTGGGGCAACGCGGAACCGAGCTGCGACCTGGGCAACTTTGCCGGTTGCGTGGGCGCGTCGACGGACGTCACCAAATATTCGGATGGCGCCAGTCTTTATAGTGTGTTGGACATGGCTGGTAATGTCTTCGAATGGGTGAACGACTTCTACGGTGAAAGCTACTACAACAGTGCGCCCGCTGAAAATCCCACCGGGCCCGAATCCGGCCAGTTCCGTGTGGTGCGTGGCAGCGGCTTCGAGACCGATATCGGACAGACCGCTTCAGCCATTCGGCACCCGGCTGGGAATGCCTACCACAACCGCGACCTGGGTTTCCGTTGTGTGGTCCAAAGGCCTCCTGCGTTTGCGCCCATGTGCCAGACTTCATCCTATATCCCCAGCGCGGTGGTCTCCAGCGGCGAGTGCCAGTTGCCGGCGGTGAATGTCGGCGCCTCTTACTGCGAATACAATCGTCCCTTCACGACCGTCGACCTTTCGCCCGGCGCGACCTTTGATGTCCGCACGGATGGATACCGCTGTGTCGAGTCGGTAGTCGATGGGCAACGCCGCCTGTCCTGCAACGGCCCGGATAACACCACCGGCGAAGTGACAGTTTGCAATCCTGCCTGCAGCAGCCTACCGGATGTGACCGGCGCCACCCCGGTCTGCGACCCGGGTTATGGCCTGGATGCGAGTTCCGGCACCTGCCTGTACTCGCCTGTCTCGCCAGAATTTGGCGTGGCTGGATGTCCGGCAGGCTATGCGCTGGTCGATCGCGGTGGGCAGACCACCTGTGCGCCAGGCCTGGCCGGGGATGGCCTGTGCCCGGTTGGCATGTATTTCGACAGTCAGTACGGCGCCTGTGTGTCGCCCGCGGTCGGGGTGGACGCGCCTTATGGACTCAACGCTCCTGAGCAGGCCTCTGGGACGTATCAGGGTTGCCTGGCAGGTTTTTCCTATTCGCCGGAGTATCAGTGCTGCCAGCCCTCGCAGGGTGGGGCGTATCCGGGCTGTCCGCTGGGCACGCGCTACAATGCCGGTACGAAGACCTGTATCCCGGATCAATTCCGTTTGAGCGGTCCCGGCTGTGTGACCGTTTCGGTCAATATGCTGCAATGTAGCGAACCCTTCCAGATCGAGATCTGTGGCAAGATAAAGACCGAAACCGGTTGTATCAAAAACCAGGTCTATAGCTGCCAGTGGAATGAAAGAGCCGGGGTCTGCGAATACGTTCCATAACACTTTGAGAAAATACATGTTTTCTCGCCTTCTTCCTTTGTAACGTTATAATAAGGAGGTCTACCGTTTATGATAGGACGAGGGTCCGAAATTTGGGGTAACGCGCGTACGCGTGTTACCCCAAATTTCAGCATTTTTCCCGCCAAAAACAGCAGAGCCTAAAAAGGTTAGAAATTTGGGGTGTTCTTTTCCTAAGTATCACCGATCCGGAGTCGTTATGGCTTTTGAAGAAAAACAGCAAAAAACGTGGGAAATACTCATCTCTTTGGTATTGATTACTCTAGTGACCTTCGTGACGTATGGCTTGATGATTCCCAGGTTGGGGTTCTACCGCGACGACTGGTACATGATCTGGTCGGCGCAGGCGCAGGGTGCGCAAGGGGTGATCGACCTGTTCAGCATTGACCGGCCTTTCATTGGTTTCTTGTACGCATTTGACTACACCATCCTTGGGAAATCTGCCCTCAACTGGCATCTGTACGCGCTCACCGTTAAACTGCTGGGAGGCTTTGCCTTTTTCTGGTTGTTGCGCTTGTTATGGCCTGCGAGGCGGGTCGAATCGACATTTGCAACTTTGTTGTACATGGTCTATCCAGGGTTTTACCAGCAGCCGAACGCGGCACTCTTCATCAACTTGTTACTCTCGCATATGGCGGCTACCCTGTCCCTGGCGTTGACCGTTTATGCCCTGAAGGTGAAGAAAATCCCGGCTCAAATAATTGTTATGCTGGCCGCCATGCTCCTGGCATTTTTCTATCTGATCATTTACGAAGCCATGATCGGATTGGAAGCAGTCCGGTTGCTGCTTCTGTGGTATGCGACCAGCCAGCAGGAACTGACACGGAAATGGCGAGCAAACATTGTACTCACGTTGAAGCGCGCCATTCCATACCTGTTCCTGGCCTTCGGCTTCTTCTATTGG
Organism: Anaerolineales bacterium; assembly: GCA_034435215.1. Lineage (GTDB taxonomy): Bacteria > Chloroflexota > Anaerolineae > Anaerolineales > Villigracilaceae > JAABUE01. The sequence goes on from DAOTXM010000186.1 coordinate 8,085, forward strand.
CGGATATTCATCTTCCAAAGCACGCGCCGGTCCACCAATGTTGCTGTTTTAATGGATGAGTATAGTGTTTCTCCGCTGCACGCGCTGTTGACCATTCTGGTCGAAACGGCGAAAGACCTTTTCGATACAGCCATCTTCGCTTGGACTGTTCCGCTCTACCAAAACATCACAACCAGCCAGTACCGCGACCTGGCGGAAGCCCTGGTATTGGCAGGCATTGCAACTGGCCTGGCCTTCGTATACTTTGCCTGGGTGAAACGGCAAAATTGGTCGGAAGACGAGCCGGGACCAACTGACAATACGCCCGTGCATATGCTGATCCTCGGGGCGCTGGCTGTGCTGGTCACCGCTCTTCCAATCGTGGTTGCAGGCAGGGATGTCAGCTTTTCTTTTCAATGGGATCGCTATACCGTCCAGGGAACGTTGGGGGTGGCGATGTTCATGGCCGGTTTCGCATTTGGCTATATCTGCCCCCCCGCCCGTTGGGTGTTCCTGTTTGCCCTGATGATTTCCGGTGTTGTAACACAGTTCCATAGCGCTGTCTATTATCGTGACTTTTGGACCCAGACGCGGAACATTTGGTGGCAGTTGTCCTGGCGGGCGCCTGACCTGCAACCCGGGACAACCATCATCGCTGCTCCACCGCCCGGTTACCGGTTTTTGGAGGAATATGAAGTCTGGGGGCCCTTGAACATCATCTATAACCCTGGCGAACCGCTCGGGCTGAGCGGGCAGGTTCCTTTCGATGGAATCGAAGCGGACCTTGCTACTGGCAGGAAAGAAAACCGAAAAATGCGCAGCATCAGCGTTCCGCGTGATTACTCCATGCCCTTGCTGATTACCAAGCCGACACTCAATTCCTGTTTGCACGTAGTGAATGGTCAGCGTTTGGAACCCTCACCTGAAGAGGACCCCCGCGTCAGTGCAATTGCCCCCTATTCGAGAATAGAGCTGATCCTGCCAAATGCAATCCCAGTACAGCCCCCTGCCGCGGTGTTTGGAAGAGAACCAAAGCATGACTGGTGTTATTACTACCAGAAGATCGACCTTGCGCGTCAGACCGAGGATTGGGCTGCTGCCGTTAAACTGGCGGATGAGGCGTTGAGGCTGGGATATTCCGCTGCCGACCGCTCGGAATGGTTGCCGTTGGTCGAGGCTTACGTAAACGTGGGTGAACTGGAAAAGGCGCGTGAACTGGCGCAAAAAATCAGATCGGACAAAGGGTCGCGGACTGCTTTGTGCGACCAGCTCAAACGCACTTCAGCCTGGCCTGCCTCAACCGACTCCGCCGTTCTGATCGAGCTGGTCTGTGGCGGTAATTGAGATGGTTTGCAAGCATCCCTGAAAATAGAACAAAGGTAACGAGACCGATGTCCGAAATTTAGGGTATGAGCGCGCGTACGCACGCTCACACCCTAAATTTCGGTAATTTTCCCGGCATAAACGGTAGAGCCAAAAATAGTAGTCTTGGCAATTCGATTCTCGGTTGTGATAGACCTTTACAGGTATTTTCGTCCTGCCTGCAAGGGTAAATCTGGGTGATTTGATTTATATCTATTTTGGTCAATAATAGAAGTAATTCGATCAAGGAGACTGCCATGAGGAATTTGCATCCTGTCCTTTTGATGGTGGTAACGTTGTCCATAATGGTGGCAGCTTGCGGAGCCGCGACCGAAGCGCCGCCGTCCCAGATTGCGGAACCGGTTACACCACAAAGCCAGCCGACCGAACCGGTGGCGGCAACTCCCACTTTGCATCCGATCGATCTGGCCGGCCCGCCGGCTGGCACGCCGATGGTTTGGGTCGATGGCAGCATTCTGGTGCACGTGCCGGGCGGGGAGTTCATCATGGGGGACGGGGGGGACGATAATCCTGTCCATGCCGTGGCTTTGTCTTCTTTTTGGATTTATCGTACGAAGGTCACGAACCGGATGTATTCGATTTGTATTGCCGCCGGAAAGTGTACGCCTCCTCGCGAGGAAACGGCGGTCAAGGCGCTTTCGGATCCTGCCCGGCGCGACTATCCCGTAGTCAACGTGGATTGGCAACAGGCTGAGGCGTATTGTCGCTTTGTCGAAGGTCACCTCCCGACCGAGGCCCAATGGGAGAAAACGGCGCGGGGGCCGCAGGGGAATATTTATCCCTGGGGGGATGCCGCACCGACCTGTTCCCTGTTGAATTT
>DAOTXM010000187.1:0-16166 GCA_034435215.1 Anaerolineales bacterium
CCGCCGATGAAAAACTGCGCCAGATGGTGCTGGTCTATTTACGCTTGCTGGCCGAGAACAGTGATCTTTCTTCCGTGCTGTTGTTCGAACACCGTTCCCTGGAACCAGCGCAACACAAGCGCCACATTCCCAATCGTGATCGTTTCGAGTCGCTGTGGCGGGGCGTGCTGGATGATGGTGTTCGAAGTGGATTGTTCACCTGTTCCAATCCGGCCCTGGCTGTCCGCGCCTTGATGGGTATCCTGAACTGGACCCTGACCTGGTATCGGCCGGATGGTCCCCTGACCATTGAGCAAATCGCTGACCAATACACCGGTCTGTTGCTGAATGGACTGACGAAATCGTAGAAGGACGAACCTCACAGAGCGCAAATTTTTGAATGTGATGAAATCGACCCATTCTTTTGACCAATACCAGACTGCCTCCGGCATACCTATCTGGCGCATCCCGCTGGAAGCCTTTCCGAACTTTTGGGCATATGCGTACCTGGTGCAGGTGGACGACTGGGTGGTGTTGATCGACACTGGCTCTGGGGGGGAGCGCTCCAATGCCGGACTTGAACAGGGGTTAGCGGCGGCAGGGTTGAGCCCTTACGACCTGACACACATCCTGTTGACTCACGGTCATATCGACCATTACGGTGGCCTGGCATATCTACGGGAACGCACCAAAGCAATCGTTGGCGTGCATGAACTCGATCTGGGAACCATCAGCACACATGAAGCCCGCCTGGCCATCCTGAGTCGCAAACTCGAAATCTTCCTGACCCAGGCTGGCGTCCCGCTCGAACGACGCACCGAATTACTTGCAATGTATCGTTTTACCAAGGCGCTTTACCATTCCGTGCCGGTCGATTTTACGTATGAAACGTGCGGTATGCGGATCGGTCCCTTCGAACTGTTGCATGTCCCCGGCCATTGCCCCGGCCATGTCGCCCTCACACTGGAGGACGTGGTCTTTTGCGGTGACCTGGTTTTGGAACATGTGACCCCGCATCAATCGCCTGAAGACCTGACTCCATTTGTGGGTGTACGCCATTACTTGGAATCCCTGTCCGTTTTCGCGCGCTGGGCAGCTGACGCTTCTTTAATCCTCAACGGGCATGACGATCCGATCGAGGATCTGTCAGCTCGGATTGCGATGGTCCGTGCCCATATACTCCGCCGTATCGACCAGACACTGGATGCCTTGTCCGAGCCGCGCACGCTGGTACAGGTTACGGAACACGTGTATGGAGCGATGAACGGATACAATGCGCTGCTGGTGATCGAGAAGGTCGGTGCGTATGTCGAATATCTGGTGCAACGCGGCCTGGTGGAAGTAGTCAACCCGAATGAGTTGGAAAACGAACCACAGGCCGCGATCTTGTATGGTCGGGCCGAACGACCCGAGGGACGTGGGGCGACATTAATCTCCTGTGGGGATGATATGTCGCCCAATCCATTTGTTTTGTAAAACAACCTACCAAAGGAGAGGGCTTATGTATTCTTTCGAACCCGATGAAGAGCAACAAATGTTGCTCGAAGCGGTTGGACGTTATGCCGTGAACGATCTGCGTCCAATCGGGCACGATGCCGAAGAGGAAGGCATCCTGCCGGAAAAAATCGTCCGTAAGGGCTGGGAGCTGGGCGTATTGCAGGCTTCCATCCCTGAAACCTATGGCGGTTTTGGGGAGCATTCGGCCGTCACGGGCGTGTTGGCTGCCGAGGAGATGGCCTATGGCGACCTGGCAGGAACGTTAGCCGTCAACGTGCCCGCATTGTTCGTCATGCCAATCCTGTTGGCCGGCTCGGAGGAACAAAAGCAACAGTATATACCCCCGGTGATCGAAATGGACTGGCAACCATACACTGCTGCGTTGATCGAGTATGCGCTGGATTTCGATCCGCTTGAACTCAAGACCACGGCCAAGGCAGAAGGTGATAGCTATGTGCTGACGGGGGAAAAGGCATTTGTGCCTTTTGCCAAGGATGCCGAAGCCATGATCGTCTATGCCAACCTGGATGGAAACACACAGGGATTCATCGTCCCGAAAACGGTAGCAGGTCTCTCGGTCGGAGAGGAAGCGGAGAAGTTGATGAGCCTGAACGCCCTGCCAACTTACCGCGTCAAGCTGGATGGAGTGAAAGTTCCCAAGGCCAACCGTCTGGGTGGCGAAGCAGGACACGACTTTCAACCGGTGCTGGCAGCCATGCGCGTGGCGCTGGCGGCGCTGGCGGTTGGGGTGGCGCGGGCGGCATTCGAGTACAGCCGAGATTATGCCAAGGAGCGTGAAGCCTTTGGTGTCAAGATTGCGCAGAAACAAGCCATCGCTTTCATGCTGGCTGAGATGGCAACCGAGATCGAGGCCAGCCGCATGTTAACCTGGGAAGCGGCCTGGAAGCTGGATACCGGCAAGGAGGACGCTTTCAAACATGCCTATCTGGCGGCCACGGGCGCAGCCGATATGGTCATGATGGTCACCGACCGGGCGGTGCAGATCCTGGGAGGTTATGGCTACATTCGCGAATACCCGGTCGAGATGTGGATGCGCAACGGTCGCGGCTTAGCCACGCTGACCGGCCTGGCGATTGTATAGCGTGGAGGTGAGATATGACTATCGAATTTGAAACCCCCAAACCGATCGCGCAGCAACAGTACGTTTTGCAAACGGTCGCTGAGAATATGATGCGCTCGGTCTCGCGTGAAATGGACGAGAACGAGCACGCGATCCCGTATGGCTATATCGAGTTCATGCACGCAGCCATGAAGGCCACGGGCGCTGGCTCGCTGGCCCCCAAGGAGGAGAAAAAGGAAGAGGATCCCAATAAGCCCAAGCGCCCGCCTATTGGTTATCAGATGCTGGCGCATATGCTGGAAATGCTCTCCTGGGGGGATGTGGGCATCTACCTGGTGACCCCGGGCGGCGGGCTGGGTGCAGCCGCGGTGGAGGCGGCCGCTACGCTGGAGCAGAAACAGAAGTTCCTGGCGCGCTTTGGCGGTGAAAAACCGACTTTTGCCGCCATGTGTATGACCGAACCCGGCGCAGGCTCGGATACATCCGCGATCAAGACGACCGCCGTGCTGGATGAAAAGCCCAACGAATGGGTCATCAACGGCGAGAAGATCTTTGTCACGGCCGGGCATAAATCCATGGTCCCGGATGAACAGTTTGGCAAGGGTTTCATCGTCGTCTGGGCCTCGATCGATCCCTCAGCGGGACGTGCCGGCATGCGCGGCTTTGTCATCGAACAGGGAACGCCCGGCGTTACCGTCACCAAACTGGAGCACAAGATGGGCATCCGCGCCAGCGACACGGCGGCGATTTCCCTGGTGGACGTGCGCGTGCCGTTCGATCACGTGCTTGGTAGCCCCACTGTCGAAAGGGAGACCGAAAAGGGCTTTAAAAAGGCCATGGCTACATTCGATGCCACCCGTCCTCTGGTGGCTGCAACCGGCATCGGCGTGGCGCGCGCGGCACTGGAATTCGTCAAAGAGAAGCTGGCGGAGAACGGCATCGTGATCCGTTATGGGCTGCCGCGCAACAAGCTGACCAGTATCGAACGCGATGTCATTGATATGGAAATCATGCTGCGTTCTGGCTGGCTGATGATTATCAAAGCGGTCTGGATGGCGGATAACAGGAAGCCGAATGCGCTGGAGTCGTCCATGAGCAAAGTCAAAGCTGGCGATGTGACCACCAAGGTCACCCAGAAAGCGGTCGAGCTGATGGGGCCGTTGGGTTACAGCCGCGAGTTCTTGCTGGAGAAGTGGTTCCGCGATGCCAAGATCACCGACATCTACGAGGGCACGGGGCAGATCAACCGCCTGGTCGTGGCGCGGCAGATTTTGGGTTATAGCGGACGGGAGTTAAGGTAGAGGGATCACCGTGAAGAGACAAAGACGTGAAGATTCTAACAAAGAATACTTTGCGGGCTTCGCGCCTTCGCGGTTCAAAAAGGAGGATCTTATGAAATATCACGTTCACAAAGCTGTTGTTATTGGCGCGGGGACGATGGGTGCGGCTTTGGCGGCGCATTTTGCCAATACGGGTATCCCGGTTACCCTGCTCGACATCGTTCCCAAAGATGCTCCGAGTGACAACAAGCAAGCGCGCAATAAAATTGTGCAATCAGGTTGGGACGCGTGCTTGAAAGCCAGACCGGCCAACCTGATGTCACCAGAGCTGAAGACGTTTGTCGCCCTGGGTAACCTGGAAGATGATTTCGATGTCATCGCCGAGGCTGACCTGGTGATCGAGGCCATCGTCGAGAACCTGAAGATCAAGCAGGGATTGATGGAGCGCATTGATGCTGTCCGCAAACCGACCGGTATAATCGCGACGAATACCTCTGGCATCCCGGTCAAGGATATTGCGGATGGGCGCTCGGAAGGTTTCAAACAGCATTTTTTGGGGATGCACTTCTTCAACCCGCCACGTTACTTAAAGCTGCTGGAAGTCATCCCGACCGAGGATACTTTGCCTGAAGTGGTGGCGTTCATCCGCCATTTTGGGGAATTCCGCCTGGGCAAGGGCATCGTGCTTTGCAAGGACACGCCCAACTTCATCGGCAACCGTCTGGCTTTTGGCACTGGTTCGTTTAGCATGCACTATATCCTCGAAAACGGCTATACCGTGGACGAGGTGGATGCTATCACCGGCCCATTGATCGGACGCCCGAAGACGGCGACGTTCCGCCTGATCGACCTGGTCGGCATCGATGTCTGGGAGCACGTTGGCAAGAACCTCGCACCTGCTATCCCGCATGACAAACTGGGACAGCAGTATCTTTCATCTGAGAAACCAGCCAGGTTGATTTCTACGATGGTCGAGAAAGGCTGGCTGGGCAACAAAACAAAAGTTGGCTTCTATAAGGAAGTCCGCAATGAGGAAGGCAAGAAGGAATTCTGGCCGCTAGACCTGGAAAAGGTAGAACACATCCCGCCAACCAAACCGCGCTTCGATTCGATTGGCAAGGCCAGGAAAGCCGAAACCCTGGGCGAAAAACTCAAGATTTTGCTTAGTGAAGAAGATAAGGCTGCTAAGCTGGTCCGGGCTCTGACCTACCAGGCTTTCCAGTACGCCTCCACGATCATCCCGGAAGTGGCCGATACGCCCAAACCGCTCGACGATGCCACCCGCTGGGGTTTTATGCACGAATTCGGTCCCTTCGAAACCTGGGACATGCTGGGGGTCAAGGAAACGGTCGAGGTGATGAAGGCCGAGGGCTACGATCCCGCCGATTGGGTCCAGGGCATGCTCAAGTCCGGGAAAGAGACGTTTTACCAGTACGAGAACGGGTCTAAAGTGGGCGTCTATGATGTTACCAAGGGGGACTATGTCCGCATCGAACGAACCCCGGGTCTGATTCTGCTCAAGGAGCAGACCGAAATCTCGAAGAATGCCGGCGCGACCCTGTATGACATGGGTGATGGTGTGGCCTGTGTGGAATTCCACACTAAGATGAATGCCCTCGACGACGACATCTTCAACATCACGCTTGAGGCGCTGGATCGGGCTGAGACCGAGTTCGATGGTCTGGTGATTGGCAACGAAGCCGATAACTTCAGCGCGGGCGCGAACTTGTTCATGGTCGTGGTAGCCGCCCAGCAAAAGATGTGGGATACGCTCGAAGGCGCTGTGAAGAAATTGCAGGATATGAACATGCGCATGCGCTATTTCCCCAAGCCGGTCGTCATCGCCCCGGCGGGAATGGCGCTGGGCGGCGGCTGTGAAGTGAGCATGCATGCCTCGCGCGTGGTAGCTGCTTCCGAAACCTACATCGGCCTGGTCGAACTCGGTGCGGGCGTCATCCCGGCTGGCGGCGGGACAAAAGAGATCATGCGCCGAGTAATCAATCCCGCCATGAAGACCGAGAATGCCGAGGTTTTACCGTTCTTGCAGCGCGCATTCCTGCAAATTGGGCAGGCCAAGGTGGCCACCAGTGCCTGGGAGGCGCGTGATATGGGCATCTTCGGTCCCCAGGACCGCATCGTGCTCAACCGCGATCACCTGCTGACCGAAGCTAAAAAGGAAGTGCTGCACATGGTGAATGCCGGTTATACCCCGCCAGCGCCGGAACTGATCTATGCGGCAGGGCGCGATATGCGTGGCGCATTACTGGTCGGCGCCTGGATGTTTGCTCAGGGCGGTTACATCACAGAATACGAGAAGGTCATTGCCAGCAAACTGGCGCACGTGCTGGCGGGCGGCGAGCTGAGCAAGCCGACCTGGGTCAGCGAGCAATATATCCTCGACCTGGAGCGCGAGGCTTTCCTTTCCCTGTGCGGAGAGGAGAAGACCCAGGAGCGCATGTGGGCCTTGCTGAACACCGGCAAACCATTGCGGAACTAGGAGGTGTGAAATGACAAGAGATGCTGTTATCGTAAGCGCGGTACGGACCCCCGTCGGGAAAGCCAAGCGTGGCGGATTTGCTACGGTTCGCCCCGATGATCTGGCTGTTGCCGTTATCAAAGAGCTGCTCAGGCGGACACCGAATCTTGATCCTGCGGAAGTCGAGGATGTGGTCATTGGGTGCGCCTTCCCTGAAGGGGAACAGGGAATGAACATGGCGCGCATGATCGCTCTCAGCGCCGGCTTGCCGAATTCAGTTCCTGCTGAAACGATCAACCGTTTCTGTTCGTCTGGCGTGCAGGCTATTGCCCACGCGGCTTATGCCATCCAGTCCGGTGATATCGACATTGCAATCGCAGGCGGGGTCGAGTCGATGACCATGGTTCCTATGACTGGCTACAAGTTCTCGCCCAACCCAATGATCGCATCGGAATATCCCCACTATTTCACCAATATGGGTTTGACCGCTGAGAACGTAGTTGAAAAATACAAGGTCGGCCGTGAAGATCAAGATGCTTTTGCGCTTGCAAGCAATCTGAAAGCGGCCAAGGCTGTGGATAGCGGACTGTTCGACCCCGAACTGATCCCCATCGAGGTGAAAATCGTTGAATATGTGGATGGCAGGGCTGAGGAAAAGCAATTCACTGTCAAGCGCGATGAGGGCCCGCGTGGGGATTCGACTCTGGAAGGACTTGCCAAACTACGGCCAGCATTCAAGGAAGGCGGCACTGTGACGGCAGGGAACTCCTCCCAGATGTCCGATGGCGCGGCAGGCGTGATCATTATGTCGGCGGAACGAGCTGCCCAACTGGGTCTCAAACCAATGGCGCGCTTTGTCAACTATGCGGTAGGCGGCGTCCCACCGGAGATTATGGGCATAGGTCCGGTTGCAGCCATCCCGAAGGTTTTGAAGAAGGCCGGGATGAAGCTTGAAGATCTAGAGTTGATCGAGCTGAATGAAGCCTTTGCAGCGCAATCGTTGGCGGTCATCCGTGAACTCGGTTTGAATCAAGAGATCACCAACGTCAATGGCGGTGCGATCGCGCTTGGTCACCCGTTGGGTTGCACGGGCGCCAAGCTGACCACGCAGTTGCTCTATGAAATGGCCCGTCGCAAGAATAAATTCGGTATGGTATCCATGTGCATTGGCGGCGGGATGGGAGCCGCGGCGATATTCGAGAATTTACAAAACTAAGGAGACTAAAATGCCACTCACAATTGCAGATCTGATGTCCAAGATGCCCGGTGCGTTTCTGCCTGAAAAGGCTCCTGGGCTGGATGCTGTGATCCAATTCAAGTTTACCGGTGCGGAAGCCGGCAACTGGTATGCCACCATCAAAAACGACAAAGTAGAAGTCGAACAGGGCGAACACGCAGCCCCCAAGATGACCCTGTCTGCCGACTCAAGCGATTACATCAAGATCTTCACTGGTGAACTCGACGGGATGCAGGCTTTCATGCAAGGCAAGATCAAACTGGCGGGGGATCTAAACCTTGCCATGAAGCTGACCCAGATGTTCAAAATCAGGTAAGAAAGAGCGGCGACTACCCGGTCGCCGCTCAACTTCACGTTATATCATGTCCGCAGTCACAAATTGCGCTCTCCAATCTTTGAAAAAGTATGCATGCAAAGGTTGTCAGAAGTACTGCTGGGGTGGGCGTGTGAAGCACGCCCACCCATTTTCGCGGGTTTTCCCTGACATATTTTGCGTGCACACTTGAAAAAGCGCAATTTGCGACCGCCTTGGGTATAATTATCAAAAGTTGAAAACCAAACGAACTTAGGGGTGCGGAGCGGATATCTGGTTGTGCTCCGCACCCCTAAGTTCGCCCCTTCCAACTTACCAACTCGCAGCAGGACAAAGGCAGAAAAGCCTGGAGAATCAGAATAATCTCATTTTGGAACGGTGTTTTTCATGGCAGATACGGTTTCGGACATCCATATTATCCAAAAGGATTTTCAGGTTTTACATCGAATGCTTTTGAATGCAATGGATAGCCTGTCCGGCATTGCAAACCCGGTGGCTTCTGCAGCTGTCCAGGATTTGAGCAATTTGACGAACTCATTGCAACTCTTGCAAAGCAGAGTTTCAGCATACTTGCATACCAGCCAGCGACAGGTACAGGCGCTGGTCGGTGTGGGACATGTAATCAACTCGTCCCTGGGGTTGGAAACTGTCTTGAACGAGGTGATGGATTCGGTCATTGCCTTGATGCGAGCCGAACGTGGTCTGCTCATGTTGCGTGATGCGCAAGGGGAATATCCGGTCGAGGCTGCACGCGGCATGGATCAAGTTGATCTGGAAGGGGATGCTTTTTCTGTTAGTAAAACCATTGTTCGTCGCGTTGCCGAGACGGGCAATCCAGTGCTGACGACCAATGCACAGGATGATCCTCGCTTTGTTCAACAAAAAAGTGTGCTCGAGCATCACCTGCGTTCGATCTTGTGTGTTCCATTGAAACTGAAGGATGAAATCATCGGGGTGATCTTTGTGGATAGCCGGGTCTATTCCGGTCTTTTTGAGGAGAGTGACCTGGAGATGCTCTCTGCCTTTGCCGACCAGGCTGCCGTAGCTATCGACAACGCGCGTATGTTCGACAAACTGCAAAGAGCCAATCTCGAGTTAAGAGACGCCTATGATGCCACCTTGAAAGGTTGGGCGTTGGCTTTGGAATTGCGCGACAGGGAAACCGAAGGCCATACACAGCGTGTAACCGCACTGACACAGGTTTTGGCCAGGAAATTAGGGCTCGCTGAAGAGGAACTGGTGCACATTAAGCGTGGTTCTTTGTTACACGATATTGGCAAAATGGCCATACCTGACGGCATCCTGCTCAAACCCGGCCAGCTGACGTTGACAGAACGTAAATTCATGGAATTGCACCCCCTCTTTGCCAAAGATATGCTGGATCCGATCGAATTCTTAAAACCCGCGCTTGATATCCCTTATTGCCACCATGAAAAGTGGGATGGGTCTGGCTACCCTCGAAACCTGCGGGGAGAGGAGATCCCCTTCGCTGCTCGCATCTTTGCAGTAGTCGATGTGTGGGATGCGCTTACTTCCGAACGACCTTATCGCAGTCCCCTGGGCGCTGATGAGGTTCGTAAACTCATTCAGGAGCAATCCGGGAAGCACTTCGATCCAAGAGTTGTTGAGGCGTTTTTGAGTTTGGAGGATTTACCTATAGCGAAGGTGAACAAAAAATAATATCGTAATTGCCTACCTGCCCTCACCCCTCTCCTGGTGGGAGAGGGGAATGAAAATGGAAATTTGTCATGCTTGGACGCAAAAATTCGTTTGCTCTTGTCCGTTTCCCTCTCCCTTCGGGAGAGGGCAGGGTGAGGGTAGGAAGTTGCATAATGGTACTTTTTAAATTGCGTATAATCAGCAGATTCTAAATTATTGGGAGCACTTTCAACTTTTTTGGTAACTATTCAGCCTGCCTTTAGAATGGCGGCAAAAACGGTGTGCGCGGGAGGGCGTACACCCCCGCGAAAACGGTTTTTGCCCTACTTTTTTGCATCGGTCTGCGTAGATACCTTTTTTGGGAGAAGAGAATTGATTCGTTGGGTGAAGGGTTATACAATGAAAGTAAGGCGTGAATGGAGGTTGACATGTTTGATAGGCCTTCCGATACCCACATCGTCCGCGGGCAATTTCACGATTTGAATATGCTCTTGTTGAAAGCAATCGGATCCCTTTCGCAGAGCACTGATCCCAATGCCTCGATCATCCTGCAGGATCTGAAGAATGTTGCCGACTCTATCGGCCACTTGCAAATTGGGGTGACCGGCCGCCTCCAGACGGGGAAACAAAAGTTGACAGCGCTGATGGAAGTGGGGCACGTGATCAATTCCTCCTTGGGATTGAATCTGGTATTGGAACAGGTCATGGACTCATTGATTGCGCTGGTACAAGCCGAACGCGGCTTTCTGGTGCTGCGCGAGGCAGATGGCGAGCCGCGTGTCCGGATTGCGCGCGGGATCGATCATGTCGATCTGGATGCGGAAGCTTTTTCGCTTAGCCGTACGATTGTGCAGCGCGTGATCGCCTCCGGCGAACCAGTGCTGACCACCAATGCGCAGGAAGACCCGCGCTTTGGAAACGAAGCGAGCATCGTTTCACTCCAGCTGCGTTCTATTTTATGTGTTCCAATGAAACTGAAAGAAGAGATCATCGGCGTCATGTTCGTGGATAATCGGGCGCATATCGGTCTCTTCAAAGAAAGTGACCTGGAGCTACTCTCAGCTTTTGCCGATCAGGCTGCCATGGCGATCGACAATGCCCGGCTGTTCGACAATTTACAGGCAGCAAATAAGGATTTAGAGGCCGCGAATGCTGAATTGCAAATTGCTTATGAAGCCACCCTGCAAGGTTGGGTGCGTGCTCTGGATTTGCGCGATAAGGAGACGGAAGGCCATACACAGCGCGTCACTGCGCTCACCCAGGAATTGGCGCGGAAGATCGGTCTTGGCGAAAATGAGCTGATCCATATTAAGCGTGGCGCCCTATTGCACGACATCGGCAAGATGGGGATTCCGGATGGCATCCTGCTCAAACCCGGCAACCTGACCCCGAAGGAGCGTGAACTGATGCAGCAGCATCCCAGCCTGGCATATGAGATGTTAGCCCCGATCGAATTCTTAAAACCGGCCATTGACATCCCCTACTGCCACCATGAAAAGTGGGATGGATCAGGCTATCCTCGCGGCCTGCGCGGTGACCAGATCCCTCTCGCGGCGCGGATCTTTTCTATTGTGGATGTCTGGGACGCGCTGACCTCGAACCGGCCTTATCGCGAACCGATGGGTCGTGCCGAAGTCCGCCAGTATATCGATGGGCAGTCTGGGTCCCATTTCGACCCGCAGATTGTAGATGCCTTCCTGGAAATGAACCAGACCCTGTGACTACGGCTTCGACATGACGACGATCCAAAGCGAATCCCCGTATGCCAGGTTTGTGATAAAAAAGTCATTGTCCCAATCTTCTTTTATACCGGCCTCGGGGAAAACATCCTTCTTATAGTAGTATTGGTTCGAATACTTCTCACCTGTTGACATGACGACTGCCCAGACTGCGTTTCCGTATGCGACGTTGGTAATGTAGTAATCCGAGTTCCAATATGTCCGTATCCGGCTTTCTGGAAAATCTGCTTCAGTGAAGTAGACTTGTTTTTTCAGCCCCCCTCCTTCTGACATCACGACAATCCAGGTTCCATTGCCATATCCCACCGATGTGATCGTATACCCTTGATCCCAATAACTTTGAATATCTGCATCAGGAAAGTTCGCGCTGCTGAAATAGGTTTGGTCCGTGAAACCTGTCCCTGCGCTCATGACCACGAACCATTCCCCATTTAAATAAGTCGCGTTCGTGATGTCATACCCCTGATCCCAGTATTCTCGGATTTTCGTTTTTGGGAATTCGGGATCGGTGAGATAGGCCTGGCCTGTATAGCCGACTGTTTTGGTCATTACAATCGTCCATGCCTCGTTGCTGTAAGTTAGATCGGAGATGTAATGATCTTGGTTCCAGCAGTGTTCGATTTCCAGCTCGGGGAAATATCCCCTCGTAAGCCAAGTTTGCTCCCCGGCGCAAAAAGTAAAGGGTGTTGGAACAGCCTCGGTCGGGGTTGGTGGTGGGGAGGCTGGCTTGATCCAATTCAGAACGCTTGGCAGCATGACCACACCCCCAATCAGGCAACAGACTGCCAGCACAACACCCCCGGCGATGAACATCCACGGTAAGAGCCTCGCCTTCGAGGTTTTTAAAGTTCCCGCTTCCTTCGACCCTTTGCCTGCTCCTTCCAAAACCGAAATTTTCTCCTCCCCGATGTCGAGTTCAGTAACCTGCAGGGATTCATCTGGCAGTATCGAGGATGTTCCCTCTATAGGCATCCCGGCCGATTCCCAGGCTGATTTGAACGCTGCCACCATTTCAGCGACAGTCGTATAACGGTCAGCGCGCTCCTTGGCCAGCGCTTTGAGCAAAACACGTTCTACACTCTCCGGCACCGACGGGTTGATCGAACGCGGTAAGGGCAGGGGGGCATAAATATGATCGTAGATGATGGAAAAAGGTGTGTCAGCGCTGAAGGGTACCTGCCCGACGACCAGCTCATAGAGCATGACACCGAACGAGTAAATATCCGTACCCTCATCCAGGTCGCTTCTCCCAACGGCTTGTTCGGGCGAAATATATTGCGGCGTCCCCATAACTGCATCGGTGGATAGCGTGGAGGCGCCTGATTGGGCGATGCGCGCCAGGCCGAAATCCGCCAGATAGATGCGGCCGTCCGTTCCGATCAAAACGTTCGAGGGCTTGATATCGCGGTGCAAGATCCCTTCCTGGTGCGCGTAGGCTAACGCCGACCCGACCGAATCTACGGTCAGATCGATTTCCTCCGTTGTCAGCGGACCGCGTCCCAGGCGCGCTTTGAGCGTTTCCCCCTCGATGAACTTCATGACCAGATAAGGGTAACCATCGTATTCGGCAAAATCATACACCGGGACGATATTCGGGTGATCCAATTTTGCTACCAGGCGGGCTTCGCGTTGGAAGCGCGCAGTAAACGTGGGATCTTCGGTTAGATCCGGGTGCAGCACCTTGAGCGCCACGTAACGATCCAACCCAGCATGATATGCCTTGTAGACTGTGGCCATCCCCCCTTGGCCCAGTTTCTCGATGATTTTGTACGAACCTATCTTAGCGCCATCTGAAAGTGGCATCGTTCAGTTTCCTAGGCATGCTGTAATGATATTAATTGGCACAATTAATTAGCAGAAACCGAAAATAGGTGGCGCAAGCGGTATCGCCCCCCAATTTTCGGGCTTCTTCGTGAACTGCGTAAGTCCTAATTATATAGCTATGGCTTTGAAAGGAAAACCCCACACACCCAAAATGTGCACGCAAAATATCTCAGGGACAACCCGCGATGGGTGGGTGTGCGAAGCACGCCCACCCATTTTTACGGTACCTTCTGACAACCTTTGCATGTATACCACCCAAATTGTAAGTTTATTAGCGATGTAAGGTTTTTCCCTACAAATATGTAAAAAATAGCAAACTTTTCCTGCTATAAACCACAGTCACTTTTCGATAAAGTTAGAACTATCGGAATTGTTGGACGATGTCCGAAACTCATTCTTTCAAGGAGAAGCACGATGTCAAACGAAGCAACTTTGATGGAGAAGTATGCTTCCGAGGTCTTTGCCGGGCTGGTGGCGCCGGTGGCGGAGGGACTGCAAGTCTCTGCCGCGCTCTCTGCGGACGACCCGCTGGCGAAGGAGGATGTTCTGGTGCGTATGAACT
This sequence comes from Anaerolineales bacterium, assembly GCA_034435215.1. Taxonomy (GTDB): domain Bacteria; phylum Chloroflexota; class Anaerolineae; order Anaerolineales; family Villigracilaceae; genus JAABUE01. The sequence continues at coordinate 13,648 of DAOTXM010000187.1, forward strand.
CGGAACTGAAACGCGCGCTGGAAAAGCCCGCCTCGGAACGGCGCTGGGTGATGGTGATTGACCTGCGCCGCTGTATCGGCTGTCACGCCTGCACCGTAGCGTGCGTGGCGGAGAACAAACTGCCGCCTGGCGTGGTCTATCGCCCCGTGATGACGGAGGAGATCGGAACATATCCCAATGTGACGATGAAATTCCTGCCGCGCCCGTGTATGCAATGCGAGCATTCGCCCTGCACCGAAGTCTGCCCGGTGACCGCCACCTACCATAACGAAGAAGGCATTGTGGTGGTGGACTACGAACAGTGCATCGGTTGCCGCGCCTGCATGGCGGCTTGTCCGTATGGAGCGCGCACTTTCGACTTCGGCTACAACTATGTTGAACAGTTACCCGTCTTTGACGGAGTCACTGTCGGCGGGGAAACTGCCGCGGGGTACGAGCACGCAAGCCAGGAGTATGGCGAAGCGTGGAAGCGGGAGGGTCGGCACGAGTCGCCCATCGGAAACGTCCGCAAGTGTCACTTCTGTCTGCATCGCATCAAGGACGGCATCCTGCCTGCCTGCACCACCACCTGCATCGGTCGCGCCACTTATTTTGGCGACGCAAACGATCCCGACTCGCTGGTGACGGAACTCATCAACAAGCCCAATGTGATTCGGTTGAAGGAAGAACTCGGCACCGAACCGCGCGTGTACTACATTGTGTAGGAGGATGAGATGACCAAGAAAATTTCCTACGCTGTCGGCGCGCTGGCCCTGGCGTTCGGTCTGTGGGGCGTGTACGTGCGCCTGTTCGAAGGCGAGCAAAGCGCCAACTACGGCTCCTACATCGGCTGGGGCTTGTGGGTTGCCATGTATCTTTTCCTTGCAGGTTTGGCGGCGGGCGCCTACATGCTGGCCGCGTTCGAGTACCTGTTCAACGTGCCGCAGTTCAAAGGCACGGGCAAGACCATGCTCTGGGCGGCGCTCGTGACGCTGCCTGCGGGTCTCGCCTCGATTGGCCTGGACCTCGGGCATATTGACCGCATCTGGAAGGTCTATCTCCAGCCGAACTTCACCTCCTTTCTGGCGATCATGGTCTGGGGCTACACCCTCTTCCTGATTTTGATTGCGGTCTCGCTCTACCTGGCGTTCAAAGCGCCCGAAAAAGCCGCCATGAAGGTTGTGATGTGGATCGGCTTCATCGTCGCCATTTTGGTGGCGGGCGGCGTCGGCTTCCTGCTGGGCGGCAACGCGGCGCGCCTGTTCTGGCACGTCGGCCTGCTCCCCGTCCAATTCCCGGTCTTTGCCATCGCTTCCGGCGCAGCGCTGATGTTGATGCTGGTCGGCTGGTTCATGCCAGGCATCGAGTCCGGCCAACGCAAGAACCTGCTCTGGCTGCTGGCAATCATCGCCATTGCGACCAGTGTTGCCAAACTGTATTTCCTCTTTGCCGACTTGACCCAATCGCTCTACGGCGGCGCAACGGATAACGTAATCGCCGTGCAGTACATGCTGACCGGTCCGCACGCCTTCATGTTCTGGGGCGTACAAATCGTTATCGGGCTGGTCATCCCCGTCCTTGTGCTGGCGCAGCCCAAACTGGCGAAGAACGGCTTCGTGGCCGGACTGATGGGCTTGTTCCTGCTCGTCGGCTACGCCGCCGCCCGCATCCTGATCGTTGTTCCAGGACAGGTGGCTGAAATGATGCCCGGTCAGGCGGCAGCATTCAGCGGTCCTAAACTGACTCTGGCATATACCCCCAGCCTGATGGAATGGTCGGTCACTTCCGCGGTGATGGGATTTGCCATCCTCGGCATCCTGATCGGCATGGACTACCTGCTCGGTTACCTCGCGCGTTTCACGGAGGCAAAGAAATGAAAACCAAACAAAACCAACAATTATCCCGCCGCGACTTTCTCAAAATCGGCGGTGTGACGGGCGCGGCGGCGGCTTTCCTCGGCAATCTGCCCAAGGCGCAAAAAGCCATTGCCAAAGCCATGAAAGAAGGCGCGGCAAACTTTGAAGCCAAGCCTGAAAACCAACTCTACACCGTCTGTTTGCAGTGCAACACAGGTTGTGGAATCAAGGTCAAGCTGTTGGATGGTCTCGCCGCCAAGATTGACGGCAACCCCTACAGCCCGTGGACGCTCTGGCCGCATCCCGCTTACGAAACCCCCGTCAAGGATATGGCGACTATCGAAGGCGCGCTCTGCCCGAAGGGACAGGCGGGCATTCAAACGGCGTATGACCCGTACCGCATTGTCAGCGTATTGAAGCGCAAGCCTGGCACCAAGCGCGGCGCGGGGCAGTGGGAGACCATCTCCTTTGAGCAGGCAATCAAGGAAGTTGTCGAAGGCGGCGACCTGTTTGGCGAAGGCAATGTGGAAGGCTTGCGCGCCGTCCACGCACTGACCGACCCCGAAGTGGCGCACGAGATGAAAGTCGCGGTGGATGCCATTTGGAACGAGAAAGACCCCGAAAAGAAAAAAGAACTGGTCAAGGAATTCCAGACTGAATTCAAAGACCATCTCGACGCGCTGA
>DAOTXM010000188.1:0-11353 GCA_034435215.1 Anaerolineales bacterium
TGATAGACTCATGCATGGTAATGGGCCTCCTGTTTGGATTCTCGGAATTTCCTTTACAGGTAGTCCCATTACTCTTTTTTGGCTAGCCCTTTTCGGGCTCTATCTCGCCTCTATTTCGGGCGAAATTTAGGTATTTAAGCAAGTTGACAACATTTCTCACTTATCGTAAAGTTAATATGATGGTTTTAGCGTTTTTATGATTTATATATTACATACTGTATAGGAGGTGTGCTTCGACAGATATAGAAACAGTCATTTCCCATAGGCCAATCATCTATTTCACATGTACAAAGGAGCAAATTATGTCTGAGCAAACTACTGCATCTGAAATGACCGCCGAGCAAATCTGGGAAGTACAACCCGGGGAACGCCGTTCTGTGGGCGTGATTCATATTGTCATTACAGCATTGCTCATCGGCATCGGATTCGTTGTGGGTGCCTTTGGCAGCATCAGTTTTCCGCTCGGTTTTGGCGTAAATTTCTTTTGGACTGGCATTGCCGTTCAACAAATTGGATCTATCTGGTTCGGAGCTTGGGGCGTGTTGGCTGGGACTATTTTCCCGTTCTTTTCAAATGCGATTGCCGGAACCCCATTTTATGTTTCTGCAGCCTATATCCCTGCCAACTTGGTTCAAGCGTTCTTACCAGCCTGGGTCTTCCGCCGATTCAAACTTGACCCACGCCTGAAATCAGGCCGCGATTACGGTATCTTGTTCCTGGCCATGGTACTCTCAAGCGCCTTTGGTGCCCTGTGGTCGCCACTGGTTGTGCTCAAGGGCTTTGGCCTGCTGACAACGGATTCCGTACCGCTCTTTATCTGGGGTTGGTTTGGTGGCAATGTAATCGCCGGTCTGGTGTTCAACTTCGTGCTGTTGAAAGCCCTTTCAAGCGTTGTCATCCGCACTCCTGCGTTCGTAAAACGCTGGTGGTCATAAACAAAGTTGTCTAATATAACCAAGCAGTTAGTGCCCGGTATCAGGTGCTAACTGCTTGGTTCATTCTTCATCATACTCCCGCCAATACAGTACAATAATCTACCATGAACAAAACTTTGCTGGGCTATGTTCCCGTACGATCTCCTATCTACGCGATCCATCCTTTTGTCAAGTTGTTCTTTCTTCTCATCATAAGCTTGTTCCCAATGTTCGTGACTGCCCCGGAATGGAACTTGCTTCTAATGCTTGTCATTATTATCTTGATGTGGATCAGCCGTGTGGACATGCGCACATTGAAAATTTATGTTCCAGTAGCCATTTCGATGGGTTCGATTATTATCATTTCATACATTTTGATGAGCGGGAATTACCCGGAGTATCAATTAATCATCCGGTTTGCAGGAATTAAAGTCTACTGGGAACGTGTACGCGATGCAATTGTCGTCTACTTCCGTATTTTACCGATGATTTTTACCATGGTATTTTTCTTGAGCACATCGCGCGAACGGGATGTGATCGTCGCCATGCGTACCATCCGACTGCCTTTCGTAGTTACCTATGTTTTCGCGATGGCCTTACGTTCCGCAGGTATGGTATTGGAGGATTTCCAGATCGTACGCCAGGCAGAACAAGCGCGTGGTTTTGACTCAACCGGCAAGTCCCTGGCATACAAAATTCGGAAATATATCAATTACATGGTTCCTTTATTTGCCCTGTCACTACGACGATCGGAAGAATTTACAAATGCACTGGTTGCACGTGGTTATGCCTTTACAGGTGAAGCCAGTCATACCAAACGGGCCGATTATGTGCTGACACACTACTCATTCAAGTACTATGACGCCATATTTACAGCCATCATCGGCATCTCTTTCATCGCATTGCTTATTATGCGTTTTGGCTACAATTATTTTGGAATCGATCAATCTATATTGATGATCTGGTTGAAGAATGTCTTGCTATAGTTCCTGACTGGAGAAAAGCATGTCCGTCGTCGTAGAGATCAAAGATTACTCCTGGCAATACCTGAATACGCAACAGCCTGCGTTGAAGGAAATCAATTTGCAGATCGAAGAAGGTTTGTTTGTGGGAATTATCGGTGCAAACGGTTCTGGAAAAACTACCCTGGCATATTCAATGAACGGCCTGATTCCTGGTCAATACAACGGGATAAAACATGGCGAAGTCTTGGTCTATGGGAAAGATGTGGAAGAATATGGCCGTGGGGAATTACAAAAATTTACAGGGATGGTCTTTTCTGACCCGGAAGCACAATTCACAGCCATGACTGTCGAAGATGAATTGGTTTTCGGATTGGAAAACCTGGGAATGTCCATCCCCGAGATTCGAGAACGTTTGGAATGGGTAACACAATTGACCGGGCTGGAAAAGATGTTGCTCAAACCCCCTTACGAGCTGTCAGGCGGTCAAAAACAACGTGTTGCCCTGGCAGCGGTACTGGCGATGACACCAAAACTACTCATCTTGGATGAGCCTACGACCATGCTCGATCCGATCAGCCGCAGGCGTGTATTCGAGGTGTTAGCAAAACTGAAACAGGAACAAAATAACACTATTATCGTCATTGAACACAATCTAGAAAATCTAATTCCCTTGGCCGACCGTATGATATTGCTTTCCAATAGCCGCCTGATTCTGGAAGATGAGACTCGACTGTTCTTTCAAAATATGGACCTTATATCCAAAGAAGGCATTCATCCACCAGGGTCTCTCCAATTCTTTTATGAATTGAAGAAGGCCGAAAAGGTAAGTGGCGACTTACCTGTTTCCCTTCCGGATGCCAGCAAACGACTAAAGCAACTATTCAGCTAGACATTATCAACCTTTGAGACCAACCATGATTGACAACTATCCCTTTATTCAAGTAACCAAACTAGATTTTACATATCCCGACGGCACAAAAGCTCTTGAAGATATTAATGTCTCAATAAATATTGGCGAATTTATCGCCCTGATCGGACAGAATGGCTCAGGAAAGACCACTCTTTCGAAACTCCTGAACGGCCTATATAAACCCTCAGCAGGGGATGTCATTGTCGACGGATTGAATTCAAAGACTACGCCTATTGTGCAAATGGTGCGGCGTGTGGGATACGTTTTCCAAAATCCAGATCACCAGCTTTTCAACAACAACTGCTGGGACGAGATTGCATATGGTCCTCGTAATATTGAGCTTCCAGAAGATGAAGTCAAAATACGTGTCGAGGAAGCTACACAAGTTGTCGGTTTGCCCAAAAAATATTATGAAGAACATCCGTTTTTCCTTTCCAAGGGTTTGCGGCAACGCGTAGCGATCGCATCCATTTTGGCTTTGCGTCCCCAGGTTATTATCGTGGACGAACCGACAACCGGACAGGATGCCCGCCAATCCCATGAGATCATGGATTTTCTTAAGGATTTGAATGAGAATCACGGACATGCGATCATTATCATTACGCACGATATGCCCATCGTGGCACAATATGCTCATCGTGTGATCCTGATGAGTGAAGGTAGAATCCTGGCCGACGATGAAACCGCACGAGTTTTTTCTCATCCTGAGATCCTTAATAAAGCATTTCTCGAACCACCTGAAATCACACAACTGGCCCAAAGCGCTCAGGATCTTGGTTTCAATCCGGGAACACTGACAGTCGATGAAATGGTAAAGGAATTCGAGAAACTCAAAGGGTGAAATAAAAGAATATAACAAAAAACCGCAGGTGAAGGCAGCCTGCGGTTGACTTTTCAACAATATCCGGGCTATGGGATTGCATCGCGAACGCAACGGAAGCCGATGTAGTTATAGGCCGTGAGGGGGTTCAAGAATTCACGTTTGTATGCGAGAACAGCATCCCGGTTGCCCAGAAAAGAGCCACCTCGCAAGACGCGATATAATCCGCTTTCCGGTCCCAGGGGGTTTGCGGATGGGGAGATGGCATAGTAGTTTTCGTCGTACCAGTCCGCGATCCACTCCGCAACGTTCCCGGCCATGTCATATACGCCATATGGGCTTACACCGCCGGCAAAGCTGCCAACCGGGGCAGTATTACCGTATCCGTCGCTGGAATTCCTGTCTGCGCCAGCGTTTTCGCAATTGATATCGCAAAAGTTGAGCAGGGCGCCATCGAATTTGTTGCCCCACGGGTAGGAGAAAGATTCCCTGCCCCGGGCCGCTTTTTCCCACTCGGCTTCGGTGGGCAGGCGCGCCCCGCGCCAGGCGCAATAAGCGACTGCCATGTTCCAATCCACAAAGACGACTGGGTGATTTCTATAATTCTTGTCATCATAGAAGCGGGGGTTTTTCGGTGGAGCACATTGTTGCTCGAGCTCGCATTCGAGATATTGCGCGTTGGTCACTTCATATTTATCAATATAAAAGGCATCCAAATTCACGACGTGGGCAGGAAGCACACAAGCTACCCCCTCATTGCAACTCATTTTGAAGGTCCCGGCAGGAACCAGGAGCATTTCCGTCCCTTTGGAATCGGTGATCGCGGATGACAGGGTGGGGGTCGCTGCCACTTCTGTAACAATTTCTACGGTGGAGGTGGGGGAGGGGACGGCCGTCTCTGTAACGGGAGCAGGCGTAAGGGTCGGGAGAGCAGCAGGAGTTGTCGCAGTTATAGCGGGGGTGCGCTCCGATCCACCCAAAAGCGCCGGCAAACTGAAGATGACCGCCAGAAGCAAGACAATTCCGGCCGCAATTCCTCCAATCCATGCCGGGCTAAGTGTGGATAATCCCTTTGCCAGTTCCGGTACAGGGAGTGATTTCTCACTGGTCTCGATGGCTGCCAGGATATTGGGAAAATTTTTCTTATAATGCCCGCCCCTGATGTCGATATAATGGATATTTACCAGCCACAAGGGTAAATTGGCTCTTTCTAATGAGAGCGGAACGATCTTTTTCTTCTGGCCGTTGGCATAGATAAACTCTTTCTCGACCCATTCCGAAGCAACCGAATTCGGCGAGATCACCAGAACATACGCATCGCACCCATCGATAGCGGCCTGAATCGCGCTTGCCCAGCGATCGCCGCCTTCGAGGTCGGTCAGATCGTACCAAACATCATACCCGGCTTGTTGAAAATCTTCAGCGAGCTTTTCGACAAAATCCAGGTCTTTGCGCGAATAGGATAGAAAGAGCTTCTTCATTTGCAAGATTATACAGTCAAAATTACCAATGTGTATACACTTACTCTAGTTGAAGGGACGAACGGACCCAATCGTCGCTGGTTCATGTACGGAAGAGCACTTCTTCGCGCCGGTACATCCAGACCGCCAGACCGATTGCCATCAGCGCGTAGATCAAGGATGTGAGGAACATGACCACCAGGGTAACAGGCTGCCATTTCCCGGTCAGTAAGTCGCGCATGGACAGGATCGTCCCAAAAATGGGGATGGCATACTGCCAAACTTTAGGGACGAAGTCTTCCATCAAGATCAGCGCAAACATCAGCAAGGTCGAAAGCAGGTTGATGGGATTCAAGTACCCGTAAGCCTCGTCGCTGTTGCGTGCCCAGGTAGCCAGCGCAATCTGGATGGATGCGCCCAAGAGCATCACTGGAATGATGGAGAACAGCAGCAACACCACCGCCAGAGGCGAGATCGAATAAGTCCCCACCTGCGGCGCCATGCTGGCAAAGGCATCCGGTGGAGCCAGGCTGGCCGCACCCATCTCGCTAAAATCCCCGCGGGCAACAAGGACCAGCACGAACCCGATCGCAGACAGCAGGATCGAAATCCCCATACTGGCAAAAAAGGCAATCACGCTGGTCAATACCGCCAGCATTTTTCCCAGCACAAGTTGGAAGCGGCTGACCGGCGTGAACAACACCGGTTCCAGCGTCAGGCGTTCTTTCTCACCAGCACTAGTGGTCACCGCCATTTGCATGCCCGCGCTCAAGCCAAACGCCAGCACGATGCCCGGCAAAAACAGGCTCAAATAGGAGCCGGTTGTTTCGGTGGCCGTGGCGGCGTTGCGCTGCTCCACGCGGAAGGGTTGCAGGAAATCGGCAGGCAGGTTATTCGCCTGCAAGCGTTCCGCCAACAGGTCATCGCGATACGTTCCCAACGCCTCCAACAGGCGGATACCAATGATGTTTATGGACTTGCTCTGGTCTGTGACCAATTGCAGCGTAACTGCTTCACCACGTGCGATCTTGCCCTCGAATCCCGGCGGGACGATCAGCCCCCCCATAAACTGCTTCTCTCGAACCAGCCGCTCCACATCCCCCGCCTCGACCACTTCGATATCCGCTTCCTCCTTGAGATATTCCATTAAGTGAGGCGCGTATTGCATGCCCTGCACAGGGATCGTGACCGTATCCACCATCTGCTGGGAGGTACGCAGCAACAGAAAGGCAGTGGGCGCAACGAACAGGAGCGGCATCAGGATGAGAGCCGTAACCAGGCTCCAGACCAGTCTGCGCCAGTCGCGCAGCACTTCGGATAATTCTTTTTGCCAGACGGTCCAGATGATGCTCATGCCACCAACTCCACGTCTTCGCGCCCGACCATTTTCAGGAACGCATCTTCGAGGTTGTCCGCTCCGGCCTGCCGGCACAGTTCGGCAGGCGAGCCCTGCGCCACCACCCGACCACGGTCGAGGAAAACCAGCCGGTCACACAGGCGTTCGGCCTCGCTCAGAATGTGCGTCGAAACGATGATGCATTTGCCCTGCTCGCGTGCCCGGGTGATCAATGTCCGCACCTGGCGGGCGCTCATCACGTCCAGCCCTGCGGTGGGTTCATCCAACAGCAAGTGACCAGGGTCATGGATCAAGGCGCGCGCCAGCGCCACCTTCTGGCTCATACCTTTCGAAAAGCGCTTGCACGGGCGATCCGCGTATTCGTCCATGTCCAGCGATGCAATCAATTCATCGATGCGCTTTTCGAGTGTCTGGCCGCTCATGCAATAGAATTTCCCAAACAGGAGCAGGTGCTCGCGCGGTGTGAAGCGTTCGTACAGTCCCCAGTATTCGGGCAGCACCCCCAACACGCGACGCACCTCGTTGGGATACTGGCGCACGTCGAAGCCGCCCACGCGCGCGGTGCCGCCGGAGGGTTGCAGTACCGTCCCCAGCAGGCGCATGACGGTCGTCTTGCCCGCGCCGTTCGGTCCCAGCAGGCCGAGCACTTCCCCATCCCGGACGGTGAAACTGACGTCATCGACCGCCTGCACTCTCTTGAAGCGTTTGCCCCTGAAATACTTGGACAGGTTTTCAATCTCGATCATGGTCACCTATGCATTGAAAGGTTCTTGATCATACCAAATTCAAAAAATATCCGAAATTTGGGAGGGCATACGCCTGCCCAACACCCAAATTTCGGGTACTCTTCAATTTTCGTGAAGTACTACGAATGAGAATAAATTCCCGGGATATTAAACTGATGAGGCCTTGAATGAATCGAGCGCGGATTGCACTGACTCATAGACGGGAATACTTTGCAGGAAACCAGTCACTTTGAGGACGTGGTACACCGGGGGAGGAGCGCTGGCCATCTTCAAGTTCGAATGTTCTTTGTCCGTGCCTTTGGGCGTATATATGTTATACACCTTCTGGATTGCCCGCATTCCCGCGCTGGTCAACGTATTCAATTCGCTCAGGTCAAGCAACAGGTAACGCGTGCCCCTCTCGTAGGCATCACTGGCCCATTTGACAAAGTCGTTCTCGCTCTGCGCATCCAGCCAGCCACGCAAATGGAATATGGTGACGGGCACCTCTCCCTGCACCTTTTCGACCAGGTTCTTCAGGTCTGAAAGCATACTCTCCTCCTTTTGCATATGGAAAATTCCAAGTAAAACACAATAGAAGACATTCCTAGTCTTATTTTATATCATTTTTGCAAAACTGCACCAGCGATTGACGATCCTGTGCGCGCAAAACATGTCAGGGACAAACCGCGAGAATGAGCGCAGTACTTTCTGCCAACCTTCGCATGCACACTGACGATCTATACAGAACTAATCGATTTTGGGGTGACAGATCCGGGTATCTACTACGGAAATTCCCAAAGAGTCATAAAGCGAGAAACAAAATTCATCGATAACCGGGCTATAATATTTGCCGGATGCTGGGAATCGCCAAACCAGCGTCCGTGGTAAAGTAGACAATTCACTCGATAGAGTTCGGAAATACGCAAGTTACGCAGAAGCATATTTGTTTCAGGGAGCCTCCTATGCTCGTGATCATCAGCGATATCCACCTTGGCGATGGAACCACAGCCGCTTCCATTTCACCGATTGCCTTCGAATTATTTACCAGCCGTCTTAATGAGGCGGCGTACTTCGCCTCCTTTCGGCGGGATGGCAGCTATCATCCCATCGAAAGCATCGACCTGGTGTTGTTAGGCGATATCCTCGATCCGCTCCACTCCACACGCTGGCTGGATGCCCGGCCGGGTGATCAAAACTATGTCCGCGCATGGACAAACCCAATCGATCCAAAATTCGCAACCAAACTGCGCCAGGTCACCCAGGCAATCCTGGAGGAAAATAAAGAGTCGTTGGGAATGCTACGCCAACTTGCCAATGGGGAAGCGGTCAGGATCCGTCCCGCAAACTGGAGACACAAACCGAACCTCAACACTCGCAGGCGGGTTCCCGTCAAGGTCAACATCCATTACGTAATCGGCAACCATGACTGGTATTATCACCTGCCAGGCGCAGGAATGGACCAGGTCCGGCAGGATATCATCGACGCCATGGGATTGCGGAATGCCAATTCGCCGTTTCCCTACGAACTCGAAGAATCCCCGGCTTTGGAAGAAATCTTCGACCAGCATAAAGTCTTTGGCCGCCATGGCGATCGTTTCGACAGTTTCAACTACGACCGTGAAAAAGGCCGCGACCATGCCACGCTTGGCGATGCACTTGGCATGGAAGTCTTCAACCGCTATCCGCTGGCTGTGCAGGAACGCTTTGGGGATGAAATCCCCGCCGCACTGGTGGACAGTCTACGCCGCCTGGTCAACGTCCGCCCGGTGCTGGCAGCGCCGCTCTGGATCAGCGGGCAGCTCAAACGTCACGCAGGAAGCGATGCACTCGAGGGGGAACTTAAAAAGGTATGGGACGATCTGTGCGATGATTTTCTGCAACTGGACATCGTCCGCCAGGCGGACAAGGTTTTCAAGGTGGACATCGTCGACGTGCTGGAGATGGTCGTCAAAATTTCGCGCCATACTTCCTTCACCACCATCAACGATCTGGTTATCTGGATCCGTGATAAGTTCTGGGAGGATGAACTCTCCTTTGCCAAACATGCCCTGCGTGAACCTGCTTTTTTAAACGGCACCGCCCGCTACATCGTGTATGGGCATACCCATCACCATGAGATCATCTCCCTGGACGCCCCGGGGGCGCCTCCTTATCCTGACAGCCAGGTCTACCTCAACTCCGGTACCTGGCATTCCTACTTCGACCTTGCCATCAAGAATCCAAAAGAGCAAAAATTCCTGCCTTACCAGGCGCTCACCTATCTGACCTTTTATAAGGATGACGAACGGGAAGGCCGCGATTTCGAAGCGTGGTCGGGAACGTATATGTAACCGTGCGCACCATATCATTCCTATAGCTCGGTAGATCACGAAATAGGTTGGAGAAGCCCTAAAATAGGGGTGTGAAGCGGGCGCGCGCCCGCTCCACACCCCTATTTTCGGATCCTCTTTCAATTTTTGTGAAGTACTGATAGTAGATTCATGTCAAGATTTTAGAAGCGGACTTCATGGACCACGATATCCTCATCCTCGGTGGCGGACCCTCTGGACTTTCGACCGCCCTCCACCTGAACCAAATCGCTCCGCATCTCACAGACCGCATCCTGCTCCTGGAAAAAGAGCAATATCCGCGCCCCAAGCTCTGCGCGGGAGGCCTGGTGGCTGACGCAGAAGTCATCCTGGCGGGCCTGGGGTTGGACGTGTGCGAAATCCCGCATGTGGACGCGTCCGCGGCGCATTTCGATTTTGCCGGGAAAGGGTTGACCGTTTCCGTCCCAAAACGTCACACGCTGCGCATCATCCGGCGGGATGAGTTCGATGCCTGGCTGGCAAGGAAGGCAGAAAGCAGAGGCATAGAGATCAGAGAGGGTGTCACAGTGCAGGATGTACGCCCTGACAATGATGGCGTGACCGTGATCACTGATAAAGGCGAATTCCGGACGCAGGTCGTGGTCGGTGCGGACGGGTCGAACGGCGTCACCCGCCGGTGTGTGTTGCCGGATGCGCCTGTCCACACGGCGAGGGTACTGGAAACTCTTACCTCCGCTCACCCCCTCCCTGGCCATCCTCCATTTTCTGCGAAAATGGAGGATGGTAGGGATGGGGTCGCCTACTTCGATTTCTTCCCTGTTCCCGAGGGGATTGCCGGATACACATGGGATTTCCCCACTCAGGTCAAGGGTCAACCAATGCGTTGCTGGGGGATTTACGACACCAACCTGTTGGCACATGTTTCACGCCCGCCACTTAAAGAACCACTCCGTGAGGAGATGGCACGGCATAGATTCAACCTTGACGATTACAGGTTAGAAGGCTATCCCATCCGTATGTTTTACCCTTCCAGCCCAGTGGCGGTACCACGCGTGTTATTGGTGGGTGACGCAGCCGGCACGGATGGTCTCTTTGGGGAGGGGATCAGCATGGCGTTGGGATACGGGAAGGTGGCCGCCGGAGAGCTGGCGCTGGCGTTCAGCACAGGTGATTTTTCATTCAGTGGATACAAGCGCAGGTTTGCCAGCAGCGCACTCGGTCAGATCCTGTTCATGCGTTGGGTAATCGCACAAATCCTATACCGGCTATACCAGGCCTGGTTCCAGAAATGGTTCTGGCGTTATTGGAAACCAGTTATCATCCTGGTCGCATGGATATTCGTATTGAACTGGGGGAAGCGTCTCAAGGCTTGACGCGTTTGAGGAAACCGGGGGAATTCAGTTCCCGTTCGAGCAGATAGGTGAAATAGCCCTGCATGAGACTTTCCGCTTCGGTCCGGGCTTCGAGGCTGGGTCGCGCACGGGCGGCCTCTCCATAACTGGAGCGTTGGAAGTGGCGGAGATACTTGAGCGTTTCCACCGAAATAGGCCGCAGGTTGGGCAATCCCTGCCCACAACGTGGACAGATGACCCCACCCAACGAAAACGAGAAGAACTGGCCCTCAGGTTCGATCACACGTCCACAATTGGCGCAGGCGAAAAGTTGCGGCCGAAAACCAAGGTGGTCCAGCAGGCGCATCTCGTAATAGCGGACGGACAGCCAGGGGTCCTGGTTGTCGGCAAGCCGCGCGAGCGTATCGGCCAGCAAACGGAAAAGGTTCGGGTTTGCACCCTCTTCCTCGTACACAAAGCGGTCGAGCAATTCGACCACATAAGAACCATAACCGGTCAGCACCAGGGACTCGCGCAGGGGCAGGTAAGCCTCCACCGT
>DAOTXM010000189.1:0-14927 GCA_034435215.1 Anaerolineales bacterium
AAAACAAGACCTGACAGGTACAACCTGTCAGGTCTATTCCCTGGTAAAGGGAACCCCGCCGGTGCCGTGTGCTGCGAAGTTTTGAACCTGCTTTCGCAGGTGGGCCCCGACCCAGAAACGCCGCCTTGGCTCAGGCCTATCGCGTTATTTCTGTGAGACAGAAGCCCATTTTGAGGGTGTTGGCTCAAAACCGTGGTTGCAACATCACGAACACTGCAGGGCCAACATTCTTATACCATAAACCAAAAGTCGTGGGTAGGGAAAAATTAAATACAACCTTGTAAGCTGCTCTCGTGTCATGGAATTTTTCATCTTGGACAAAATTACGGGTACACCCTCTTGATCGTCCGCGGGAACGGGATCGCCTCGCGGATGTGCTCGATGCCGCACAGCCAGGCAACCACGCGCTCGGTGCCCATCCCGAACCCGGAATGGGGTACGGAACCATACCTGCGCAGTTCCAGGTACCATTTGAAGGCCTCTTCAGGCAGATTTTCGTCATGGATGCGCTTCAACAGCAGGTCGGGATTCGAAATGCGCTCGGAGCCGCCGCAGATTTCGCCGTAGCCTTCGGGTGCCAGCAGGTCCACACTCTTGCACACTTCGGGGCGACCAGGCCAGGGCTCCATGTAAAAGGCCTTGACCTTGCTTGGGTAGCCATAAACGAAGACCGGCCTGTCGAACTGCTGCGTGATGGCTGTCTCGTGCGGCGCGCCGAAGTCGATGCCCCACTCGAATTTGAGCAGTTCCTTCTTTTCGGGATCGGTCTCTTTTTCGTACTGTTCAGCCAACAGTTTTGCCGCGTCGTCGTAAGAGATACGCGGGAAAGGTGGCTGGATATTTTCCAGCTTCGAGAGATCACGCCCTAATGACTTCAATTCCGCCGAGCGCTCGCGCAGCACGCGCTGGGCAATGTGGCTGACGAACTGCTCCTCGATCTCCATCAGCCCGTCCAGGTCGGTGAAGGCTGCTTCCGGCTCCACCATCCAGAACTCGGTCAGGTGGCGGCGCGTCTTTGATTTTTCGGCGCGGAAAGTGGGCCCATAACAATAGACCCTGCCAAAGGCGAAGATGTTGGCCTCGTTGTAAAGTTGGCCGGTTTGTGCCAGGTAAGCCTTGCCCTCATCGAAGTATTCGGTCTCGAACAGGGTGGTGGTGCCTTCGGCGGCAGCAGGTGTCAGGATGGGTGTATCCAATGCGACAAAGCCGTTGTT
Source organism: Anaerolineales bacterium (assembly GCA_034435215.1). Lineage (GTDB taxonomy): Bacteria > Chloroflexota > Anaerolineae > Anaerolineales > Villigracilaceae > JAABUE01. Next base: position 1,215 of record DAOTXM010000189.1, read on the forward strand.
GTCCAGCCACTCCCGGACAGCCGCCATCACCGTGGCGCGCACGCGCAAGATGGCCCACTGGCTGGGCATGCGGATCCAGAAATGACGGTTGTCGAGCGCGAAGTCCACACCGTGCTCTTTGAGCGACATGGGGTAATCCTCGCCCGCTTCCTGCACGACCTCGACCTGCTTCACGCCAATTTCATAGCCGCCGGGGATGCCGGGCGCCCGCCCATCCGCGCGGACAGGCCCGCTGATGATCACTGACGACTCCTGAGGGATGCGTACCAGGCGGTCGAAGGTTGCCTCGTCCAGGTCGCCTTTGAAGGCCACACACTGCACGAACCCGCTGCCATCGCGCACCAGCAGGAAGACCAGCTTGCCCTTGTCGGTGCGGTTGTAGACCCAGCCCTGTACGGTCACTTCCTGGCCGGTGTATTTGGCGATGTCACTTACTCGAATGATTTCTGGCATGTTTTCTCCTCGCTCATTCTCCCTGAGCGGAGCGACTACCGGGAGCGCAGTCGAAGGGCAATCGTGCAGTTACAATCGCGCTTCGACTATGGGGATGAAGAGCGCATCCCCTTCGCTCAGCGCGGAATTATTCTGTAATTTTAATATGCAAATCCCTCAACTGCTGTTCGTCCACGAACGACGGCGCTTCGGCCATCACGTCCCTGGCAGCCTGGTTCTTGGGAAAGGCGATCACCTCGCGGATGTTTGGCTCGTCGGCCAGCAGCATCACGATGCGGTCGATACCGGGCGCGATGCCGCCGTGCGGAGGCGTACCGTACTCGAAGGCTTCCAGCATATGACCGAAGCGCTCGCGTGCCACATCTGGATCGAGGCCGATCAATTTGAAGACCTTTTCTTGCAGTTCGCGGTTATGAATCCGGATCGAGCCGCCGCCGACCTCGTAGTTGTTCAATACCAGGTCGTACTGCGTTCCGCGCGCCTTCCAGGGTTCGGTCTCGATCAGTGGGATGTCTTCCGGCAGCGGCGAGGTGAACAGGTGGTGGCTGGGGTCCCAGCGCTCTTCCTCCTCGTTGTACATCACGAACGGGAAATCGATGATCCAGCAGAAGCCGAGCACGTTATGATCGCGCAAGCCGAGGCGATCACCGAGCAGGACGCGCAAGCGTCCCAGCGCTTCGAAGGTGACTGCGGGTTTGTCGGCTACGAACAGCAGCAGATCACCTTTCTGCGCTTCCATCCTGGACAGCACGGCCTGCAACCGCTCTTCGGACAGGAATTTGGCAAACGAGGACCTCGTTTCCCCTTCGCTCGTCAGGGCAATGTAGGCCAGTCCTTTGGCGCCCAGGTCCTGGACGAAGGCGGCCAGTTCGTCGATCTGCTTGCGCGTGTAACCGCCCAACCCTTTGGCGTTGATCCCACGTACATGCCCGCCGGCTGCGACCGTGTTCTCGAACACGCCGAAGCCGGAACCGGCCGCCAAATCGGTAGCATCCACCAGTTCCAGCCCGAAGCGGATGTCGGGGTTGTCCTTGCCGTAGCGCTCCATGGCCTCCTGGTAGGTCAGGCGTGGCCAGGGAGTCTGTAACAATCGCTTGTGCGGTACGACCTCGGCCACCATCTTCGTGAACATCTCCTCGACCAGTGCCATCACGTCTTCGCGCTCTACGAAGGACATTTCCATATCGAGCTGGGTGAACTCGGGCTGGCGGTCGCCGCGCTGGTCTTCGTCGCGGAAGCAACGCGCGATTTGGAAATAGCGCTCCACACCGGCGACCATCAGCATCTGCTTGAGCTGCTGCGGCGACTGGGGCAGGGCGTAGAACTGGCCGGGGTGCAGCCGCGAAGGAACCAGATAGTCACGCGCGCCCTCGGGCGTGGTCTTGAACAGGATCGGGGTTTCGACCTCCAGGAAGCCTTTGCTGTCGAGATAATCCCGGATGAACTTGATGACCTTGTGGCGCAGTTCGAGATTGGCACGCATCTTCTCACGGCGCAGGTCGAGATAGCGGTATTTCAACCGCATGTGTTCTTCCGGGAGTTTGTTCTCGTCGGTCAGCACAAAGGGCAGTGGTTTGGCCGGGTTGAGCGCCTTGACGCCCGTGGCAATGACCTCGATCTCGCCGGTCCCCATCTTGGGGTTGACCATGCCTTCCGGCCGCTTCTGGACGAGGCCGGTGATCTGTAGTACCCATTCCGAGCGCACGTCGGCGACCAGGTCGAGGGTTTCCCTGGAAAGATCGGGATTGATAACAACTTGAACAAGTCCAAAGCGGTCACGCAAGTCAAAGAAAACCACCCCGCCGTGGTCGCGGCGACGGTGTACCCAGCCTGCCAGGGTGACCGTCTGGCCGGCGTGGGAGGTTCTCAGTTCGCCGCAGGTATGCGTTTTGTACATGCCGCACCTCCAGGTTTGATAATCACCACGAAGGCACAAAGTACACAAAGAATACCTTTGTGCTCACAAAGAAAAACTTCGTGGCCTTCGTGTCTCTGTGGTGAAAAATACTTTTATACAAAGTAAATCGCCCTCCGCATCTGCGTTGGGCGATTGGTTTTAAGACCTTCTTTGGTTAACCGGCAATACTTCGCCCAACGCGCGGATGGCGATCGTTATCGTTATTATTATTGTTGGTGAAGCAAAGTCTGTATTTCATAAGTTGGCGTATTATAGCATAAACTTTTGCACTATTTGAGCACAGATTCACTGGCTTCATCAAGTTTTGCCACTTCTTCTTCGGTCAATTTCCAGCCTAATGCGCCGGCATTTTCTTCTGCCTGTTTGGCGTTTTTTGCGCCGGGGATGGGCATGGTCCCTTTGCAGATACACCAGTTCAGCGCCACCTGCGCCTTGGACTTGCCGCCGTGTTCCTGACCGATCTCGGTCATCAATTTGAGCAATGGCCCGATCTTTGGCAACAGACCGGAATAACGCTGCCCGCGCATGCCAGGTGGTGGATTTTCTGGAGAATACTTGCCTGTCAACAATCCCTTTTCGATGGGGCTATACGCGATCACCCGCACGCCCAATTCTTTACAACGCGCCAGCAGGCCATTTTTCTCGATCGCACGGTTGAGCAGGCTGTAGGTTACCTGGTTGGCCGCCAGCGGAACCTCCTTGCGCGCCAACGCAGAATAAGCCCGTAACATCTGTGACTGGTTGTAGTTCGAAACGCCGACAGTGCGCGTCAAACCCGCCTTGACTGCTGCTGCCAACGCTTCCATCAAGGATTCCATCGGGAGGATGGAATAAGGCTGGTGGATCTGATAGAGGTCCACGGTTTCGACTCCCAGGCGTTCCAGGCTGCCATTCAAAGCTCGGATCAGGGATTTCTTTGTCAACCGCCAGGGGAAGGGAAAGAATTTCGTTGCCACCAAGACGGGTTGTTCCGTTTCTTTCAGAAATTGCCCCAACAAGCGCTCAGAGCGCCCGTTGCCGTATACTTCGGCTGTGTCCACAAAACGGATGCCCGCCTCTAGTGAGACTTGAAATGCCGCGCGACAATCTTCGTCTGTATGCGTTTGCCCGTATTGCCAGATCAACCGATCCCCCCATTGCCATGCCCCCAGTCCAAACTCCACTGCGTGTAAGAAACGCGTTTCGTTGCTGATTACTGTGTTCATGGATGGCCCCTCCAGGCCCAAATTTTTATGATTCTAACAGATAATCAGTAAATCACGAAATGGCTGGAGAAGCCCTAGGGCAATCGCATCTAAATTCGATGGCCTGGTCGTTTTTTGACCAAAATTGATAGTATCGCAGGAAAAAGCCCTCACCCTGCCCTCTCCCGGCGGGAGAGGGGGAAGTCGCCCTGGTGAAAAGTGCCATCTTCGGGGGGAGGGAAAGGTGACTGGTACAGGCTGGACGGCTATTGGAAAGCTTTTATACAGGAAAAACAAGCTGCTAAAGGCAATTTGAGCATAAATTAGATGCGATTGTCCTGACCTTTCCAGGTGAACCTTTGCTATTTTGTCAGAGAGGCATTACAATCAGCCCGCATATTCTAAAAAGGAACTGATGGAACGCGACCCCTCCCGCCTGCTTCGCGGAGCACCCTCCCCAAATTCGCAATAGTTTCTTTGCAAAGTTGGAATAATTTTCATCGCGAATTTGGGAAGGGCTGGGGAGGGGTAGCGCTCCCTGAGTTCCGGGGAGGCTCTCTTGTCGACACAACTGGATTCACAGATGAAAGCTGAATCCGCTGCCAACCTGGGCGAGCGGCTGGGTTTACGCTTTTCCAATCTGCACCTGTTGGTGCGCGCTCTGACGCATCGGTCCTATGTGAACGAAAATCTCAACGCGCTCGAAGACAACGAACGATTGGAATTTTTAGGTGATGCCGTGTTGGATTTTGTCGTTGGCGCGTGGGTGTATAATCATTTCCCTGAGATGCAGGAAGGCGACCTGACGCGCATGCGTTCTGCGCTCGTCCGTACCGACACATTGGCCGAATTCGCTCGTCAATTGGACCTTGGGCCTGCACTGCGCTTGGGACGCGGTGAACTGACCTCTGGCGGCCGTAAGCGTGACAATCTGCTCTGCGCCACCTTCGAGGCTATCATCGGAGCCGTGTACCTGGATGCCGGTATCCCGGCAGTGGAAGCGTTCGTGGAACCCCTGCTTGCAGAGGCAAGTAGCAAGATCCTCAGCCATGTAGAGCGCTACGATCCGAAAAGCACGTTACAGGAATGGGCGCAATCCAATAAACTGGGTACGCCGCGTTATTCCACCGTTGACTCCAGCGGTCCAGACCATGCCAGAGTCTTCACTGTGGAAGTACAGGTCGATGGCAAGGTACATGGTCGTGGGACAGGTTCCAGTAAACAAGTTGCAGCCCAGGCAGCTGCCCAGGCCGCGCTGGAAAAGTTGGGAATAGCCTGATCGCCAACCTACTCTTTATAATCGTAAATCACAAATCGAAACCAAGAATCCTCCATGCCTCTTCGCCTTAAATCCCTCGAGTTACACGGATATAAAACCTTTGCCTCGCGCACAGTTTTCGAGTTTGCAGAAGGGATCACTGCCATTGTCGGTCCAAATGGCTCGGGCAAATCGAACATTGCCGATGCGCTGCGCTGGGTGCTGGGGGAACAATCCTATGGTCTTTTACGCGCCAAGCGGACCGAGGACATGATCTTTGCCGGTTCCGAGAGCCGGATGCGGGCTGGCATGGCTTCGGCCTCCATTCTGTTCGACAATACGGATAACTGGCTGCCGGTGGATTTCAGCGAGGTATCACTGGGACGGCGCGCTTATCGCGATGGTCGTAACGACTACGTGTTGAACAACCAGCACGTCCGCCTGCGTGACATCAACGAGTTGCTGGCACAATCCGGCCTGAGCGAGCGTACCTATACCATCCTCGGCCAGGGTCTGGTAGATGCCTCACTGGCGCTCAAAGCCGACGAGCGCCGTAAACTGTTCGAAGAGGCGGCAGGTGTGGGATTGTACCGTTCTCGCCGTGAAGAGACCTTGCGCCGTCTGGAGACTACCCAGCGCAACCTGGAACGTGTACTCGACATCATGGCTGAACTGGAACCACGCTTGCGTACCCTGGAACGACAATCCCGCCGCGCCAGGGAATATAGCCAGATGCAAACTGACCTGCATGTCCTGCTGCGTGAATGGTACGGCTATCACTGGCACCGTGCCCAGAAGGAATTGGCCGAAATCCGCGAGATCCAGCGTCAGCAGGAAGCCCGCCAGCGCGAGGCGCGTGAGGAGTATCAGGGCATCCAGGAACAATATGCAACTTTCCGTGAGCGTCTGGGTGGGTTGCGCGCGCAGCTCAATACCTGGCATCGGGAATTGTCTGAACTGCACAGCCAGCGCGAAGCTGTCAGCCGCGACCTGGCTGTGTTGGACGAACGCCAGCGCGCATTGATCGCCTCGCGTCAAACACTGAGCGCTGACCATGACCGCATGGCGGAGGAGCAAACCCTGGCCCGCGAACGTCTGAACGAAGCCGAGGGCGAAGTCACGCGTGTGCAGGCGGAGTTCGCAGAGGCGGAGGAGCGCTTGAAATCCGCGCAGGGAGCGCTGGAATCACGCCAGGCCGAACGCTCCGGGATCGAGCAGAAACTACAGGCAGCGCAGATTCAGGTCGCATCCCTGAATACGCGCCGGGCAGAGACGCAGGCGCGCCTGGATGAGCTCGCGATGCGGCGTGAGTCCCAGACGGAGCGCATGCAGGCTGTGAAGGAAGCTATCCGGGAAGCAGACGATGACGTCGTGCGCGCGGAAGGGGAGCGCCGTTCAGCGGAGTCGCTCCTTCAGAAAGTAAAACAAGCCCTTGGGGAAGCCGAAGCGAATCTGGAAGGATGCAAAAGCGAAGCTGTCCGCCTGGAAGAGGAAAAGCGCCGCAGGAACGAAGAACTTGCTGCGCTCAAGACGGATCAGTCACGCCTGACTGCCCAGCTCGAAGTCCTGCAACAGCTCGAGCAGTCATTACAGGGTTATGCCGAAGGGGCACGTTTCTTGCTGGAAGCTGCGCGCCAGTCCAGGCTGGGTGGCATACGGGGTGCCTTGAGCGCCGTACTGGACGTGCCTGCTGAGTTGGAAACTGCCGTTGCCGCCGCACTGGACGAGCACCTGGACGCGGTCCTGCTCGAAAGCGACCAGCTCGATCGAGCCCTTGATCTCCTGGAGTCCGATAGAGCCGGCCGCGCGGTCTTGCTGCCGTTGGAGGGGCTGGCACATCCTGCCCGGCTCCAATTCTCCGCGGATGAAGGTTGCCTGGGGTTGGCGTCCGAACTGGTCAGAGCGCCTGCTAACCTGAAGCCTGCCGTGGACCTGCTGCTGGGGCAGGTGTTGGTCGTTCGTGATCGCGCCGTTGCCCGCCGTCTGATCGCCGGACAGCCGGGGCATGTACGGGCAGTGACAATGCGCGGCGAGGTCTTCCGCGCAGATGGGTTGGTGTTGGCAGGTAATTCATCACGTGGCGCGACCTTGAGCAGACCCCGCCAGCGCCGGGAGTTGAGGGAATCACTGACATCCCTGGCTGGGCGTCTGGAAGCGTTCGAAACCGCGCTTCGAAACCTGACCTCGAACCTGCTGGCCGCTAAAGAAGCTTTGTCTGCTGCTGAAGCGACCCTACGCGAAGCGCGCGCAAAATTCGAGGCCGCCCGCTCTGTGGAACGGGAAAAGATCATTGAATTGGATTCGGCACAACGCCAGCTCGCGTGGCAGAAAAAGCAGCTCGAAGCGTTGCAAGCCGAAATGTCCCGCGCTGAAGCGGAGTGGGCTGCCTTGACCGAAACGCAGGCGCAGACCGAGTCCGAATCCACCAGGGCAGTGGAGGAAGTCCGCATCCTTGAAATGCAATTATCCGGGATGTCGCTGGACGAAGCGCAGGAGCAGGTCTCCTATTGGACAACGCGTGTGGCGGTAGCCGGGCAATCGTTGGCCGATGTCAGAACCCGTCGGGACGAGCGGGCTTCCGCCCTGGCTCGTCTGGAAGAACGACAACACAGCTTTGTGAGTCGTTTGGAGGAGATCGAAGCGGGTTTGTCGCAATTGGAACGTGACCGGGAATTGCTATACGAGCGCGAAAGCGGTTTGAACGCGCAAATCGCCGCCATGCGCTCGAAAATCGACCCGGCCGAAGCGGACCTGGCGACTGCCGAGCAGCAGGAACACGAATTACAGGACCGGGAGGCCAACGCCCAGCGTGGGATGACCGCCGTGGACCGCCTGTACAACCAGGTGCAGGTGGATGTGATCCGCCGGCAGGAGGCGCTCGATGCGTTGCGTAACCGCATCCAGGATGATTTCGGGTTGGTGATGTTCGAATATGAAAGCGATGTGTCCGGCCCGCTGCCGCTTCCGCTGGAAGGCATGGTGGAACAGTTGCCAGTGGTGAACGAGATCGCCCCCGAATTGGAAGAACAGATGAAGCGCCAGCGCGCACAATTGCGCCGCATGGGACCCATCAATCCCGAAGCGCAGGTCGAATACGAAGCGGAAAGCGAGCGCTACGCGTTCATGAAGACGCAGGTGGAAGACTTGCACAAAGCCGAAGCCGACCTGCGCCAGGTGATCGCCGAGTTGGATGAACTGACCAAACAGGAATTTTCCAAGACCTTCGAAGCGGTCGACCGGGAATTCCGCCAGGTGTTCGTGCGCCTGTTCGGCGGCGGCTCGGCGCGATTGGCTTTGACCGACCCGGAAGACCTGGTCAATACCGGCATCGAGATCGAAGCGCGTTTGCCCGGCCGCCGCGAGCAGGGGTTGGCGTTATTATCAGGCGGTGAAAGAAGCCTGACCGCTATTGCGCTGGTCTTTGCGCTCTTGAAGGTCTCGCCCACGCCGGTCTGTGTGATGGACGAAGTCGATGCCATGCTGGACGAGGCCAACGTGGCCCGCTTCCGCGACCTGTTGGAGGAACTCAGCCAGGACACGCAGTTCATCATCATTACCCACAACCGCAACACCGTGCAGGCCGCGGACGTGATCTACGGTGTGACCATGGGCCGCGACTCCGCCAGCCAGGTAATCAGCCTGAAGTTGGATGAAGTGACGGATGAATTTGTTGGGAGGTAAAAGCCGAAATGACAATATAATTATCCGAAGTGAGCTTTGACCATAAGGCGGACATCTTGATTCTTAGGTCAAGGGGTTTATTAGTACCTTACGAGTTAAATCTTTGCTTTTTGTGCAAGAATTTACAGGATGGACAGGATATCCAGGATGGTTTCAATGTTTTTATCCTGCTCATCTTGTATATCCTGTTTGGCTTTGGCTTGTCCGAGTTAGGTAGATGCAAGGAGTTCAAAATTATGGATAAGGACAATCGATCTCTATTGATCATATTTCTTATATGGCTTGGTCTAATCATATTATCAGCTGTGACTGGACACTTCAATGTCCCGGATGAACTAAAAAGTTCTTGGGACCATTTCACGGTCGCAACCCCTGGAGAAAAGACAGCCGGGATAGTTCTGTTCGTCTTTCTGGCGATTCTGGTCAGCCTGGTCTCCTTTTCTATTGGAGTAATTCTACTTCCGCTAGAGATCCTCATATTCCCAATTCTAGCTCTTGCAACTCTGAACGGTTTTTGGTTGACAATGTTTATAGTTTGGAAGTACGTGCTCCTATTTACATTCGTCTTTTGACTGACTTCCAGGGAGAGCAGCATGAAAAAAGATGAACAACTCAAATTAGAACTTAGCACTTTGCTTGAAGAGTATAGAGCACTGAAAACAGAAATCGTATCCAATTTGGATTCGGCGCGACAAGTAATCGCTTTAACACTGACAGCAGTGGGTATTCTAATCACAGCAACACCTTTTATTATTCAAATCCAGGGAATAATTATATTTCTCATTACTCCATTACTATTTTTGGGGTTAGCATGGTCCCAGCTTAGGTATATTTATCTTGTCCTTGATATGGGGATTTACCTGAGAGATGTCATTGTCCCTAATGTTCATCGACTTTTGAAGGAAACTCACACACAAGAACGTGATATCAGCTATATTCTGAGTTGGGAGCTACCAGGGAAAGGTCCATCACGATTGCGACCTACAAAGTTACTTAACGTAATGTTCCTGCCTATTGCCGGAGCTAACTATGGAATACCCCTTCTTGCTGCAGTACTATCTATTTGTACATTTCTCTTTCTTAGCTTCCAAAATGCGCAACCAATCTCTACTGTCGAGTTCGTATTGATTGTAGTCGAGTCAGTAGCGCTTTTGTATAGTGCATTTTGGGGTTTCCAGGCAGAATTCCGCCGTTAAGGGTATCTAACAAACTTTTGTCGAGAGAAAGGCCATTATTTAAGTACGAGTGCGTGTACACGCACTCGTACTTAAATATCGGATCACGGGGCCGTTAGAAATGCAAGCCGCATAGAGGCAATCGTATGTTGCTACATATTCAGGTACTTCAACAACTCATAGACCAGCATCGCCGGCCAAACGATGCCCTTTAGAATGCCCAGCAAGCCCATCCAAAAGGTGGTGGCGTGACTCAGATAGTAGATCCACGCGCCGATCAGGCCCAATCCGTAGACAGGCGCCGAGGAGGCTCCTCTGTAGATCACTTTGGTCCTTTGCGGCTCTTGTTTGGATAAATTCGTGTCAGTGGTCATTTCGATTTCCTTTCGATTGTTCAGTCACAAATATATACGCTGCTTACCCTGTTTCGTTTCAGGAATCGATAGCGAGTAATGGCTCGTTTGGCGAGGAAGTTTCGACAGCAGAGAGGAAAAAATAAGAGGTCGAGTTGGCAGGGTCAAAAAAGGGAGAAAAAGCGCGGCACGGCCCGCATATACTCTTCAAATTCCGGTCCGTACTGTTCCCGCAGCCAGGGCTCTTCGGCAAAGGGTACCAATACCAACGGTAGAAATGCGGTAAAGGCTGTGATGAACGTCAGGGTAGAATTGGTCAGCACTGCCCAACCGGCAAGCCCGAGCATAAAACCGAAGTACTGTGGGTTGCGGGAGTAGCGATACGGTCCACGCCAGATAAGTGCACTTGCCTCACCGGACGTGCGAGCCAGGCAGAGCGATATAACTGCCCAGGTCGCCAGGAAGTTCCCGATCAGCCAGACAGGCAGCCCGAGCGTTATCCGCACCCAGGTGGGAATGAGAGAGCTGTTCCAATCCAGTAGGCCGAGCAGGATCACACCGCCCGCAGTGATGAAGAACAGGATTTGCATCACAGGTTTCCCCCAGGTCGTTTTTTCGTGAGGCGGCCAGATTCGTTGTCCAGGGACAAAAATGCTGACCACCACAGCCAGTGTGGTCAAGATTTCTGCGCTCAGGGTGATGTAGAAGGTAAAAACGCTCATGAGCCATGCTTCCAAAATTTCAGCAAGAGGACCAGACTGTAGATTCCGCTCGCGAACAGGATCACATCCTCATAGACCTTGTACTTGAGAATTTGAACGAATGGGGTAAACGGGATTGCACAAAAGAGCAACAGGATATAGATGCGCTTGTCAACCTGTGGCAGGGCAGTCGTCAACAGGAGGAGACCGAATGCTGTTGTTGGACAGGGGAAAGTGCCGGGAAAAATCAGCCGCGTAAATTGGTGACCTAAGGAAATGCCAAGCAAAGGGTAGCCTAAGACCAACAATGCCAGGATCAGGGTCATATATCTTTGCCACCCGCCTGGTGGGAGAGAGAATTGCATCTTTTGCTTAGACAGGTCGATCGTAAAAAATGCTGCTATAAAGAGGAAAATGAAGGCAAAGAAATAATTCCCGTAGCTACCTCCAGCCATGTCTCTGGCCAAAATCAAGAACCATACAATACCATTCCACCCGAATGCAATCGAGAAATATAGCTTTATAAATGAGTTCAGCGCGCGGCCAGGCTTGAAAAACAACCACCCTGTGAGCAGAATAGCGACGAGGTAGAAAAGGATCTGAGCGGGCCAGATATGAATACTATAGGCCTCTAAAATACGCAACCACTCGTCCCTGGGTATCATTTTTCGTCTCCGTTTTCACGCCGAAATGGGAAATTGCCCGGCAATGACCCAAAACAGGCTGTGCTGAAACATAGCCCAGAGTACGGTTCTATCACGCTGCACCTGCCAGCCCCAGCCAATTCCACATACGAACGGGACGAACATGATCGCAACCACTGCCCAGGCTGGCGCAGCCAGGAAGAGCGGTCCAATGTGCCAGAGACCGAACAGTAATGAATGCAGTGTCAAGGCGAGGCGTGGTTGGCGATGCAACACCAGTAGAAAAGCGGGAAGAAGAACCGCTCGAAAGAAAAGTTCCTGGGAGACGCCGCTGGCAGGAGCGTATACGAAGGCAGCCATCCAGTTCCACCCCTGCCACCTGCCGAATGGCAGGACAACTGCCAATGCGAGCACAAATATACCTGCCAGGGCGAGGAACCCTCCCAGTGACAGACGGGCTACGCGTAGAAAAAGTTGGTCACGTGTCAGGCCGGCAGCCAGGAGAACAACGATACCGATGAGACCGGGAACAAAACCCAATATGGCAGACCAAGATTCAGGTATATAGCCTGTGACAAACAGTACCTGAAGGACGGTATAGCTCACCCACAAAAATACCACGATGCTTATGGCAATGGGACGGCTGATGTGCTTTTTCACTGCGGCCAGGATGTGAGACATTTACAACCTCCTGGAATGCGTAACGAGTTTTCCTTAAGTACTATACGATTTTTTGTCCCCTGGTGTCACGTGTCAAATATCACGATTAAACGAAACCGGGATGCGTTTGCATCCCGGTTTCTTGACACCGCTGCCCTCAACGGTGTGGTTATTTGCCTCTCAAATAAGCGTCGATCGCTTTGGCGGCCTTGCGTCCGCCGCGCATGGCGGTTACAACCAGGTCAGGGCCGGTCACGCAATCGCCGGCGGAGAACACGCCTGTGCGACTGGTCTGGCCGGTCTCGGGATCGGTCACCTTCACCAGGCCCCAGTTATGGGTTTCCAGGTCGGGCGTGGTCTTACCGAGGATCGGGTCAGGCCAGTAGCCCAACGCCAGAATGGCCGTATCACAGGCCACGCTGAAGTTGGAGTTTTCCACCGGCACCGGGCGGCGGCGGCCTTTTTCGTCGGGTTCGCCCAGTTTCATTTCGATGCATTCTACAGCCGCCAGTTTGCCGTTTTCGTCCGCGATGAACTTCACCGGCTGGGTCAGGAAGCGATATTTCGCGCCTTCATCCTTCGCCATCTGGCGGTCTTTCTTGCCACCGGGCATTTCTCTTTCCGTGCGTCGATACAGGCAGGTCACTTCTTCAGCGCCCATCCGTAAAGCTGTGCGCAAGCAGTCGGAGGCAGTATCACCGCCGCCGATGACCACCACGCGCTTGCCGACTTCCAACGGCTCCAGCATATCGGGCGGGAGCATGTTGGGCTCCACATTGCCGCGGATCAGGAAATCCGTCGCTTCATACACGCCCGGCAGATCGGTGCCGGGGGTGTCTTCCATTTTGGCGTCGATCTCCGAGCCCACACCGATGAAGACCGCATCGAACCTGTCTTTCTCGAACAGATCGTCAATTGTCTTGTCTTTGCCGATATATGTGTTGGGAACGAACTTGACCCCGGCGCGCTCGAACTCGTCCCATTTCTCGAACCAGACCTCTTTGGGGAGCTTGAAATTGGGGATACCGTAGACCAGCAAACCGCCAGGTGCGGGCTTGGATTCGAAGATGGTCACCTCGTGTCCCATCTGGACCAACTGGTCTGCGCAACCCAATCCAGCCGGACCCGCGCCAATGACAGCTACACGTTTGCCGGTGGGCGTGCCAAGCGGAATGATGCGCCCTTCCGTGCGGCGCTTGTAATCGACTGCGAAAGTTTCCAGTTCCCCGCAAAGCACGGGTTCGTGGTGCTTGTTGAGCACACAGGAACCCTGGCACAAGGCCTCGTGCGGACAGACGCGCCCGCAAATTTCAGGCAGCGAGCTGGTCTGGTGATACAGGTCCGCCGCCTCGCCGAACCTGCCCTGCTCGATCAACCACATGGCGGAGGGAATATCGTTATGGACCGGGCAGGCAACCATACAAGGTGCCGGGTCAGGACAATGGATGCAACGTGCAGCCTGCACCATCGCGCGTTCGGGCGTGAATTCGATCACGACATCGTCGAAATCGCAAGTGCGCACTTCGGGTGCGCGCAAATCCAGGTCGAAGAAGGGTTTGTTGACACGTTCCTTGCGGTCGATATCCAGGAATTCACTGGGTACTGCCTGCATACGGTCCTCCAAATAATCACTAAAGTATATTCTCTCAAGAAGAAGAGGGGAAAGGGTGTTTTGGTGAGCAAAGC
>DAOTXM010000190.1:0-3284 GCA_034435215.1 Anaerolineales bacterium
GAATAATCCCCACGGACATCCTTTTTCAAGAAATAATCGCGCAGCAAGGTGTATTCCTTTTGAGCCGCAACTGCGTTTGATTCCCAAGCCTTTTTATATGCGTACACTTCGTTTGTCAGTGTGTTGATATCCTTATCCTTGTATTGTGACCAGACATCAACTTCCTGGTAATATATGAGAAAGTCACGTAGCTTTACCTCGCGCATGGGATAGATGGTTTTGCATAAAATCTCATTTTGCCATTGGAATTAGGGCTTCGTGATAGCAGGCTCGGGTTTCGGCGCCGTGAGAGCTTCTTCGAACGTGCTTGCAAAAGTGTGCGGTAATGCCAGACCCCCGATCATCAAGGAACAAAATTTCAGAAAATCACGCCGTGAGACTCTTTGAACGTCTACTACGGCTTTTTGCTCATTGGAATCTAACATAAAATCTCCCTTTGGCATTATATCATATAAAAACGATAAAAATAATCTAATATAGAAGGCTTTCTGGGAATTTCTGTGGTAGATACCCGGATTTGATAGAAGAGGAACAGAATGGCTTCGAGGTAGATGGTGAAAACCGCTCCTTGCTGGAACATGAACCAAGAACCGCAAAGTTATGGATTCGACGATTGAGGCAGGAGAACGAAAAAGCGACGCATTTGCGCGTCGCTTTCGTGTGTACCGGTTTGTTTGCTTCTTACTATTTTTTCTCACTGCTCTTGCTTTCCGATTTAGCACTTTCTGTTTTCACCGTGCTCTCGGATTTCTCGGAAGAACTGCTTTCCTCTTTTTTGGGGGTCGACAACCCGGAAGTCGACCGATGGTCTGTGGAGTAGAAACCGGAACCTTTAAATACCACACCCACTGGCCCGATCACTTTGCGCAGCGTGTTCTTGTTACACTCCGGGCAGCGCTTGAGCGGCGCATCACTAAAGGACTGTTGTCGTTCGAAATGAACCCCGCAGGATTCGCAACGGTAAGCATAGACTGGCATACGATCTTTCTCCTTGCATTTTAACAGGCGCGATTATAGTCCTTCATCTTACATGTGGCAAGTCTCTACAAGGCGCATGTTATAATTTTCTAACAAATTTCCGTCCCTGAGCGGATGACGAGCGGAGCGAGGAATGCAGTCGAAGGGCGGTTTCCTATGGAAACATGCGCTTCGACTGCGGGCCTCACTCTCGTTCGGCCCTCCGCTCAGCGAGGATGCTTTGGAGAGTACCGTTCAATGGTCAAAATCGAAATCGTCTACTGCGCTGTATGACACTACACCGACCGGGCCGTGAGCTTGGCGAACGAATTACTGAAAGAATTCGAGTACAAAATCCAGGGCTTGATGCTGATCCCTTCGGATGGAGGCAGATTCGAGGTCAGCGTGAACGATCGCCTGGTCTATTCCAAGCTCCAGACCCACCGTCACGCCGAACCCGGCGAGGTGGTTGGGCTGGTGCGCAAGGTTATATAAAATGGCAAAAAAAGGACGCGTTTTTTCCGGCGCCCGTCCCACCGGACGCCAACACCTGGGCAATTACCTGGGTGCCATCCAGAACTACGTCGCGTTGCAGGACGATTATGACTGCGTATACTGCATCGTCGACATCCACGCCCTGACCACGGTCGAGACCACCGAGGATCTGAAGCAGAACACCTATGAAATGGCGCTCGACTGGCTGGCAGCCGGCATTCGTCCGGACGAGACGATCGTCTTCGTCCAGTCGCACGTGCCGCAGGTCATGGAACTGCACACCCTGCTTTCGATGGTCACGCCGCTGGGCAAACTGACCGACCTGCCGACCTTCAAGGAAAAGATCCGCCAGAACCCCAACAACGTCAACTATGGACTGGTAGGCTATCCCGTTTTGATGACGGCTGACATCGTTCTATACAAGGCCGATATTGTTCCCGTTGGTGTGGACCAGGCACCGCACCTGGAGTTTGCCCGCGAGACCGTGCGCTCGTTCCACTACCGGTACAACACGGAGGTGCTGATCGAGCCGCAAGCCAAGCACACCGAGATCCCCAAGGTGATCGGCATCGACGGCAAAGAGAAGATGAGCAAGAGTCTCGATAACCACATCGAGCTGGCCGCCACGCCGGAAGAGACGCAGCAACGCGTCATGCAGATGGTCACCGACCCGGCGCGGGTCAAACGCAGCGATCCTGGCAACCCGGATGTATGCAACGTTTTCTCGATGCACAAGATTTTCTCGCCCAAAGACGAAGTAGAGATGATCAACGTGGAATGCCGCCGGGCGGGTATCGGCTGTGTGGACTGCAAGAAGCGTTTTGCGGCCAACCTGAACTTGCACTTGGAACCCTTCCGCGCCAAACGCGCCGAGATCGGTCAGAACCCCGCTACCGTCTGGGATGTGTTGCACGATGGCGCCAGGCGCGCGCGAGTTATTGCCGAGCAGACGATGGAAGAGGTCCGTGCGGCGATCGGGCTGCCGGAATAATTCTCGCTGAGCGGAGGATCGCACGACAGTGGGACCTGTAGTCGAAGCGGGTATTTCAAAAGCCTCGCCCTTCGACTGTGGGTTTCGATACGGCGGCGATGGTCGAGTAGCGATTGCAGAGAGCATATCGAGACCCGCCGTCTCCTCACCCCTCCGCTCAGGGCAACTACATTCTTATGCGTGCACTACTCCAACGAGTAAGTTCCGGTAAAGTAACCGTCGATAACCAATCCATCGCCCAGATCGGGCAGGGACTGGTCATCCTGGTCGGAGTCGGTCATGGCGATGGAGAAGTGCAGGCTGCGTATCTGGCCGAAAAGATCGCCAACCTGCGCATCTTCGAAGATGAGGCTGGCAAGACCAACCTGTCCATTCTGGATGTGGGTGGAGACGCGATTGTCGTTTCTCAGTTCACGCTCTACGCCGATACCCGCAAAGGACGGCGTCCCTCTTTCACGGATGCGGCCTTGCCCGAGGTTGCCGAACCACTGGTGGAGCGCTTTGCCGAACTCTTGCGTGGGCACGGCGTCCCAACCCAGACCGGTCGGTTTGGCGCGCACATGCTGGTCGAGATCTACAACGACGGGCCGGTGACGATTTGGCTCGAAAGATGACAGTTACTTTTACGTAGCATCCCGAGCCAAGCGAAGGGACAAAGTGACTGTCACCTCTTGGATTCGAAGTTGGTCAAAAAGATCCCACCCTGGCAACGTCTCTTACAACGCTTCTTGATGGTGCGACCTGTCAGCGCTGTGATGGCGAGGATTTTGCATCATGCAGATACGTTTCTTCTGCGGATCAGCGGCGGCAGGTTGGACTTCACGCGCGCTGCGGGCTTGCC
>DAOTXM010000191.1:0-34283 GCA_034435215.1 Anaerolineales bacterium
CCCGCCCCCCCCCCCCCCCACACCCCAAAAATCCGGGTAACTACCACGGAAATTCCCAGAGAGCCAAAATATCAACTTCCTCGAGGACAGGCATGGACGGCTGATGGTCGTTCATCAGTGAGATGAATGTCGCGTATGACTTCTAAGCTCAGTTCTGCTTCCATCGGTTAAGTCCCGCTAAAAGCTACTAACAATTGTCACGCGACCATATTACAGGCATCGGCATAGTCATCCAGCACATTCTGGATTTTGGAAAGCAAGATTTTCTCCGGCGTGACGGCGCCCATTTTTGCAGCCATCGTGTACACATCCGGCACATATTGTTTCAGCAATGGTATCACGGACAGGGGTTTTTGATTGAGCGTCCTCAGCATTTTCTCGAAAGCTCGTTGAACCCTTGGATGAGTCCAATAATAGCGAATGCGATCACTCAAGCTGTTTTTGCGTTTGAAGGCTTGCTCCACTTCACTTCCGTGATAATACTTGACCCAATGTTCTGGATGCTCTACCATGACCTCGTCCAATACTGAAAGGATGTTTGAACGTTCCTGCGAGGGGAGCAACTCATTTTCCAGCTTTGCCAGTATAGAAACCGCCTCTCGGAAAGCAAAGGTCAATGCGGGGCCGACTTTGAGAATGGCAAAATGGTCACGAACCAGATTTCTGAGCGCTTCGCGCGTCTGATAATCCGTCGAATGCGCCTCGTAGACCATCGGTTGGCTTTCGATGAACGCGGACAACTCCTGCGCGGCTTTAGGCTGGTAAGGTAAGACAAAGTCATCGCCAAATTCCACGCCCGGCTGGACGACCACCGCGATGACCCGTTCCCAGGCGGACTGTAATCCCACCTGATAGAACGCTTTGCGTGTGACCTCGATGGTCTGTCTTGCGTCCTCAACCTTTGTCACGGTGACGCCTTCTTCATGCTCCCTTGCACCGCCGGGAATGGGAACCTCTGTTCCGATCACGTAGCGCAAACCCTCAACCCTGCCCCTCTCCCGGGAGGAGAGGGAATCCTCTGCTACCCTGGCCAGCCTGGCTGCCCGTTGGGCTGAAACCTCTATATCCAACTCACCTTCGGGATCATCTCCCAAACGCATGCTGCAATCCAAATGAATTTTGGCGAAACCTGCCTCAACATAATCACGGATCAACACCTCGGCTTTTCCCATGGCAACTTCCACGGGTTCGTCCTGCCATACTGACGGCCCGAGATGATCCCCACCCAGGATAATGTTTTCAAATGGAAATTCGTTCTCCTCGGCAATCCCATGCACGTAGCGGACGAAGTCTGCCGGGTTCATGCCTGTATAGCCGCCGAATTGGTTGACCTGGTTGCAGGTTGCCTCGATCAGAGGACGTTCAAAGGTTTTCAGGGTCTGTTTCAAAACATATGGATGTACAGAACAAACGGAAGCAATTCCTCTCGCCTCCCCCTGTTTTTGCATTGCAACGAGCTTATCAAGGTACATATTTCATCGCCTCGTCCAGCGTGGGTTGCGCCTCTGTCCCGCCTGCTTTTTGCGTGGAAAGCGCGCCGCAAACACAGGCGAAACGCAAGGTCCTTTCCAGATCCCAGTCGTGTAAATATCCATAGAGAAAGCCGGCATCGAATGAATCCCCCGCGCCGACCGTATCGACGACATCGACGGGGATGGAGGCGGCCCTGACGGTCTGGCCTGCGCGGACTCCCAACGCACCAGCCGCCCCGAGCTTGACTGCCAGCACTTCCACCCTGGACCCCAGTCTGCCCGCTGCCAATTCGACCGTCGGTTTCCCGGTGAGCGATATGGCCTCCTTTTCGTTGGGAAGGAACACATGCGTGACCGAAAGCAGTTCCTCGAAGCCAGCCCACTTCTCGGAAGGATCATAATTAGTATCTAGCGAAGTTGTCACCCCAAGCGCTCTAGCCCGGCGGAACAGGTCAGGCAGGCCGGGCTGGAGGGCGGTTTGCAGGAAGTACGAGGCAATATGCAGATGGCGAGCTTGACGGAGCAAACCGTCGGTCACGTCTTCTGCCCGTAAAGCGGCGATCAATCCCAGGTGAGTCAGGATCGCCCGGTCACCCTGAGCGGAGGAAGAAATCCCGTAGTCGAAGGGCTGGTTCAAGATCACGCTCAAGCCGGTGGATCCGCCCGGGATTCGGATCACGTTCTCGATGTCCACATCCCGTTTTTGCATTTCCTCGAGCATGAAGCGGCCAAAAAAGTCATCCCCGCAGACACCGATGAAAGCGACCTTCAGTCCCAGCCGCGCCGCGCCGCAAGCAAAAATGGCGGACGATGAGCCGATGGTGAGCGTGGCAGAATCAACCAGTTTCTCGACCTGGCCAAACTCAGGCGCCACATCGCCCATCAAGATCAAATCGGGGTTGATTTCCCCGGCAACCAGGATATCAAATGGAGCGCTCATGATTCTTTTTCTTCATCAGAAGCATAAATCCAATTCCAAGCAGCGGACCTAGCGCGGTCAGGCGAAACATGCTGACAAGCCCAACGTGCTCATATAACAACCCACCGAGAAACGCGCCTGCCGCTGAGCCGATCCCCAACATGACACCAGAAAATAGCCCCTGTGCGGTGGCTTCCAGGCCGGCTGGAGCGATTTTGTCAGCATAAGAAATCCCTGCAACCCACATCAACGAGAAGGTCGGACCATGCAATAACTGGATCAAAAGCGCCAACCAGGGAACAACGATCGTGGAATAAGCCAGCGCGCGGATGGCGTAGAATAGCAGGGCAGCGCTCATCAATCGTTGCGCGTTCCAGCGGCGTAGCAGACGGTCGGAGAAAAACAAAACGGGGAGTTCGGAGAGTGTGGCAACGGTAAGGGTCAGGCCGAGTGTAAATTTATCGGCGCCCAGTCCACGCAGGTAGATGAAAAGAAAATTGCTGATCATAGAAAGCGCCATGCCGCCGCAAAAGGTTACTGTCAGAAAAATAAGCCAGCGCGGGCTGCTCAGGAACATTCGGACTCCACCTTTGGATACCACCTCGATCCGCCCGCTTACAGGGATACTCAGAGCGACCAGCAAGCCCAGTCCCATCAATCCTGCGTAATTCCAAAAAGACCACATCACACTACGGGATTCGATCAGCCAACCTGTAACTGGCGCAGCCACTCCCCAGCCGATTGCCCCCCACAAGCGGATACGTCCGTAGCGCTCTTTCAGCCCGCCAAGCAGGTTCATGGTTGTACTGTCCACGAGCGGCATGATGGGAGATGAGAAAAAGGAAAACAACATCACCGCAGGGACTAGCCAGGCAAAGACATCGAAGAGAGATAAAGTCAGTGCCAGAACTATCGCGCCACCGATAGCAACCAACAATAAAAGCTTGTGTCGCTTCGTCATGTCGGAAACAGCACCCCAAACCGGCGCGCTGATCAGGCTGATCAAGGGTGGCAACCCTGCCAAAAAACCAATCTGTGTGCCTCTCAGCCCAAGTTCCTGATAATAGACCACCAGAAACGGGATCAATGCCGCCGCCGCAGCATAATACAAGAAATATAAAGGAGGCGCCCAGATTAGCGAAGCAGGTCGCATGGCGAGCTAATAATTTCGATACCAGTCAAAAGGCGCATCCGCTTGATAGAAGTCGCTATAAGGCTTGCCAAGCGCATTACACAGGCAGGTGAGCCGCGACAATCTTTCCTTGCCAACCGTGCGCAAGAAGTCAATCCGCTCTTTGCCATCCAATTGCACACTTTCCTTCCAGACGGCGCGTCCAACCGCGATCCCGCTTGCGCCCGCGTTGCAGGCCACCGTGACCTGGCGCACGTAGGCTTCATAATCCACTGCCGCGGAGAGTAATATCCACGGCGTGATGGAGGCGGATGAGATCTCCTGGCAGACTTCCAGCCATTTGGATTCGCCGGGATCGTTGATGTCCAATGGAAATTCGGCCTTGAGGACGTCCACGTTGAGCGGGGTGAGCCGTCTGGCAGTTTCGACCACAACGGATCGCTTTCCTTCTGAAGTCAGTTTCTTGCTCTCATCCAGCGAATAGGACAGTGGCTCAAGCATCAAGACAAGGTCGTACTCTTTGCATTCTTCCGCTACTTTTGCCGTGAAATCTTCGATCGCTCTTGCAGTAGGCGAGTCGGGGTGATAATAGACCAGCAATTTGATCGCACTGGCGCCCATGCGCTTGGCCTTCTCCACTGACCAGCCGGGAATGATCTGCGCGTGGCGGGCGGTTGCATCGCCGGTGTAACCGGTGGATTCGAGCGCGACGACCAGGCCGACCTCCTTGGGGATTACGCTTTTGGCAATGGCCTGCGCCGCAGAGACTTCGGGGTCGAGTAATACGGCGGTTGCTTCCTCAGCCAGGATAGAGGTAACATCAAGCTTAAAACGGGAAAGTTCCTCGTCACTGACGAAGGCGGGATTGGCCTTGCGCAGGTTCTGGCGGTGGTCGAGGGCGAGGGCGGTGAAAGTGCCGCGTGCGGAAGAGATTTGTTGCAGTCCGCGCAGTTTGCCGATGGTGATAGGTTTCATGGGTCAGGGCTCCCTCACCCTATCCCTCTCCCAAAGGGAGAGGGGATCTAGGGACAGGTTTGTAACCATGCATCCAGGTCGCGGTGCTTGAGGATGGTGCTGAAGCCCAATTCCTTCGACCGGCGGCAGAAGGCTTCGAAATCGCCAGGCAGGTCTGTGTATTCCGCGGCAAAGACGGGCTTGCCCGCTTCGATGTACGGCAGCATGGATTCGGCCTCGCCGTAGTAGAAATAATCTTCGGTGATGGCAAAGTCGAATCTATCCACCAGGTCGGCGGTCATATCGGAAGCGTTCTTCTGCCCGATGGCCAGGCCGCGTTTATGAGCTTCTTCCGCCAGCCAGAGGGCATAGCGGAGCTGGTCGTCATAGGTCAGCGGGAAGCCGGTATCGTTGGTATAGATTTCCATGTTGTCGGGTTCGAGCGCATCAAAACCTTTAGAAGCACATAAATCAAGACGGGCAAGCAGGATAGGTGCGAGTTTATCGATCTGGCGAATATCCAGCCATTTTTCACCGGGCCAGCCTTCGTAGTCTTTCCCTAATACTTCCGGTGGGAAGCGGTCCTTGTCGGGACGCCAATCCTCCCATGAGCCGACGCTGATATAACAAATGACTTTGCGCCCCTGCGTATGCAGCTCGTCGATAATGGCCTGGTCCACGTATAAATCCACGTCATAGACATCGGCTTCGATGGAGGTGTCGATATCGTCGTTACCAATTTGCCATTGCCAGGTGAGTCCTACGGCGGGATGCCACCAATCTTTGGAAGTGGAAACAGAAGATGTCATCGTAGCAGGTAAAACTCCATTGGTCGGCGAGGCAGGCACGGGGTAGGATGAAGCGCTGTCCTCGTCCGAGTTGATTCTACAAGCGGAAAAAGTCAAAGCCAGAGTCAGACAGAGGATCAGGAAATCCTTAAACCGCATGATATTTGAATTGAGGCAGGTATTCCTTGTGTTGTGCAAACAGTTCATTTGTCATTTGCCTGATTTCAGCAAGAGATAGTACTGAGGCAGTCAACGGATCGTGGCAGATGGCGCGGTAGACCATGGTCGGGTCGCCCGCCAGCGATGCCTGGATGGCCATCTCTTCGATGCCGCTGGAGAGTTGGGTCAGCAGGGCGCACGCGGGCGGGAGCGCGCCAACGTGCATCGGATGGAAACCGGCGCGATCGACCAGCACGGGGACCTCGACGCAGGCGCCTTCGGGCAGATTGGTGATGAGGTGTGTGTTCTGAACATTGCCATTGAATTTGAACGGCTCGCCGCCTTGCAGGGCATTGATGATATAAGCGGCGTATTCGTGTCCGCGCTCCAAATCCTCCGCAGTGAGCGGCCGGGCAAGTTCTGCTTTGACCTGGTCTTTCCAAGTGGCTTCGTTGTGCTGGTATTCCTTCAGGATGTAAGCATACGCGCCGGGATTCCAGCCGGTGCCGTGCGTGCAGTATTTTTCGATCAGATCGGGGCGTTTGCGGAACCACCAGTTGTATTCGGAATTATGCCCGCTCGACTCGGTGACATAGTGTCCAAGCGCCAGGTACATTTCGTTACGCACTGGCTCTTCGTTGTAAATCTCGGGCCGCTCGGTGATGGCCTTGTGAATGAGCGGGTAAGCATCCTGGCCTTTCCACTTATACTCGAGATACCAGGCCTGGTGATTGATGCCAGCGCACAGGTAGTCGATCTCATTGTAAGGCGCGCCGATCCAACCGGCCAGCATCATGGCTGTCCCCTGCACAGAGTGGCACAACCCGGTCACGCGGATGAAGGACTGTTTCTGGATGGCAGACACCAGCATGGCCATCGGGTTGGTATAGTTGAGCAACACAGCGTTCGGGCAGACCTTTTCCATATCGCGCACGATGTCCATCATCGGGTTGATGGTGCGCAGGAAGCGGAAGATGCCGCTCGGTCCGCGCGTATCGCCCACGTTGATATCCACGCTGTATTTCTTGGGGATTTCGATATCATGCCGCCAGACTTCGGTGGAGCCGGCCAGGATGGTGGTGAGGACGACGTCCGCGCCGCGCAGCGCTTCGACCCTGTCCAGGGTTGCTTCCACTTTCGCGGGGTGATTCCCGGCCGCAACCAGTTTTTCCACGCCCTTTTTGGCCCATTCGAGCCGTTCGGCGTGGATATCCATCAGGGAGATGGTGGCATCTTGTAAAAGCGGGAAAGTCAGAATATCGCGCACAAGCTCGTGGGTAAAGCCCAAACTGCCTGCGCCGATGAAGGTGATTTTGGTCATAGAGTCTCCTGGTGTGAGTCAGATAGTCTCCCTCATCCCCAACCCTTCTCCCGCGGGGAGAAGGGAGTCCCCTCTCCCGATGGGAGAGGGTTAGGGTGAGGGCAAAAATTCACCTCTTCACACCGCTCAGGGCAATGCCTTCGATGAATTGCTTCTGCGCGATGAAGAAGATGATGAGCAATGGCAAAATAGACAGGAATGCGCCTGCCATCAACACAGTGAATTTTCCGCCCATTTGAAGTTGCTGTTGAAAGAATGCCAGTCCAACCGTGAGCGTGGTCTTTTGCATGTCGGTGGGCAGGTAAACGAGCGGGTGAAGCAGGTCGTTCCAGGCATCCTTGAAGACGAAGATCGCCAGCGCGGCTACGGCGGGTTTAGAAAGCGGCAGGTAGACGCGCCAGAAAATGTTGAACAGCGAAGCGCCGTCCATGCGGGCGGCATCCACCAGGTCACGCGGGATCGTCAGGAAATACTGGCGCAGGAGGAAGGTCCCAAAAGCGCCGCCCCAAAATGCGGGTAGAATGAGCGGCCACTGCGTTCCGATCAGGCCCAGGTATTTGAAGATGATGAAATTAGGGATCAGCGAGACCTGAGCAGGGATCATCAGGGTGGCCAGCAGCAACGCGAACAGGAAGTCGCGCCCTTTGAACTTGACGATGGCGAACACAAAAGCTGCCATGGCGCAGGTCAGGATTTGCCCGATGGCCGCTAAGATAGATAACTTGAAACTGTTGAAGGTCAGGTAAAAGAATGCCTGGTCCGGCAGGTCTTCGAAGAGGTCGACATAATTCTGTAATGTGAAGGGATTAGGGATGATATTGCGCGAGAACTGCGCGGCGGGTTCGCGGAAGGAAACCGAGATCATCCACAGAAAAGGACCCAGCATGGTCAACGCGCCGAGAACGAGGAGCGTGTAGGTGAGAATGTCAAGGATGGTTTTTTGAAGCGACTTGGACATACCCGGCTCCTATTCGTAGACTACGTAACGGCGTTCCCACCAGAACATGATCGCCATGAAGATCGCCACCAGCACCGCCAGTTGGATGGCCTGCGCGCTGGCGTCGCCCATGCGGAAAAAGTGGAAGGCATTACGATAGATCGAATACACCGCCACCGGGACGCTGCTATCGCCCTGTCCGCGACGCGTCAACATGTAAATGTAATCGTAGGCTTGAAATGCGTTGATGGCGGAGATCAGCGTTTGGAAGAAAATACTGGGCGTAACCAGCGGCAGAGTCACCTTGAAGAATTGCTGGAGGTCGCTGGCGCCATCCAGTGAGGCGGCCTCGTAATAGTCGCGCGGGATGGCAGTGAGCCCGGCGAGAAAGATGATCATGCCTTCCCCGATTGCGCCCCACACATTGACGATCACCACGGACATCATGGCGTTGTCCGTGCACAGCCAGCAGACCGGCGTCAGGCCGAGACTCTCCAGCATCCAGTTCAGGATGCCGGTGTCCTTGCCGTAGATCATGTTCCAGACCAGCGCGGTTGCCACGGCAGAAGTCACGGCGGGGAGGAAGTAAATCGTGCGGAAAATGCCGACGCCGCGGATCTTGCGGTTGAGTAAAACTGCCAAAACAAGTGAAATGCCCACCACCCCCGGCACATACAGCGCGGAGAACTTCAGCGTATTTGCGAACGCTTCGATGTAATCCTTGTTTTGGAACAGGGCAACGTAATTCGAAAACCCGGTCCAGGTGGGCGGGTTGATTAGGTCCCAGTCGAACAGACTTAGCCCGAGCGTTGCCAGCAACGAGCCGATCGTCCCGAACACCAGGCCAATGATGGTCGGCGCGAGCATCAGCCACAACCAAAGCTTCTCGCGCCCGAGCGGTTTGAGCCCGTATTCCATGCGCGCTCCTGCCCTCACCCCCAACCCCTCCCCCATAGGGGGGAGGGGAGTCCCTTTTCCTTTTGGGAGAGAGGTAGGGTGAGGGAAATTTTACTTATTCTGCGCCAGCACTTCGTCCGCTGCCGCGACCACTTCAGCGAGGGTGGCGTCCAACTCCGCCTCGCCGTCGAAAACGGGGATCAACCCGTCACCAACGACGCCTGCCCATTCCTCATACCCCTTGAAGACCGGCTTCATGCGGGCGAAGGCAACCGAATCCAGGAACACGCGTTGGTCGAGTTCCCCAGGTTGTTTGAGATAGGCATCGCTTTCCGCTACAGATTTGAGCACCGGGATGGCGAAGCCCAATTCCGCCAGGCGTTTCTGTCCGGCCTCGCTCAATGCGAACTTGATGAATTCGAAGGCTGCCTCCGGGTGTTTGGAATTCTTCGCAACCACGAACCCGGCGCTGTTCACACTGGTGGCGCGTCCCGCCGGACCGCTGGGCATGGGCGCCACATCGAAGTTGATCCCGGACTGCACATACCCCGGAACAGCCCAGTGACCGATGGTGGTCATGGCCGCCATCCCCGCCTGGAACAGATCGCCGCCAAACTCACCGGCTGCGGTTGGCGTCGGCATTACGCCCTCTTTATAGAGGCTGTCAATGTATTGCCAGGCCTCGCGCGCGCCGCCCTCGCCGATCAAAGTCTTCGTATGGTCGTCACTGATGATCTCGCCGCCGTACGCCCAAATGGCCTCGCTCCACAGCAGTTCCATATCCCAGGTGTCGGACCAGAAGCCATACTGCTCGATCTTGCCATCGTTGTTCGTATCGAGCGTCAACTGTTTGGCGGCTGCAAGCAAGTCATCGTAGGTCCAATCAGAAGTGGGATAGGCCACACCCGCGGCATCGAACATATCTTTGTTGTAGAACAGCACGATGGTCTGGAAATCGCGCGGCAGACCGTAGTAACCATCCGTGGTCTTGTAAGCGGTCAATGTCTGCGGATAGAAACCATCTAGGAATCCGGGAGAGGCGTCGATATATGGCTGGAGGTTCAACAGCGCCCCACGGCTTTGCCAATCCAAGAAAAGCGGTGCGTCCATGGCGAACACATCTGGAGGCGTCCCGCCTGCAATCAACGTGTTCAATTTCGTCCAGTACGAATCCCAGTCCGAGACATCCACCTTCACGGTGATGTTCGGGTTGGTGTTGTGGAAATCATCTACCCCCGCCTGCCATACCGCCAGCTCTTCAGGCGCGCCCCACATCGTAAAAGTGATTTCCACCGGTCCTTCTGCAGCGGGCTTTACGCCTCCGCCGCACGCGGCAAGCACCAGGCCTGCAATCACAAGAACGAACATCAACTTTTTCATGCTTCTCTCCTTTCGATCAAAAACGAATTGGGTTTCACAAAGGTCAGGGTATTCGCGCGTATCCAGCCTCCTCTCACAAATCCAGTCTTACGACCGCTGACAAATTCTTTGGGCGGTCGGGGTTCAAGCCTTTTGCCAGCGAGCGGTAGAACGCCATCAGTTGCAAAACAGGGAGATACAGGACGCCGCGCACGCCTTCGGGGGTACCCGACTCAAAAGCAATATCCACGCCCGCTTCGCCCAGCGCCACGCTCTTACCCCCGAGGGCCTGCATCTCGTTTAACACGGCTTTCTCATGATTATGATTTGACTCTGACACCAACCCCACCACAACAGCTTTCTCGTTGACCATGCTCATCGGCCCGTGGCGGAATTCCAGGAAATGGAACGGCTCGCTGTGCGTGAGCGTCATCTCCTTCATTTTCAGGTTGGCTTCGCAGGCCAGTCCGTAGCGGATGCCGCTGCCGAGGAAGTAGAAACGGTCGAAGTCGAGGTTTTCGCCCATTTGCCGGGCGGCAGGCTCGAAGTCCCGCATGAGGCGTTCGCCGATTTTGGGCAGGGTGGACATGGAGTCCAATAGGTCACCCCGGCCTGCCATGCGCGCAGCAAGTCCCGAGGCTGCCACGTACATGGAGGCAAAGGAACGCGTCTGCGCAACGGACTCCTCCTGTCCTGTGGGGATCACAAGGCTGGCATCCGCCAGGCGCGAAAGCGCTTCATCATAGTTGCTGATGACGACCACCTCACCCTGCTTCTCCGCTTTGAATTTCTCGACCGCCTTGATCGTTTCCGTGGTCGTCCCGGAACGGCTGATAGCAACCAGCAGGTAGCGCAAATTGTCTCCTTCCGGAAATGCTACGCTACCAATTGGCACCACAGTTTGCGGGTTCAACAACAACTCCCCGCCCGGCACCGCCCGTGCCGCGCAACCGGTGAGTTCCTGGTATAAAGCCGCCGCGGCCAGCGAGAGGTAATACGTCGAGCCGCAACCCGTGAAGATAACCTGGCTGTACCTCTCGGCCTTGGGCAATTGTGAAATTTTGGTCACATCCAACGCCTGGGCCCAGGCATCTGGTTGCGATTTGATCTCACGATAGGTTGCAAAATTTTCAACGGTCATAATCGCTCCATCCCCAAAACGCGCCTGGCGTTCTCTGAATAGACTTTCCTCAAGACATCCTCGGGCAGATACAGACCATGCACGTACCAACGCCCTTGCAGTGGGATATCCCCGCTGTTGTAGTTGAAGTATTCGTCGTCGGTTTCGAGAAAGCGATAACAGATGCGATAGGCATCCAGGTCCGGACCCATGTCGGATCCGAAAAGGATGCGGTCGGCGTACTCGATAAAGAATCGCCGCGCGGTGTAGGGCTGCCGCCCCAATTCACCGATGCGGGCGCTGAGGTCCACATAGAAATTCGGGCAACGCTCGAGCAGCGTGCCCACCCAGCCCAGGTTTTCCGCGTAACAGCCTACGTGCGCGCCGATGAAGGTCGTGTTCGGATGGCGCGCGACCAGGTTGGCAAGACTCGCCATGATACTCGTAAAGGGCGGGAAGGGCGGGCTGGTAAAAGCCCAATCGGGATGCGCTCTCAATTCCTCCCAGCGTTCGTTGGTTTCATCGATCGGGTCGAAGAAAGCCACCGGGTCCGCCACGTGGATCATGACCGGCAGGCCAAGCTCCCCGGCCATCTCCCAGAGCGGGCTGAGACGTGGATCATCGACTTTGACCAATTCGCCCTGCTGGTCGCGGACGTACAGCCCAAACCCCTTCCAGATCTTCAACCCCTGCGCGCCCCGTTCCTTCTGGACCTTGAACCTGCCCGCTGCCCATTCAGGGAATCTGTTCCCCTTGCTCTCCCACTGCGACCAATCCACCCCGCCGAAAATCCGGAACCGCTCCGGGGCTTTCGCCTTGAAGTGGTCGAGGTGGGCGTTCAGGATGTCTTCGCCCCAGCCGCCATCGAGATCAACGTAGTGAGTCACACCTGCTTCGTCTAACAAGTCAAGCAGCTCGGGCAAGGGCTTTTTGTCCCAGCCGCCGCCAAAGGGTTCACCGAGATGATTGTGTGCGTCGATAACTGGGAAACGTGGTTTATCGACCAGGGTTACTTTGGTCACAAGTTTGGATCGAGGGCGAAAATTTTCAAGCAACATTATTTTATTGCTCCGGCAGTCAGCCCGCGAATGATGAAACGCTGAAAAACAAGGGCCAGGATCACAGGAGGCAGACTGGCAAGCACGCCGGCAGCAGCAATCCGTAGATATTCAAGTCCGAGTTTCGTGCTGAATTCTCCGATGAGCACAGGGAGCGTCTTGGCATCGACATTCGTAAAAATAAAGGCGTACAAATATTCGTTCCACGATGCAATAAAAGCAAATATCATCACACTGACCAAACCCGGTCCGGAAAGCGGCAGAATCACTCTGACCAGGGCTCCCAGGTGCGTACAACCATCGATGCGCGCGGCATCTTCCAGATCCGAAGGAATCGAACTGAAATACCCGCGCATCAGCCAGATGACCAGTGGCAGAACGATGCTGATGTCTACGATGATCAACCCGATCCTTTTATCGAGCAATTGCAATTGACGCATGATTACATACAACGGCACGACAAGTATGATGGGCGGCACCAATTGGATGGCCATCATGATCAAAACCATCAAGTTACTGCCTTTGAAACGAAGACGGGCAATTGCATAGGCTGCCAATACACCCAGGAAAAGGCAGATCATCATTGTAGATAAAGCAATGATTGCGGAGTTGCCAAGGGACTGAATGAACAACCGAACATTGACCGATTCGCCGCCGCGCTCAAAAAATAAAGAATAATAATGTTCCAATGTCAAACGCGAGGGAATCCAGCGCAAGGGCACGGTGAGCAGGTCGATCTTCAAAGAGAGCGAGGAGATGATCAACCAGACATAAGGCGCGATCGTCCAAATGACGATACAGGCCACGATCAAATATAGAAAAAAACGTTTCAGGATGCGGTGCATGCTACAGTTCCACAATCCTCCGATAAGCCGAGCGGATATAAACGACCGCTGGTATAAGAACAATCAGGCTGGTGAGATAAGCCATGGCAGCGCCGTATCCAAAGCGTAGAGAGCGAAATGTTGTCGCATAGATACGCAAAGTGGTCAGTTCTGTCGTGCTGAAGGGGCCGCCTCCGGTAACGATATAGATCAATTCAAATGTCTGAAAGCCCCAGATGAATTGCAGTAAACCTGCTATCATAAGGACAGGCATGATCAACGGCAGGGTAATATGTAAAAAGGCCTGCCATTCTGATGTGCCGTCTACGCGGCTGGCTTCATAGAGATCCTCGGGGATGGTTTGCAATGCGGCCAATACTAAAATGACAGTGAAAGGCGTTTCCTTCCAGACATTGGCCAGAATCATCAAGACGGTGGCAGTTACGGGTTCCGCAAGCCAGATCCGATAAGTATCGATGATATGCAGTTGTGTCAACAGGGCATTCAGCGCGCCATAGTCGGCGTTATAGATCCATTTCCACATCGCGGCATTGACAATGGAAGGCATGGCCCATGGCAAGATCATCAGGCCACGGACAAAGCCTCGGCCATGAAACTTTTGGTTGAGCACGACAGCAATTGCCACACCGATGATCATTTCAAAGATGACCGATAACGAGCTAAACCTGAATGTGGCCTGGAGAGAGTTTAGGTAGCGTGGATCATGCAACAAATCTACATAATTCTTGAACCAGATAAAAGCGTCATACTGGGGACGTGGTAGATCGCGCTGTTGCAGGCTCAGCCATAAAGAACTGAGCAGTGGAACCAGCACAACCCCCAGAATAGCCAATATCGCTGGGGTTACAAGAATTAAACCCAATGTACGAGGGTCATCAAAAATGGGCCGGGAATGACGTCTGATTTTCTGCATGCCAGGGTGAAGCATGCCTGCCTCGTCAGAGGCAGGCATGCTTGCAAAGAACGTTTATGGTTTGCACTCGAATTGAGACAAACCGGCGGCCATGTTATCCAAAGCCTGTTGCGCGGTCTGCTTGTCAGCCAATGCTTTATGGACTTCCGCAGTGCTGATATCAACGAAGTCGCCATACCATGTCAACTTTGATAGGCCACGCGCAGTCTGCAATTGCGCCTGGAAATCCGCCCAGAAAGGATAGGTAGCCGTAAGATCAGGATCGGCATACATATCCACCCAGATTGGCAACAGACCGATCTCCTGCGCCAAAGCTTTATTGGTCTCTTTACTGGTCATAAACTCGATGAACTTCCAGGCAGCCTCTTTATGTTGCGAGTTGGCAGGGATGGCATAAGCCTCGGGAAGCGTCAACGCTGCGCTCATGCCAGCCTCTACACCGGGAACCAAACCGACCTCGATTTGGCCATCAACTTTGGAAACCGCAGGATCTTTGGTATATGCCATCAGGCCAGCAATACCTTGAGGCAAGAAGAGCGAATCGCCTTTCAAGAAAACATCCTGCGAGGCGGCCTGATCATAGGTCAAGCCGGCAGGGTTGGAGACGCCGTCCTTCAGGCTGTCCATCATATATTGCAATGCCGCTTGCGTATTTGGATCTTTATTGAATTCGAAGCAACCGTTTTCATCCACAATTTTGCCGCCAAAGGCATATGTCCAAAAGTGGAACTCATTGCCCAACGACCATTCTTGGTTCCAGAAGGGAGCCATACCGTATGGAACCACCCCTTTTTCCTTTGCAGCGAGACTCATATCCTTGAGTTCTTGCCAGGTCTTTGGCGGTTCGGTAAAACCAGCCATTTCCAGTTTTGTAGCATTGTAGTAGAAGAAGCGTGTATCATTGTTCCATACCACACCATAGAGCTTCCCATCCGGGCAGGAGAATAGATCTACAAGCCCTGGGATCATGCCGTCGGTGTAATTGGCAGGCATAAAGTCATCAAGAGGCGTAATCCAACCAGCGCCGCACCATTCAGCAACCCAACCGTTGTCAAACTCGACAACATCATAGGCGCTTCCGCCCGTTGCCATCTCAGGAACGACGCGGTCTGCAACCGAGTCCCAATCACTCTGTATCAGTTCGACCTTGATGTTGGATTGTTTCTCGAACTCCCGAATGCGGGCTTCAAAAGCGCCGCTTAGATCGGCCTCGTGTTTTGGAAAGATGACTGTGATAGTCTCTTCAGCAGCGGCGGGTTGAGGTGCCTCTGTTGCAGGAGCTTGGGGTGCTTCTGTTGCTGGAGGCTGAGGCACTACGGGTTCAGGCGCCGCGGTCGGAGCCCCACATGCTGTTAGCACGAAACCAAACGCCAGTAACAGCGAGACAAATAGATTAACGGGTGATCCTTTCATTTTTTCTTCTCCTTTTTGTTTTCTCGGACAAATGGTTGTCCGTTTGAACGCTAAGTTAAGCGACGATCACATCAATCCTTTGTGCTTTCAACGCAGAGACAAACTCGGAAGGCGTCTTATCATCAGTCACCAGTTTATGAATACTTTTCAGAGGCGCTACAAAAGCGGTTGATACTACACCACATTTCGTATGGTCTGCCACAATGATGACTTCCCGCGCAATTTTCAAAATGGCGCGATCCGTCAGGGTTTCTTGCAGATAATCGTTGGTCAGCCCCTGTTCCAGGCTGATAGCGCGAATTCCAATAATGACCTTGTCTGCCCGCACTTCAGATAAAGCCTGCTCGGTGATGTGACCGATAAACGACAGTTCGCTGTCGCGCAACATCCCCCCCAGGGCGATTAACGAGATATTTTCCTTTCCAGACATCAGATTGATCACGGGGAGCGAATTGGTGATGACCGTAATATTCCGCGTTACGAGATGCTGCGCCACCTGTAAAACAGTCGTGCCCGAGCCGAGGAAAACCGTTTCTCCATCCTGGATGAGGGCCGCGGCAGCGCGGCCGATGCGCTCCTTCTCATTTTCCTGCTCGTGACTTCGGCTCAGGATCGGCTCTTCAGGGGTTGCCTGGCGGACCAGGATTGCGCCGCCATGTACGCGTTGGATGCGTCCTTCTTCCGACAGCGCCTCCAGGTCACGGCGGGCAGTCGCTTCGCTGATACCAAATTGTTCGCAGATTTGCGCCACCGAGAGTCGCCCAGTCCGCTCGAGCAAACGGGTCACTTCGCGCTGGCGCTCGAAGTTGGAAAGCGTATCAAATATAGTCATGTTCAATCGCAATCAATCATATACAATCATTATTATAGTCATTTTTGAACGATTTTCAAGGGGCAATTTTGGAAAGGATGTGCACAAACGATTGACTCTGTATCGAAGGTTTGCTATACTATGTAAGCGTTTTCAGAAAGCGCTTACATCAATGCTTTCCAAGAAACAACAACCCACAATTTCAGATGTTGCTCAAAAGGCAGGGGTATCGATTGCCACGGTCAGCCGTGTGATCAATGGGACGACGCCTGTTGCCAGCGAGACAGCCCAACGAGTTCAAGAAGCCATCAGGGAACTGGCTTTTGTCCCGCGCGCGGCAGCGCGTGTGCTGGCCAGGCGTCGCACGGAGACTTTGGGCTTGCTACTGCCTGAAATCGGCGGTGCCTTCTTTTCCCCACTCCTGCGAGGCATCGAAGCGGAAGCCCAAATGGCTGGTTTCGACTTGTTGATCCATGCCACCAGCCACACGCCCCACGCGTCCACACCGGTAGCACACCGCCCTTTGGGAGAACATAATACAGATGGGCTGATCGTCTTCACGCAAAGCATCGACGAAAAAGAACTCAGCCGTTTGCATGCGCTCAACTTTCCCACTGTCCTTTTATATCAAACACCCCCTTCTTCTCTGAATATCCCCACCATCACCATCGAGAACAAATCCGGCGCGCAACAAATCGTGGAACATCTCATCCATACCCACGACCGCCGCCGGATTGTTTTTTTGCGCGGTCCGGAAGGCAACGAAGATTCTGAGTGGCGCGAGCGCGGCTACCGCGAAGCCTTGCAAGTGAATGAAATACCGTTCGATCCATCGCTGGTTGCAATGGGCGGATTTAACGAAGAAGAAGCCCAGATTGCTATACGGGAATTGTTGACCAGAGGTGTTGATTTTGATGCTGTCTTTGGTGGCGACGATGACACGGCAGCCGGGGTCATTTCGGCGTTGACACAAGCGGGAAAACATGTCCCACAGGATGTAGCAGTGGTTGGATTTGATGACCTTCCCATCGCGCGTTACCTGCGGCCAGCCCTGACTACAGTCCGTGCTCCGATCGAGCAGGTTGGCAGGGAAGGCGTCAGGCAATTGGTGCGCCTGATTCGCGGTCAGCAGGCAGAGACCTTGGTCCTGTTGCGGACTGAGATCGTCATCCGCGAATCCTGTGGCTGTCCACCTGCCCAATCGCAGGGACTGTTTCCGAATAAGTCTTACTAGAATAAGGAGGTGAGCAGAGAAAATACTTTTTCAGCCGCCCTAAAGATAAACCTTCATGGATTTTTTTCGGAGGAGAATATGCACAAAAAACTTAATACCCTGATTTCTATTTGCATCCTGGTTTCTATGCTGCTGGCTGGCTGCGGCGGCGGAGAGCAAGCTGTAAGTACAGAACCAGAAGTATTGCGCGTTTGGATCCAGTGGGGCGACAACCCGCAGCAGATCCAGGAACTGTTCGATAAATACACCGCCGAATCGGGCATCAAGGTCGAAGTTACTGCGCCGGTCGAGGAAGACAAAATCCTTCCCTCACTGACCGGTTCGGAACCACCGGATGTGCTGGTACTCTCGGGAGGCGACCTGGTCAAATCCTATGCCAAGGAGGGACTGGTCACCGAACTGTCGGACATCATCAAGACCGGCGGCATCGACCTGAACGACTTCTTCGAAGCGCCGCTGCAGCAATGCAAATCTGGCGATCAGATCTTATGCTTGCCCTGGGGAACGGACATGTATGCCTTGTTTTGGAACAAAGACATGTTCGAGGCAGCCGGGCTGGATCCTGAAACGCCACCCAAAACAATGGAAGAATTAGCCGAATTTGCCGACAAAATGACATTGCGCGATGCAGATGGCAAGCTCATGCAAGTCGGTTTCCTGCCTGATCAGGGTTGGGATCATAGCGATCTTTACGTCCGTATGTTCGGCGGTTTTTGGTATAGCGAAGACGGCACCCAATTGACTGTCAACAGTCAGCCTATGATCGATTCCCTGCTTTGGCAACAGCAGTTCTACACCAAGTATGGCGCAGATGAGGTGCTGGCGCTATCGTCCGGCTGGGCAGATGCCTACATGTCAGCCGATTATCCCTTCTACACCGGCAAGATGGCCATGTACGTGGACGGTGAATGGATGACTGGTCCGAACTTTATCAGCGCCTTCAAGCCTGAAGCCAGCTATGGCGTGGCGCCCTTCCCACCCCCGGCTGACCACCCGGAGCGCGCCAATACGGCTGTTGTGCAGGGCACAGTCGCGGTTATCCCCGCCGGGGCAAAGAACAGAGAGGCATCCGCGAAATTGCTGGCCTGGATGATGTCACCGGAGATCGTGGCGGAGGAATTCTGCTTCAACGCCAACCTGCCCACCAGCAAGAAAGCAGCTACAGATCCGTGCTTCACGGAGAATCCCAAGTTCAAGGTCTTCACCGACCTGATGTCCAGCCCAAATGCAACTTACATCATTACAACTCCTATCTCGCTGGAACTCAACGACGCCTACGGGCTGGTCTTCGAGCAGGTAGTGCATCACGGTGCTGATCCTAAACCGCTGCTGGATGAACTCCAGGCGGAATTTGCCCCGAAACTGGAAGAAGCATTAAAGTAGCAGGTCCTAGCATAAGAGGGCGGTGGGGGACGCCGCCCTCTTTTCTCTATCCCTTTGATCAGGAAGGAAAACCACATGGAAGAATTGCAAATGAAAAGAAAATGGACCTGGCCTCCCCGCTTGCCGAAATGGAGTGTTCGTGATCGCCTCAATTTCCGGACCGGGATGCTGTTCCTGCTGCCTTGGACGATCGGCTTCCTGGTCTTCACCCTTTACCCAATGGTAGCATCGTTCTTTTACAGTTTCACCATCTACCACCCCAGGCAGCCAAACGAATGGATCGGCTTACAGAATTATGCCAATCTGCTGATGGATGACAAATTCTGGAAATCGCTGTCCAACACACTCTATATGGTTGCCATCGGCGTTCCAATCACATTACTGACTTCTTTCTTTTGTGCTGTGTTGCTTAACCTGAAAGTGCGCGGACAGTCCATCTACCGTGTGATCTACTTCCTACCTTCCATCGTCCCCACCGTGGCAAGCACCATTCTCTGGCTTTGGATACTCAATCCACAAACCGGTATCCTTAATACGCTGTTGGGGTATATCGGCATCCAAGGCCCAAACTGGATGAGTAACCCGGCCTGGTCCAAACCGGGTTTGATCCTGCTGGGCATGTGGGGCATGGGTGGCACGATCGTCATCTATCTTTCTGGCTTGCAGGATGTGCCCGTTAGTTTGCTGGAGGCCGCTGAACTGGATGGAGCGAGCTGGTGGCAACGTCTGTGGCATGTAACGATTCCAATGGTTTCACCGATCACGCTCTTCAACTTGATCACAGGCGTGATTGCCATGTTCCAATACTTTGCGCAAGCCTATGTTTTCCGTGGCACACATGATCTCGGCTACCCATTGAATTCAACGCTCTTCTACAGTGTTTATCTATACCAGAATGGCTTTTTGTGGCTCAAAATGGGATATGCATCTGCAATGGCTTGGGTATTGTTCATCGTCATTCTGATCTGTACACTCTTGTTACTGAAGGTCAGCGAGCGCTTTACCTATTACGCAGGGTAACACCATGACGGACAATTCTCCCACCCAATATCCTGGCTTTCGAGTTTCCCCCGGAATCGATGAAGAACACCGCAAACGCCTGCGAGCTCGCAAAGTTAGAAACTTCTTCAAGTCTTTGTTTAGCCATGCTCTCATTAACTTTATTGGATTATTTTTCCTGATCCCATTTCTATGGATGTTGTTAACTGCCTTTAAATCCAACCAGGACGTCTTCCACACACCCCCGCGCTGGTTGCCGTATGATAACGTCCGTGTAGAAGTAAATGGAGAGCAACTCCCACTCTATACTGTCCAGACAGAGAATGGCATGAAGCAGTTAGCAGCCATCAAAATCGTAGAGGGAGTCGGCACGTTTGTCGACCCGGCAAATCCCGGCCAACGAATGGAATATGAAATCCAACAGGGCACAACCAAAATTGCTGAACCCATCATGGAAGTCAGATTCAACTGGCAAAATTTTCCGGATGCCATGGAACGGGGTAGCCGGCCAGGCATTGGGGCCAGCTTTTGGGTCTATTTCAGGAACAGCCTGGTCATCGCCTTTTTCTCGATCGTCGGTACGCTCCTTTCCAACACGCCGGTTGCTTACGCTTTTGCGCGCTTAAAATTCCCTGGCCGCGATACCCTGTTTGTCATCATCCTGGCAACCATGATGCTGCCTTTCCAGGTCACCATGATCCCGATTTACCTGTTCTTCAATGACTTCCTGGGCTGGGGCAACACCTTCCTGCCGCTCATCATCCCCACCTTCTTCGCCAACGCTTATGATGTATTCCTGCTGCGACAGTTCTTCCGCACCATCCCCGAAGAGATGTGCGACGCGGCCCGCGTTGACGGGGCCTCCGAATGGCAGATCTTCACCCGCATCGTACTCCCCCTGTCCGTGCCCGTACTTGCCACAGTCACAGTCTTTACCTTTCTGTGGGCCTGGAACGATTTCACCGGTCCGTTGCTCTTCCTGACCAGCCCAAAGAACTTCACCATGGCCCTCGGCTTGCAGGATTTCCAGAGTCAGCGTACGATGGTCTGGAACCAGCTAATGGCGGCTGCGACCGTTTTTACTGTCCCGATCGTGGTCGCGTACTTCTTTGCCCAGAAAACCTTCATCCAGGGCATCAAACTGACCGGCTTAAAGGAATAATTCATGACCAGCTACCAATTTCCCCAAAATTTTCTCTGGGGCGCGGCCACCGCTGCCTACCAGATCGAAGGCGCCTGGGACGAGGATGGCAAGGGCGAATCCATCTGGGACCGCTTCAGACACACACCCGGCAAGATCGCAGATG
Organism: Anaerolineales bacterium; assembly: GCA_034435215.1. Lineage (GTDB taxonomy): Bacteria > Chloroflexota > Anaerolineae > Anaerolineales > Villigracilaceae > JAABUE01. The sequence continues at coordinate 21,022 of DAOTXM010000191.1, forward strand.
GATCCACCGGGGATGTGGCTTGCGACCACTATCACCGTTATAAGGATGACGTGAGACTGATGCGCCAGCTGGGCCTGAAAGCATACCGCTTCAGCACCGCCTGGACCCGTATCCTGCCAGCCGGCCGAGGGCGGATCAATCCCCCCGGCTTGGATTTCTACGACCGCCTAGTGGACGCGCTCTGCGCCGCGAACATCGAACCCTTCCTGACGCTCTACCACTGGGACCTGCCCTACGCCCTGCACGAACAGGGAGGCTGGACCAACCGTAGCGTGGCCTATGCCTTTGCCGATTACGCTGCCCTGATGGTCAAGCACCTGGGGGACCGCGTCAAATACTGGACGACCTTCAACGAACCCAGCGTGGTGATGTTCGATGGTTATCTGGTCGGCGAGCACGCACCTGGCATCCAGGACGCCAAAGCAGCTTTCCAGGTCGGCCACCACCTGATGCTGGCGCACGGGCTGGCCGTACAAGCCATGCGGGGCGTGGCTCCGCACCTGAATTACGGGATTGTGCTCAACCACTGGGGCCAGGAACCAGCCAGCGATGACCCCGCCGACGTTTCCGCTGCGGAGGCTGTCTGGAACCAGAGAGAACCCTTGTTCCTGGATGCCATCTTCAAAGGGCACTACCCGCCGCAAATCCATGAGATGCTCGGCGAAGCCATGCCGGAGATCAAAGACGGCGATATGGCGCTGATCGCCCAAAAATTGGACTATCTCGGCTTGAACTTCTATTCCCGCAGTGTTTATACTGCCACCGGGCAGGTCGATCCTGTCCCTGGCTCGGAATACACTGAAATGGGTTGGGAGGTCTGCGCTCCGGCCTTACGCCGCCTGCTCAATAAGATCAACAATGAATATGACCTGCCGCCAATTTACATCACCGAAAACGGCGCAGCCTTCAAGGATGATGTGACGCCAGACGGCAAGGTCCACGACGAGCGGCGGCTGGACTACCTGCGCCAGCACATCATCCAGGCCCGCCTCGCCATGCAGGACGGCGTGGATGTGCGCGGCTACTTCGCCTGGTCGCTGCTGGACAATTTCGAGTGGGCCTACGGCTACACCAAACGCTTCGGCCTGGTTCGCGTGGACTACGAAACACAGGAGCGTATCGTCAAAGAGTCCGGCGAATGGTACCGCCACGTGATTGCTTCGAATATGGTTACAGACCAGTTCTGAGCACTGAAAGGATAGCGATAGTATGCCTTCACAATCAAGCGAGGCGTTGTTCTACGGCGGCATCGAGGGCGGCGGGACGAAATTCGTCTGTGCAGTAGGCAGCGACCCTGAAAATATCGTAGATGAGATTCGCTTCCCGACTACTATGCCCGCAGAAACCATCCAGCAAGTATGCGACTTCTTTTCGCCATATCAGCGACGACTCCACGGCATCGGGCTTGGATCCTTTGGCCCTGTTGATATTGACCCCAATTCGCCCGCCTACGGCTTCATTACAACCACGCCGAAACCGGGTTGGGCAAATACCAACATCCTCGGCATGCTGCGCGAACAGTTGAAAGTCCCCATCACAATGGATATGGACGTAGCCGCAGCCGCCATGGGTGAATTCAAATGGGGCGCCAGCAAAGGCCTCGACCCATCGCTTTATCTTACAATTGGAACGGGGATTGGGGGCGGGTGCATCGTGGGAGGAAAACCATTTCGTGGTCTCGTCAGCCTCGAGATGGGACACATCCGCATCCCGCACGACCCGGAGCTGGATCCGTTTCCAGGAGCATGTCCTTACCACGGCGATTGTTTCGAAGGGCTGGCTTCTGGACCGGCCATTCAAGCACGTACGGGGAAACGCGCGGAAACGCTTGCAGACGATGATCCATTCTGGGAGCTTGAAGCAGGATATATTGCATATGCCCTTGCAAATTACATCTTCACGTTTGCCCCAAAAAAGTTGGTAATCGGTGGTGGAGTGATGCAGAAAAGTTTCTTGTTGGAAAAAACAAGGTGGAAAGTCCGTGAACTTCTCAACAACTATCTTAAGCATGAATTACTGACCAACAATATCGAAGAATACATCGTTCAGCCCGCATTGGGCAATCGCTCAGGCGTGCTGGGAGGCATTGCGCTGGCAATAGAACATGCAGAGGAGGACGAACGAATGAAGATATAACCTCACATGATATGACATAAGTACTCGGCCAGGCAGATTCGTCATCCTATATCAAATGAAACAAATCAACAACCTCCCTCTTGTCCATCTCATGTCGCTTTCCGAAATCGACGAGAAACGCTCCGTTCTATCGGTCACATCTTCGCCTGCCTGGAATGCCGTAAAAAACAACTTGCATCTCAACATCGCAGCGCAGGTCGAAGTGACCGAAGCGACTATTGACCATTGGGATATCCTGAAATCAAAAATCGAAAATCGTAAACCTGAAATCATCTATGCTGTTGGTGGCGGACTCGTGGCAGACGCAGCGAAATATTTCGCGGTCGAACTTAATCTACCATTGGTTGTTTTACCGACTGCCCTGTCCGTTGACGCTTTTATCACGGCTGCATCGGGAATCCGGAAGGAAGGCTGCGTCTACTACATCGAGACCAAGCCTCCCGAAACACTTATCCTCGACCTGGACGTCATCGCCGCCGCTCCCACTTGGATTCGAGCAGCAGGCATCACAGATGTTATGTCCATTGCTACCGGCAGCTGGGATTGGAAGTTCGCCCACGATAAAGAGCAGAACCCTGTTGGCATGGAGTTCATCCCCTGGGTGTATGACAATGCCCAGAGCATCTTGAGCGGCGTGCTGGATTGCGCCGAGGCCGCGGGACGCGGTGACAAGGAAGGCCTGAAAACACTCTACGATTGCCTCGCCATGGAAGTCCAGCTCTGCAATCAGGTCGGTCACGCCCGACCCGAAGAAGGCAGCGAGCATTATTTCGCCTACAGCGTGGAGAATCGCATGGGCCACGGATTGCCGCACGGCGATCTGGTCGGGCCGGGGATCATGATCATGGCGAAGTTGCAGGGACAGGCTACGGGTCCGCTCGAAGCGGCGCTGAAGGCCTGTCACATCCCGCTGGACCGCATCCCCAAAGATGTCATCCAGCAGACATTGAAAAGTCTGCCAGATTACGTCCGCAAGCACAATTTAGCCTATGGCATTGCCCACGAAATGGAGCAGTATTCATGAGCCTGAAAATCGCTTTTTGCGGGGCAGGCTATATTGCCAACATCCACGCGCAGGCGGCGCAGAACCAGCCCGAGGTGGAACTGGTGGCTGTAGTTGAGAAGTTTTCGAATAAGTCAAAAGTGTTTGCCAAGAAGTTCGATGTAAAGTGCTGTTATACCTCGGTAGAAGAATTGCTTGACGATGCCAATGTGGATGCCCTGGTGATCGGTACACCGAACTTTTTGCATGCGCCACAGGCGATTATGGCGCTGGAGCGGGGCGTGCACGTGTTGGTCGAAAAACCGATGGCGATGAACGCCGCCGAAGCCGGGCGGATGTGCGCAGCGGCGGAGAGATCCGGAGCGACCCTGATGGTGGCGCACTGCTGGCGCTTCGACGAGGATGTGCTCTGGCTGAAAGCGCAGGCCGACAGGCTGGGGAAAATCGTCCGCACGAAGGGTTACGGCGTGCACACGCATTGGGGACCGTCGGGCTGGTTCACGCACAAGGAACTGGCGGGCGGCGGCGCGCTGGCCGATATGGGCATCCATGCGCTGGATACGGCGCGCTTCCTGCTCGGCGACCCGCAGCCTGTGTCGGTCTTTGCAAAGATCGGCACGTATTACCAGGATTTCGACGTGGACGATACGGGCGTGATCATCGTCAATTGGGACAACGGCGCCGTATCCTATATCGAGTCGGGCTGGTGGCAGCCGCACGCGGACGGGCCGGAAGCGGCCACGCAACTGTATGGCACACAGGGGTTCGGGCAATTGTTCCCGACCAAACTGGAACTGCGGAATAAGAAGGAAAAGAAGCTGGACGTGATCGATGCGGGTTTCCCCTTCCCCCGCGCCGAGCACTGTCCGCAGTCGATGTACGATGCCCAGATGGCCTATTTCATCGAATGTATCCATGCCGGCAAAACGCCTGTCCCCGGCGGGGCGGAAGGACTGATCAACATGAAGATTGTGGATGCGGCGTATGAAAGCGCAAGAGTCGGGAAAGTAGTAGAAATTTATTAAAAATTTGGTGGTTGAGTAGCCCCGAGCAACCCGCTGAACCTGTCGAAGTGCGTTCTTCACGGGGCGTATCGAAACCACCAGTAGGCAAAAGAAATAACTACCATATGGAAAAAAATGACTATCGAAACCATCCTCCCCATTCCCGATATTTTCTCCGCCAGGCGGATTTTGTGCGTTCAACCCCATTACGATGATAACGACATCGCCGCGGCGGGGATTCTCAAGCAACTCCAACAGAATGGCGCAGACCTGTTCTACCTCACCGTCACGAACGATTTGATGGGTGTGGTGGACCATACGCTCTCGCCGGAAGAAGCCGCCGAAGCGCTGAGACGCGACCAGTTCGCAGCCGGGAAGATCATCGGCGTGAAAGAGCAATCCTGGCTGGGATATCCTGATGCAGGCGAATACGACTATTTCGACCTGCGCCGCGACCTGCTCAAGCATATCCGCCGGATCCAGCCCGATTTTGTCTTCACCGCCGATCCCTGGCTGACCTACGAGGGACATCGCGATCACATCCAGACAGGGCGGGCAACGGCCGAAGCGGTCCTGTTCGCCGGATTGACGAAGATCGCCTCCTCCGACCCGGGGGTTGATTCCGCTTATCGGGGTCACGATCTTCTGGGAGTCGTTTTCTACTACACCCGCGAACCGAACCAGATTGCGGACATCACCCAAACCTGGGATGCGAAGATCGCAGCGGTACGCTGTTACCAGACGCAGTTCGAGCCGGATGACATGGACATGCTGGTCATGGGCCTGGATATGAAGTCGCGCCAGGTAGCCGCGGATACAGGTTTCGAGCGCGGCGAGCCGCTAAAAGTACTTCATCCCCAGTCTCTGCATTGCGGGTTCTAAAATGACTAGTTTTACAATGTCACAGTTGTTCAGTTATTCAAAAGAGATCCGAAAAATGGGGTGTAGGCGGGAGTGCGCCCGCCTACCCCCCATTTTTTCGGGTTCCCTCTTTTGAAGTGACATTACCAAGTTAGGAGAATTATGAAAATCACCGTCATCGGCAGCGGCTCGACCTACACCCCTGAGCTGGTCAACGGCTTCCTCGCCAGAAGCGGCCGCCTCCCGCTCGCAGAACTCTGGCTGATGGACATCGACAAGGAACGCCTCGAGGTCGTCGGCAGGTTTGCGCAACGCATGGTCCGGGCCAAAGGCGAACCGTTCAAGGTAGTGCTTTCGTTGGATCAACGGGAAGCGATTGCAGGGGCTTCATACGTCATCACCCAACTTCGGGTCGGGATGATGCCCGCCCGGCGCGGCGACGAGTACCTGGGCAAACGCCATGGCCTGATCGGGCAGGAAACGACCGGCGTGGGCGGCATGGCCAAGGCGCTGCGCACCATTCCTGTCATCCTGGATATCGCCAGAGACATCCGCGAGACCGCTCCAGGTGCATTGCTGGCGAACTTCACCAACCCGGCTGGACTGGTCACCGAGGCGCTCAACCGCCATGCGCCGGATGTCCCGGCAGTGGGGGTCTGCAACGTGGGCATCACCACCAAAATGGAAATCCTGGAAGAACTGGAGAAATTCACCGGGCAGAAGATCGCAGATGAAAAAGCTGTATTGAAAACCCTCGGCCTCAACCATCTTACCTGGCACTATGGCTTTACCGTGGATGGTGAAGAGATGTGGCCGCAGATCTTCCCCACTTTCATCGAGAGGACCCGCCAGGAAAAAGACCCCGAATGGGATATCCGCACGCTCGAGTCGCTTGGCATGCTGCCCAACTACTACCTGCAATATTTCTACTACACCGGCAAAAAGCTCGCAGCGCAGGAGAAATGGCCGCCCTCCCGCGCCGAGGAAGTCATGGAAATAGAAAAGGACCTGTTGCGCGAATACGCCGATCCCGCCCTGACCGAGCCACCCGCCGACCTGATGAAGCGCGGCGGCGCCTACTACTCCACCCTGGCCACCCAGTTGATCGATTCTCACTACAACGATCTCGGGCAAATCCACACCGTCAATGTGCGCAACAATGGCGCAGTCGAAACCTGGCCGGCGGACTGGGTGCTGGAAATGCCCGCCAAAGTGGACAGGGGTGGCATCCACCCGCTGCCTGCAGAACCGTTGCCCCCCGCTTGTTTTGGACTGATCTCCTCGGTCAAGATGTACGAGCTTCTCACTGTCCAGGCCGCCGTGCACGGGGACAGGAACGCCGCGTATCAGGCCCTGCTGGCGCATCCGCTCGGCCCAAGTGCCGACAAGGTGCAGGAAGTGCTGGATGATATGCTGGAAACAAACAAGCAATGGCTTCCACAGTTTTAAACAATCTTCCTCACGGAGCGGAGGGTCGCGTGCGAAGCGTATCGCCCGTCCTGGCCAGGCCAGGGAGACCCGTAGTCGAAGCGCCCTTCCCCCAACGGGGACGATGCGACTGCGCTCCCGGAGTTTATCCTGAGCCTAGTCGAAAGGGTCGCTCCGCTCAGGACAAATTCAAACAAAGGAGCAGCAATGCCCTCTAATATCCTCAAAAAACTCGGATACCCCCAAGATGCCCGTCTCGTCATCACCCACGCCGACGACATCGGCATGTGCCATGCGTCCATCCAGGCGTATGAAGATCTATTCGAATTCGGCACGCTCAAATCGGGCGCGGTGATGGTGCCCTGTCCGTGGTTCCCGGCAGCAGCGGCCATGCAGAAACGCAATCCGGCCTACGATCTGGGCGTACATCTCACGCTGACCAGCGAGTGGGAATTCTATCGCTGGCGTCCGTTGACGGCGGGTGTAACGGGATCCAGCCTGGTGGACGAGGAAGGCTTTTTCCCCCGCGGCGATTCCGAGGTCCAGGAACGAGCCGGTCCGGATGAGGCCGGGGCAGAGTTGCTGGCGCAGGTCCAGCGGGCGTTGGATTTCGGGATAGACGTCACCCACATCGACACGCACATGGGAGCGGTGGCCCATCCCAAGTTCATCCCAACCTACATCCAATTGGCGACGCAATTCCAGTTGCCGCCGCTCATCCCGAGAGGCGATGTGGAGATGTACCAATCGTTCGGCATGGACGAGGGGACGGCGCAATTCCTGGTGACGCTGACGGCCTCGCTGGAAGAACAGGGCATCGTGCTGGTGGATTTTGCCACTGGTTTGCCGCTGGACGCCCCGCATGGACAGTTGGAGGTGGCGAAGAAAATGTTCGGCGATTTGCAGCCCGGGTTGACGCATTTCATCCTGCACCCGTCGATCGACACGCCCGAATTGCGGGCCATCACGCCCGACTGGGAAAGCCGGGTGGCGAATTACAACCTGTTCAAGAGCGACGCATTCAAACAACTCTTGGAAGCGGAAGATATCCAGTTGGTCGGGTATCGCGAAGTTAGAGAAGCGATGCGACAATAACCCTCTCCCCTGAGGAGAGGGAGATTCTCAAGGAGAAACAATGACCGCCATCCCATCCGAGTTCGCCACCAGCCGTAAAACCCGCATCCTGTATTCGCTCACCAGCCTGGGCGTAGCAACGTTGGCTGAAGCGATTGCAGGGGTGATCGCTTTCTACATCGTAGATGTGAAGAACCTGCCGGTGACCTGGTACTCCACCTTCTGGTTCTTCTACACGATCTACAACGCGCTCAACAACCCTGCGCTGGGGTATCTCTCCGACCGCACCCGCACCCGCTGGGGACGGCGCATCCCGTACGTGCTCTTTGGCGGGCTGCCGTATGCGGTCGCTTTTGCGCTCATTTTCACCGCCCCCTTCGACGGCAAGGACGATCCCGTTGCCCTGCTGGTTTATTTCGGCACGATGATCGTCATCTGGGAGGGGTTGTATACGGCGATTGCGACGGGGTACTATGGTCTGTTGCCGGAAATGTTCGGCACCTACCGCGAACGCACCGACGTGGCCGCCAAGATGAACATCTTCCAAACAGTGGCGCTCGTACTGGGCGCGGCCCTGCCGCCGATCTTGTCGAGTATGCTGGGTTGGCCGGGCATGGCCGCCTTGCTCTCGGTGATCTCGGTCATTGCAATTTACGTCGGGTATCCGTCCCTGTTCGAGCGGGCCGACCTGAAGACCGACACGGGTTTTCCTTTTGGGGAGGCGCTCAAGGCCACCTTCCTGAACCGCAGCTATCTCACCGCCGCTGGCGCGCAGGCCATGCGCTTCTTCGCCACCGGCACGCTCCAGGCGGGCATCCTGTTCTACCTGAAATACAGCCTGAAAGTCGACGAAGGTCTCGCCACTGTCATCCTCGGCATCGCCTTCCTGGTCGCCATGCTCACGCTCTATCCCTGGCGCAATTGGGTCGCCAACAAACTCGACAGCCGCCGCACGCTCATGCTCGCCAATGTCGTCATGATCCTCGGCATCGTCCCGATGGGCTTCTCGCCTAACATCTACTTTACCTACGCTGCCGCCATCGTGCTTGGCATCGGCCTGGGCGGGTTGGTGCTGATCGGTGACGTCATCATCACCGAGGTGATCGACGAAGACGAGATCAAGACCGGCCACCAGCGGGCGGGCATGTACTTCGGGATGAGCGGATTTCTCATCACCTTGAGCGGACTGCTGGTCTCGAGCGTGTTCGGCCTGATCATGCCCGCCTTCGGCTACGATACGCTCCTGGACGTTCAGCCTGCCAGCGTCGATCTGGGATTTCGCATCTTCCTGACCGTGCCCACCACGATCGGCTTCCTGCTGGCGATTTTCCTGCTCTGGCTATACCCATTGCACGGGGATCGACTGAAGGAAATCCGTCGAAAACTGGATGCCAAGCGCGAGGAGACGTAATGCGTTATTTCCTCGGCATCGATGTTGGCTCATCCAAAACCCACGCCCTGATTGCGGACGAAACGGGTAACTGCCTCGGCTTCGGCAAGGCAGGCGGCGGCAACCATCAAGGCGTCGGGTACGACGGCCTGACCGAGGTGTTGCAGCAATCCTTCATACAGGCCAGCCGGATGGCAAACGTGACCGCCGTACAAATCGCGGGAGCCGGTTTCGGTGTAGCGGGCTACGACTTTCCGTCCGACCGGAGGCCGCACCTCGAGGCCATCGCCGGGCTCGGTTTATCCTGCCCCGTGGACGTGGTCAACGACGGCCTCAACGGTTTGCTGGCCGGCACAACCCACGGGATCGGCGTCAACGTCACGGCGGGGTCGGGCGTCAACTGCTGCGGACGGGGTCCAAATGGCGAAGAAGGCCGTATCGTCGGCAATGGCTCCTCCTTTGGGGAATTCGGCGGCGGCATCGAAATCGTCTGGCGAGGCCTGCACATGGTCAACTACGCCTGGATCAGGCGCATCCCGCCCACCGCTTTGACTGCCATCTACCTGGAGGCCACCGGCGCGAAAAATGAACTTGATCTGATGGAAGGTCTCTCCAACGAGTATTACCATCTTTTCCCCTTCATCGCAGTCAAAATCTTCGAGGCGGCCGAAGCAGGCGACGCTGCCGCCCGCGATGTCGTTCGCTGGGCGGGCGAAGAATTGGGTTGGCTGGCCGTCGCGGTCGCCCGCCAGATTGGCATGGATCATTCCGAAGTCGAGATCGTCCAGTCGGGCAGCGTGTTCGACGGCGGTGAACTGCTCACCGTGCCGATGCGCCAGGTCATCTTCCAGCATGTCCCCAAAGCCTGCATCACCCGCTTGGATGGCCCGCCTGTGGTCGGCCCCGTTCTGCTCGGCATGCACATGGCTGGCATGGACGGCTACCCCTACCGCCAAAAACTCATCCAGACCGCGAAAGAAATAGTACAAGAATGAAACCAGTACACCCACATCATCCCCGGAGGTTCTCATGTCTCGATTAGCAATCCTCGGCGGGCCCAGGACCCGCACCGAACCCTATCCCGAATGGCCTGTCTGGGACCAGCGCGATATCGACGCGGTAACCGAAGTCATCCGATCAGGCCGCTGGGGAGGTTACCCTTATCCTGGCCCCAGGACCGCCGAGCTGGCCCGCAAGTTCGCCGAGTTGCAGGGCGGCGGGTACGCCGTTCCGATGACCAACGGCACAGTGACGATGGAGGTGGCCTGCCGCGCCGCCGGCATTGGCTGGGGCGACGAAGTCATCGTGCCTGCTTACACCTTCCAGGCCACAGCTGCCGCGCCGATGGCCGCCGGGGCGGTCCCGGTCATTGTGGACGTCGATCCAGGCACCTACTGCATCGACCCTGAAAAAATAAAGGCCGCCATCACCCCGAAAACAAAGGCTATCATCCCCGTCCATCTTGGTTCGAACATGGCCGACATGGACGCCATCATGGAACTTGCTGAAAAACACAACCTGATCGTGATCGAAGACTGCGCCCACGCCCACGGCGCAAAATGGAACGGCAGAGGGGCTGGCACGATCGGTCACTTCGGATCGTTCAGCCTGCAATCCTCCAAAACATTGACCTCCGGCGAGGGCGGCATCCTGCTCTGCCGCACGCCCGAATTGGCCGCAGCCGCCGCCAGCATCATCGATTGTGGCCGCTCTCATCCGGGCGGCGGCGAGGAGCGCGGCTCGGACTTCCTGATGGGCGCCAATTACCGCCTGTCGGAGCTGCAGGCAGCCCTGGCCCTGGTCGGGATCGAGCGTTTCCCCGCCCAGGCCAGGCAACGCGAGGAAATGGCCGCTTACATCGACGAGGCGCTCAGCGAAGTCAAAGGCGTGCGCGTGCTCGAACGCGACCCGCGCCACACCACCCGCTCGTTCTACCGCTATATCTTTGCCATCGATCCACAGGTGTTTGGCGTGGAGCACGATGTCTTATGCGCCGCCCTGGATGCCGAAGGCGTGGGTTGCTGGGTGGGTTACGAAGCCATGCACAATTACACCCTGTTCCAACCACACAAATCTAAATTGGGCGTGCCGAGCGCCTTCCCGGAATACTTCGAATTCGAGAAAATGGACCTGCCCGAAGCGACCCGCGCCTGCGAGCACGAGGCCGTCTGGCTGGACGAGGCCGTCTTCCGCGCCGGGCCCAAAGGCGTGGACGATGCCGTGGCAGCCATCAAGAAGATCCAGGAGAATGTGCAAGAGCTGGCGGAGGCAGAGCAAAAATTGCGTGAGCGGTATGGGAAGTAATCAAAGTGACTGTCGCAAATCTGTTGGTCGAGTAGCCCCGAATGCGCTTAGAGGGTCGTACCGAGATCACCCATGAATCATCGAATTTCAGGAGGCTCCATGAACGAAAACAAGCTCCCCTTCTGGCGCGTAGCGCTCTATTCCAGCGCCTCAGCGGGATTGAACATCCTGGCCATTACGATCAGCACCTGGCTGTTGTATTTCTACGCCCCGCCGCCCGATTCAGGCCGCCCCACCTACATGCCTGCCGTGACCATGGGCATCCTCCTGCTCGTGGCCACTTTCTGGGATGCGGCCATCGACCCCTTCATCGGTCACTATTCCGACACCCTGCGCTCGTGCTGGGGGCGCCGCCGGCCGTTCCTGATCTTCGCTTCGCCGTTCATCCTGCTGGGAGCGATCCTGCTCTGGACACCGCCGAGCGAGACGAACTACGCGCTCAACGCGCTCTACTTCATGGCCATCATCCTCATCTACCACACCAGCTACAGCCTGGTGGGCATCCCGTACGACGCCAGCATGCCCGAAATGGCCCCAGAGACCCATGCCCGCCTCGGCCTGAGCTATTGGAAGGGCTTCTTCGGGATCGTCGGCGTGCTGGTCGGGTCGCTGGTCGCGGCGCCGTTGTTCGAAAGCATCGGCGCGGTGGCGATGGGCGCGGTGGTCGGCGGGGTGGGCGTCGTCACCATCTACATCACCCTGCTCGGCCTGCGCGAGACCGACCGCCCGATCGGGGAACCGATGCCCGCCCTGGCAGGCCTCAAGGCCACCTTCCAGAACAAACAATTCCTCATCCTGTTCTTCTCCACCCTCGCCGTTCACATCGCCTACCAGATGGTGCTGGCCAACTTCCCCTATTTCGTCACGCTCGTGCTGCGCCAGACAGAAGGCGACGTGGGCATCTACCAGGGCGTGCTGATCCTCTTCATCGCCCTCACGGGACCGGTGTGGACGTGGTTGAACCGCAAGTACAGCCAGCGCATCCTGCTCAATGCCAGTATGCTCCTGCTCGGTATCGTCTTCGCGCTGGGCTTCCTCATCGGCGCGATCGACTCGGCTTCCATCTCTATCCAGGCCTACATCTTCGTTGCGCTGGTCGGGACGGCGCTGGGCGGCTATCTCATCCTGATCTACGCCATGATGGGCAACGTGGTGGACTACGACGAAACGCTGACGAACCGCCGCCGCGAGGCCATCTACTACGGCACGTTTTCCTTCGCCATCGGCCTGGGCACCTCGGTCGGGACCCTGGTCCTGCCCCTGCTGCTCGAGAACTTCGGTTACACCCAAGCGGATCCGCTCGGCGTCCGGTTAGCGTTCCCGGTCATGGCTGTGTTCATCTTCATCGGGTTCTTTATCTTCCAGAGATACCGCATTGGCGACACGGTCGAAGAGACGCGCAAGAATTTGAACATGGAGTAAGCACGCAGTACGTACAACGCATTATGCACCGCGGAAGGAGTTGAAATGCCACAAGACTCTCCCTTACATGCAGGCGTTGCCCGCCGCACCATCACCCCACCGAAGGGCATCTTCCTGATCGGCTACGGGGACCGCACCAAGGGCAACCGCGGCGTCCACGACGACCTGACCGCCACCGCCCTGGTGCTCGCTGACGGGACGACTCGTATCGCCATCGTTGCCCTGGACATGTTGACCATCAACGAATTCATCGTGGACCGCATCCGCGCCCGCCTCGCCCCGACCGAGGTCCTGCTGTGCTGCTCCCACACCCATTCCGGTCCCATCGCCTACGCGGACGAGAAATCGCCCCGCAAGAATCGCGAGTACATCGATTCCCTGGTGGACAACATCGTAGCTGCGGTGAAGGACGCTGAAGCCAATCTTTTGCCCGCCAGGCTCGAATATTCACAGGGTGAAGCCTCCGTGGGGATCAACCGCCGCGAAAGAATGCCCGATGGTCATTTCGAGATCGGACGCAACCCCGCAGGCGCGCGGGACAAGTCGGTGCAGGTGGTCAGCGTGTTCACCCTCACCCCCAGCCCCTCCCCCGAAGGGGGAGGGGGGGACTCCCATCTACCTTCGGGAGAGGGGCGGGAGG
>DAOTXM010000192.1:0-3635 GCA_034435215.1 Anaerolineales bacterium
ACTTAACGTATTTCCTCACCGATCACTTGGGCTCCACCCTGGCCGTCTTGGACTCCAGCGGAACCGTCCTCAGCGAAACGCGCTATCTCCCCTTTGGCGCCGTGCGCGATGACGTAGGGATCATCTCCCAAACTGACTTCACCTATACGTTCCAAAAAGACCTGCCCGATACGGGCTTGATGGATTACAAAGCCAGATTCTATTCCGCTTATCTTAACCGTTTCCTGCAACCCGATACGATTGTGCCAAGCCCGGCGAGCCCGCAGAGTTGGAACAGGTATGCGTATGTGGGCAACTCACCCATCAATTTTAGCGACCCAACCGGGCATATGACAGATGATGGTTGTTATGTAGGTGGAGGCTGTAATGTCACAAGCAGGGTGATCGAGGAGGACAATCGAAAACTAAACGAATTCCGCATGACGACGGAGCGCAATAAATGCAAAGCCGGTGATGAAAGATATTGTGGGGCAAGCACCACCGAAATCCTGGGATTTGCAGGAACGATGCTTGTGGGCAGCGCTCTCTTGGAGTCCTTAATTCTCGGTGGGGGATTGGCCGTTTTTGCCGCATCACCCTATTTCTGGCCATTATTAGGGAATGGAATATATGGCGGATTATCTTCAGCTGGAACATACATTGTAACTTCTATTTTAAGTGGGGAATCCATTACAGCAGGTGGAATAGCAGGATCATTTACAGCGGGTGCAGTTGCCGGTATGACTAGTTCAATTGCTACCCCGTTAGCTGGATCTATCCTTCATAAACTTGGTTTTGCCGCTCAGGGATTAAAATTAAGTTTGGGTTCATCCATTGTGAATGGATCCGGCGGTTTGGCAGCATATCTATCAGGAGGTACTGTGAATAATATTGTTGATATAAGTAATGGACACGAACCATCTTTTACCCCTGCCCTAGAAGATAGTGCAATCAGTTTTGTTGTACCGGCTATAGTATCTCCGATAGCAAATACACACTACCCTGTTAGGGGCATGAACACACTTAACCAAGCTAGATACTTTATTCCTGGCAGGACAATAAATACTGTTTTTCGAAACAACAATTTGTATGGACAAACAATTTTTTCGAATATTGCAGGAGGCCTCTTTGGAAAATAGCGCTATCTATAAAACGTGGAGCACTTTGAAACCTATATTTATATACCATATCTGGCGGTTCAAGCATGTCTGTTTTATATAATTGGCTTTCTTGCTAAATCTTGTATTACGGGTCACTGTGAAGCTACCCTTTGGAATTACGCTTGGAGGTAAGTGATGAATATTGTTTTATTTCTTGTCGCGATTACCATGCAATCCATGCCTGCATGGATAATAGTTTTCAACAACCCAAGGTGGCCTCAAAATTTAAGAAGAACCATCCTCGTCTCCCTAGCTACCTTAGCTACAATTTACTACATAATACTATTATTAATATTAAATCCTGAGCTTTTTTCAGACGCCCCTACTCTTTATTGTTCAATTTCTATTCTTGCAATCAACTGGATGATAACAATATATAGAACATATCTACTTTGGCCTCGAAAAAAACAATGACTATACTTTTATTGGCGCAGGATTGCTTCTTCGAGACATGCAACCTGCACTTGTGTTGCTCAATCTACATATTTCCAAAACCTTATGCATATCTTTCTTCGTTTTCTGTTAGATTTGAAATTCTGCTCGATTTTTTTTATTTCATTTATTACCAACGGGGTTCCTGCGTATATCTTTGGGCAGGATTGATGAGTGATATTGGCATCTCATTGATTACTAAGAACAGATCTTTTTACAGTAGATTGATCCATAAGAGGTGATTCTCGATGAAAGACAAAGAGTATATTTCTATTCCATTTATAACAGGCACAGATGGTAATGCAACGGTCACATTTATCGATGTTACATTTCAAAAGGTAAATGATACTTTTAATCGATATCCTGACCCAGAATTTGGTGCATGGTTGATCGAGCAGATTTTCGCTAAGAAAAAAATATTAGCTGAAAAGTGGGGATTTTTTGAAAAAAAACTATTCTGTTCTTCTTGTCGTACTGAATTAAACCCTGAGCTCCAAACGCCAAAACGGATCGACTGTGAACTTAAGTATAAAGACTTCGATCCTTTCATTGCATACATTACCATTCCTTCGGTTATTTGTCCACAATGTAACCGAATATGCGGGATAGATTTGGATGGCTCATTAAGTGATCACATTAACGAAGCGATTATCGCTGCATTCAAGTCTAAAAACATAAATCCTTAGTTCAGTCAATTTTACCTTGTTAGCACATGGTCCACTTTTTGGTACACATGCCCGACCTGCGCCAGTGATGGACTGTCAGGTTTCCACACCAAAGCCCTCCATACGAGAGCCTTTGTTTTTGGGATAAAAGACTTCCGAAGCCTTAGCCTGTCCACTTCGTTGCGGGGTGCTCACCCATTCGGGTACAATGTCACAAAGACTTTGGAAGTCTGGAGCATGCCCCCTGCCACACCGCCACATCCCCCTGCTGTCCTGAGCCGGTGGGTCGAGCTTGCCGAGACCTTGTCGAAGGGTCGCCGTTTTCCTTCAATTCCAGCGACGGTAATTCGTTCAAGGAATTCAACCCGAAATGCTGCAGGAACTCCGGCGTGGTGCTATAAGTGTTCCACCAGGTTCTCGTGATTATAGCTATACTCGCTATGCACTGATTCAAGGTTGATATAACTGCAGGTCAGGGAGAAAGTGAAAATCCCGGGTGTTCAATGTGTATAGGGGTAGGTTATGGCAAATAGCAGTCGCAGCAATCAAGGCATCTGGCACGCTCAACTTGTGGCTGAGCGCAAAATTTTCTAACAAACCCAAAAAGGACGCCGAAATCTCGGCATCCAGAGATATTTGATGTAACAGCGCCAGGTGGTTTTGGATTTTCCTTAATTCGCGTTTGTCTTGTGCCCCAAAGAATAACTCCCCTGCTGTAATGACGCTGATGGCAAGGTCTGGCACGCCAACTTCATGCAATACATCCAGGATCGTCGGATTGCCGCGATAGAATTCGATCAGGATGTTGGTATCACACAGGATCATGCGCGGTACGGCCAGGCTTTTTCACGAATGGATTTCAATGAAATCTCACGCTCTGCCCACAAACCCGCCAGGGCAAAGAAATCCTCTTCCAGTGTGCTCTTCTTATCGTCTGCGCCGGTCAAATTCGAACTGGACACCTTTTCGACGAAGTCCAACGTCTTGAGAAAGTCGACCAATCTGCGCGCTTTCCGTTTGTCCTTGATCCTGATGGTAATCTGCTCCATCTCGACTCCTTTGATACTGGGATTATACTGTGAAAATGCCGGCACGTTAAAAAATTAGCTGTTCCAGAAAACCGCATCTCCACCATCCAAAACCTGGACCAGGGCAGCGGCTGCCCCGCGCCCAACACCTCCGCGGAGAGGGGCTCACGGCCCCCATCTTGGCTGGTAATCGCAATAATCGTTGTCCGTCAGGCGGCGCAGATCCGTACCGTCGGTTCGGATGATGTAAATCTCACAGCCGTGGATATCGTTGAACTTGTCGAAATAGGCGGTAAAAGCCACCCACTTGCCATCCGGGGAGAAGCTCGGTCCCTGGCTGTTGCCGCCGGAGGGAGTCAACTGGCGCGCCT
>DAOTXM010000193.1:0-5154 GCA_034435215.1 Anaerolineales bacterium
GGCGGGAAGAGTGCCAGGAAGCGCGCCTGCCACTCCACGCCTTTGGCGGCTGCACGGGCACGCGAAAGCACTTCCACGACTGCACCAAGAGTCCTGCGCAGGGAAGCCACCAGCGGGCCGATCTCGATGCGGCCTTCGATGGATGCCAGGAGCGAAGTCGCCACGATGTCCACCGCCGGATTGTCCCAGGCGGTCGTCCACTCGCGCACAGCCTGCGCGGCTTCATCGGCGGGGGCAGCCCGCAGGCGCACCACCAGATCACTCAAAACCATGCGCCCATCCGGTCCCACCGCCTGGGCTGCATCGTTCAGAGCATCCCCAAGCGGCTTCCCTTGCGCCAGCAGGGTTTCCACCACGCTAAGGCCGCGCAGGATATCTTTAGCCTGCTTCAAGCGAAATTCCTGGCGTTTGTCTGAGAGCGTCCCAGCATACAGTAGCCCGCCTGCGATGGCAAACAGGATGGCCGGGAATATCCCTAAGAACATGCCGCCCAACAGCCCACCGCCCACCCAGGCCAGGAAGCCATAGGCGATCTGGGTGAAGGACAGGCCGCTCCCGGTTTGTCTTGCGTACTTATCGGGGTCGAAGCGCTTCTTCGGCGCGGCGATGCCCATTGCGCGCGCCATGCCTGCTTCATCGGTCATGCGCCGCCAGCCCAGCGTGATGGGGATGGACGCCAGGGCCAGGGCAGCGATCAGGGCGATCAAAGTTGTCATTTTGTAAAAACTCCTATTGGAACCACAGGGCCAGTTCAGCCGCTCCGCCCTGGGACAGCCAGACCACGAAATAGACTCCCACTACGCCTAACAAAGCAGTGAGCAGGGGATAGACGCCAATCTCGTTCCAGGCCAGGTCAACCGGGCACAGGTTGGGAAATGGAGCAGATGCCGTTGAAGCAGGCTTTGGCCTGCTGGATGTAGGAGCCTGTCCAGGCTGGCTGGACGGCCCAGGTTCCTTTTCCATCTTCCGGGATGAAGGTTTCTGCTGGTTGACGTATTTTCGGGTTTGGTTGGCATAGCGAAAGCGACGCATCAGCCACACTTCGGGCGGGACGCGGTCCGGACCTAGACGCAGGAGCGCCAGAGCCATGAAACCCACCAATACCAGGAAGCCGATCACCACCTTGCCCACGAAAGGCAAGGGCAGGAACAGGCACAACACAGCCAACAGCGCGCCGCCGCCCAGGATGCCGAGGTCACGGTCGTTGAACATAGACTCTCCGAGAGTTCTTAAACACAAAAGCCTGCACTGAGCCTGTCGAAGTGGACACAAAGGTCACGAAGGGTTTAAGAGGTTTTGTTTTCACTTTATGCACTTTGAGTCCTTTGTGTTTAAAAAGGTGGTGCGGGTTGGAAATTCTTGAGCATCTCGCCGATCTGGGGCAGGAACAGGAAGGCAAATAGCACAATTATTACCAGCCCCGCCACACCGATAATTGCCATCGAGGTCATGCGGCTGGCGCCAAAGGCTGCGCCTGCCGTGCCCTGCAGGACATAATACAGGCCACCGAGTAAGGCCACCACAACCAGCAGGCCAGCCAGGAATGCCCAGGCGTCCCGGGCAATCAGCAAGAGTTGTTCCATAATAGGGTCGAACATAAGAAATTTTCTCCTTTCCTTCTTACGCAGCACTCCGGAAAATAAGGTCAACCGCAGGTGCCCAGGAACCAGGCTGCCAGGGGAACGGCTGCCCCGGCCAGCAGCATCCCAAAGACCGCTTCGCCAGTTTCGATCAAAGAGTGGGACAGACTGGATGAAGCGCCCAGAGAAGCGGATATCACCGAGGCAAAGACTGCCTTGAGCATGCGTAGGGCAGCCAGCGCCCCGATCAGTCCGGCGGCGAACTGGCCCAATTCATTGACTGGTCCGCAGCCGCCCTCGGAAGGCAGGGCAGACTCCAGCGCGGACACGATCTGGGGCACACCTAGAAAGGCAAACAACGCCAGGATGACAACAGAGGTCACCACCGAGATCGCCTCCCAGACCCAAAGGTTGGCGCCGATCATGCTAGCGGAACCCAGCCGCAGGATTTGCGCCATGCCCGCCAGCACCGCAAAGGCCAACAGTGCCCCGGCCAGAGCGGTCCAGGCCTCGCGCAGGAAGAGCAGTAACATTGAAAGGGTAGCGTCCATCAGGTGATTTTCTCGTGACGGTGAAATTCGGACTCAAGGGCGGGATAGAAGCGCGCGCCCCAGAACTGGATCGGCCAGCGCCGGGCGGGGCCGGTGCGGTCCTTGAGGGTGCACACTTCCAACGGTGCGCAACCGCAATCCCAGACCCCTTCCGAGCGCTGCACCAGCAGCACGCGGTCTGCCTCATACGGCACACGCTCGTCGCCCAGCAGGGCGGACAGGTCGTCCCCATCTGTGAAGTTTTCGGACTTCAAGGCAGTTGCGGCGATCACCGCCCAGCCGTGGTGCCGCGCCAGGGCGCGCAAGGCTGCCGCCGCTTCTCCACTGCGACCTTCCTCGCCCAGCATGCCGGTCAGGCCAACCACCGGCACACGGTTCAGATAGTCCACAGCTACGAGCGCCGGACCTTGCAGGGGAAAGCCGTAGTCGTGTAAGAGAGTGTCCTCCAGGGCGCGCACGGTATCTTCCTGGTATGAAAGGTGCAACAAAACTGCTTCGCTGGCGCGCGCCAGGGCGGTTTCGACCTGCTTTTCTTTTGCTGGATTGTGAGGGCCACTGACTACCGCTTCCGCCTGGAGATACATACGATAGCGTAATTCTTCCGGGGTGTGCTCGTAGCAGCCGATGGCAGATGGAACCTGAACAGAAGCAGACTCGTAGAGCATGCGCAGCAGCCAGGAAGTCTTGCCGATGCCCGGCGCGGCGGCCAGCAGCGTCAGGCCGCCGCCCCAGAAGGGCAGGCCAGCATATGTGCCAAAGTGAAGGTAAGGCTGGGGACTGCCCAAGGTTCCGGAGCGCGGCATACGGGCATGATATTCTTTTGAAAAGGGGGGATTGTGATTAGTGTCGGTATAAAGAACGCGATGTGTTTCTTTGCCTGAGAGTGATTGAGTTGCCTTGTAACCTTCTGGCTGGAAAAACCTTGTTCTCGGTTGTTTTTATATTTATCTGTTGTATACTGTGTTTATTAGAGTCCTCTTCACACGGGGAGGTGTGTATGGCTCGCTCGAAGGTAAGGGTGGGGAATATTGAGAATGTCAGTGGAAAAGTAACCATTGTAGGCGGTGATTTTGGCTTCACCGCTGAAGAAGTTTCTGCACTTTTAACCCATATCACATCCACATTCCAGGTAAAAAAATTTGACGGGCGCTGCCCATATAAAGGACTTGATGTCTTCGAAGAGGAAGATGCCGAGTTATTCTTCGGGCGCGAGAAATTGGTGGATGAACTCGTCGGGCGGGTAAGAGACTCTCGGACGGTATTCATTACCGGTCCATCGGGAAGCGGGAAGTCATCGCTGGTGCGGGCAGGATTGATCCCCGCCTTGAAACAGGGAGCAATTAAGAATAGCAAGCGTTGGCTGTATGAAACTATCAAGCCGGGACGCGATCCACTGGAGGCATTGGCATCTGCATTCTCGCGTTTAAAATCGCCGGAATTGGGAAAGTATTTTCGGGAGAACTTCGACCAGCCTGACACATTGCACGAGTGTGTGGAATCAGCACTGAGCGGACGGAAATACCAACGGCTGGTGCTGTTCATTGACCAATTCGAGGAAGTATTCACACAGGTGGGCAGGGAAAAGGCAGAACCATTCCTCAATTTGTTGACTCAGGCTGCATCAGTCGAGGAGGGACGCGTCATCATCCTGTTTGCCATGCGCTCGGACTTCGTCTCGAACTGCGCCACGTATCCCGAACTCAATGACCTGCTCAACCGGCAATTCATCCAGATCGGAGCGATGCAGCCGGACGAGTTGGTGAGTGCCATCGCACAACCCGCCCTGCGGGTGGGCTTACGAATCGACCCGAACTTAGTCGCGCAGATCATCAATGACATGCAGGGCGAGCCAGGCGCACTGCCGTTGATGCAATTTGCCTTGAAAGACTTGTTCGATTCGCAGGAGACAAAGGGCGGCGTGATCGCGTTAACCTTGACTGACTACTTGCATCATGGCGGAATTCACAAAGCGCTGGAACGCCATGCGGACAATGCCTTCTCGAAGCTAAGCAAAGATGAACAGGAACTGGCACGCACCATATTCAGTGGACTGATCGAGATCGGACGTGGCACACAGGACACGCGCCGTACCGCTTTATTCAATGAGCTTATCCCGGCAGATCGAAACGTGGACGAAGTCAACAGCACTGTGCGAAAACTTGCCGATGCGCGCCTGATCACGACGGACGAACAAGCAGGTGTGGACATAGTCACGATCTCGCACGAAAAATTGATCGACGCCTGGCCCTGGTTAAAGAAGCTGATCAACGAGAACCGTGATGTAATCGCTCTGCAAAATGAAATTGCGAGTGATGCCAAAGAATGGGTGGAACACAAGCGCGATCCAAGTTACCTGTACACTGGAGCGCGGTTGATCAACGCTCGTGAGCAAATGGAAGGGAGGAAACTTTCACTCAGCGGATTGGCGCATGAATTTGTACAAAGGGGTATCACCCGCCAACGAAGCAGGCAGATAAGGTTGTGGAGTGGAGTTTCAGTAGTTATTCTATTATTGGCTTTTGCAGTGATTCTTTTCAACAATCAAGCCAACGACAACGCCAAACTTGCCGAGAGAAATGAGGAGATCGCAAACACTGCCCAGGCAGCCAACACAGAGGCGGTTGCGCAAAAGGCAACCGCACAGGCAGTGAGCACATTAGCCATTGAACGGCAATTTGCCGCCGAAGCAAAAGCCAACGAAGCCTTCGCCCGTCAATTAGACTCTCAGGCACAAGCTATAACTGCCACATACAGTTCAAAGCAGATGATTGGAGCCTTGCTTGTCATACAATCCATGAAACTGTTTCCTACCAGTGATGGAGCCAAGTTCTTACTCAACGATAATTTCTCTGCAATGCCAGTTTCCCTCATGACCCATGAAGGTTTTGTACAATCAGTTGCCTTCAGCCCGGACAGCAAGTACGTGGTAACAGGAAGTACCGACTTTACCGCCCGCGTATGGGACGCCGCTACAGGGAAGGAGGTCGCCCGCATGAACCATGAAAGTGTTGTGTCGTCGGTTG
>DAOTXM010000194.1:0-35725 GCA_034435215.1 Anaerolineales bacterium
GAAATCGTCATGAGCACTTCGAACATGTCATACATGACCGCCCAACGTGTCAGCGATCCTCTGGCGGTGAAATCATATTTCATGTAAGCGATGCAGTGGCGGCTGAATGTAAGCACGGCGCTGTCGGCCCGCAGTAAGGATTGATCTGCTTTCGAGAAAAGCAAACCCGCCGCGAGACGGGGACGCAAAGTCATGGATCTGTCCCGCATAACAGACCTCGTCCTTGCAATATAACAGACCGCCAGACTGCCGAAGGATGAAGCTCGGCAGTTTTGTTTTGAAAAAGGAGGTGTCAATCTTATAGAAAAACCACTACTTTTCATTAAAATCATTATGTCCCATAATAAAAAGGAGCTAAAGATGAAAAAAGTTGTAATTGCATCGGTCCTTGCGCTTGCCCTGGTCTTGAGCCTGGTTGGCGTTGCCAGCGCGATCACCAATGGCCAGCCGGATGGGGATAACCATCCTTACGTGGGCTTGTTAGTGTTTGATGCTGATATACCTGGCTATGGTGTCAGACCTGCTTGGAGTTGCAGTGGCGCTTTGATTGCGCCAAACGTTGTCTTGACCGCTGGTCACTGTACGGATGGCGCGGTAGCGGCGCGCGTCTGGTTCAATGAGAAACTTCAAAATGACGATTTTACCTTCATCGTTTCGGATTTCCCATGGGGGGGTGGAGAGTCTACTGAAGGGATGCCCTATACCAATCCAGATTACCGCAGCCCTGAAAATCCTTATGGTGGAGGGAATGGTCTTCCCGCTTTTTCTTATAGGGATGTGGGTATAGTCGTATTGGAAGAAGCTGTTAATGTAGGCGGATTTGCTGCTTTGCCAACTGCGGGATTAGTAGATACGCTCAAGAACAAAACTGCTATAGATTTTGTGGGGTATGGTGTGCAATATCAAGCTCAAATTCCTGGCGTGTATTTACCTCAACCACCACCGTACTACCGCTGGGATGGTTACTATAACCGTTTCTATGCCCCAAGCGAACTGGTTTCTGGCAAGTTCGTACACTCGGCTGAGTACATGCGCCTTGCTCTGAACCCGGGCGGAGGTTCTGGGGGAACCTGCTTCGGCGACTCGGGTGGCCCGGATCTGCTGGGAGGTACAAATACTGTCTTGGCGGTTAATTCCTACGTTACCAATGTGAATTGCTCTGGCGTTGGCTATTCCGCCCGCGTGGACATCCCTGAAGTGCTAGCTTGGATTTACACCTTCATGCCATAGAGCCAAGACAACACTAACCTTGTGGAGCTGCTGAATAAGCGGCTCCATTTTGTTTATGGGCACCGTGTTGTTGGTGCTTTGGAGATTATTCATATGGGGCAATGATACAAGAGAACAGGTTGCTGCAATCCGAAAACCTTAAAATATTGACTATTTTCATAAATATACTTGAATTTACCGCAATTTTGGTATATATTTATAAGGTCTGTTTTGCTTCGTAAGGGCAAACCCGCCGCGTGACGGGGGCGCAACGTTAAGGTCTGCGCGTGAAACGAGCGTAGACCGCCAGACTACCGAAGGCATTCGATATATAACAGTCCTTGATGCAAGGATCCTGGCTTTGGTATTACGATTACGCTCTTTTTACCGGTAGTGTTCACGCGCACGGGTGTTTTGCATGCCCTGTGCGCGTGTATTCTTTAAAGTTGAGAGGAGGTGATGTAACAGACTGATTCCCCAGTATGTGTTAGCACGTTGATTTCCGCATAAACCTATAATCTTCTATAGAGGAGTACCACACAATGAAACGTAAGTTTTTTGCAGTATTTTCAGTTTTAGTTCTACTGGTGGCAGCGTTACCTCTGTCTGCTGGTGCTGCAGCCGCATCACCGGCCCCAGACAAGATCGTTGTGAAGAAGTTCGGCACCACGACCGTAGGGACGGCAAGCGGTCTGATCGGCGAAAATCTGCAAGGTCCTATCGCCACAGAAATCCAGAAGCCAAAACGCTTGGGTTCGAACCCGTTGCGGAGCGCACCCGCAACTGGCGATGCTGTTCCGCTCAGTCCGGGGGTTGGGTCGCCGACATCATCTGGCAAAAAGGCCAAGTCCAATCCGGAAGTCAACCTGAGTTTCGAGGGTGTCAACCATCGGGATAGCCGATTGGCATTTGGCGGGAACCAGTTTTCTGGTGAGCCGGCCGATCAAGGCCTGTGTGTCGGGAACGGTTATATTCTCGAGACCGTAAACTCTGCGCTCCGGGTGTACGATGCGGGATCTGGCGCTCCATTGTCTCCCGTCCTCGCCCTCAATGAATTCTACGGTTTTCCGCCGGCAATCGACCGGAGCACTTTCGTCTTTGGGCCATTCACGTTCGACATCAGTTGTCATTACGATCCGGCCTCGAACCGGTGGTTCCACCTGGCAGTCGACCTTGACCAGGATCCAGACACAGGTGCGTTCACCGGGAAGAATTATATTGACCTGGCAGTCAGCACGAGCGGCGATCCCACTGGCAGTTGGGATGTCTACCGCATCCCAGGCATGAACGATGGGACGGAGGGAACCCCAGATCACGCTTGCCCGGGTGGTCCTTGCTTTGCTGACTTCCCGCACCTCGGCGTTGACAAGAACGGTGTCTACATCACAACGAACGAATTTCCCCTATTCGCCGATGGATTTACTGGGGCGCAGGTATATGCGATCGCGAAGAACGCTCTCGTGAGTGGCGCTGGCAGTATTGATGTTTACCTGTTCGACACATCTAAGGAAGCGTGGCGTGTACGTGAAGGCGAGCCCGGCTTTACGCTTTGGCCGGCATTGGCGGCTGGAAATCAGTTTGCCGGTGAGCAAGGCGGTACCAACTACTTTGTGAGTTCGAACGCCGTCTTCGATGATTTTAATGGCGACTCCGAGGAGATCATTGTTTGGGCGCTGAGCAATACGAAATCCCTGAATTCAGCCAACCCAAGTCTCAAATTTGCTCGAACGATTGTGCCGTCTCTACGCTACGCAGTGCCGCCACCGTCCGTCCAGAAACCGGGCACCATTCCACTGGGCGAATTGTTCTATGGAGCCACCGAACCTGGCTTGATCGACACAAGCGACTCGCGCATTCTAGATGCTCGCTATGCCAATGGCAAACTTTGGGCTGTTTTAGGAACCGCAGCTGAAGTTACCGGTGCGCAGCGTGCTGGTGTCGGCTGGTTCATTCTCAGTGCCTCAGTCAATAGCAAAGGCGTTTCTGCCAAGATGAGGAGTCAGGGAATCCTTGCCCTCGAAGGAGAGAGTCTTGCCTACCCCACGCTTGGAGTGACCGCTTCCGGTCGTGGCATCATCGGATTCACGCGTGTGGGTGAAAACCTGTTCCCAAGCGTTGGTTACGCTTCGCTCGACGATGTGGCCGGTGTAGGCATGGTGCATATGATCGAGGAAGGCAAATCACCGCAGGATGGATTTACCGAATATGAGGGCGGTCGGCCGCGCTGGGGCGATTATGGCGCAGCAGCTGTGGATGGCAGTACCGTCTATCTTGCCGGTCAGTACATCGAGCAACCTCCTTGCACTGTGACGGATTTCATAAACACCGGAGGCAGTTGCTTTGGCTACCGCACGACGTTCGCCAACTGGAGCACACGGGTGAGCAAACTCACGCCATAGTCGTTGAGCCGGCGTCATAGGGCTTACTTTGAAATTGCAAGCTAGTTTGAGCTTGACTTAAAAAATAAAAGGAAAGAAACATCCCCCTCGGGTATCCTGCGGGGGATGTTTTGGGCAACCTTCTAAAGTTCACTCTAGTCTCGAGACTACCGGGACCCTTTTGGCAACTCAAATCTCGATGATCTTCTTCTGGATCGCGTATTTGATCAACTCCCCCCGGTCATGTAAGTCCAGTTTCTGCATCAGGCTGTTGCGATGTGCCTGCACGGTCTTGATGGATATCGACAGGATCTCGGCAATCTGCTTGTTGGTGTACCCCTCGGCGATCAGTTGCAGCACCTCGCGCTCGCGCGGGCTGAGAGCATCCGCCTCGGCCTGCGGGCGTGTGCCGCCCCAGCGCAGGTAATCCTCGATCACCAACCTAGTCACGGCAGGCGAGAGCACCGCCTCGCCGCGATACACGGAATGGATGGCGCTGATCAACTCGCGCGCAGCCGCATCCTTCAAGATGTATCCCATGGCGCCCGCCTCCAGCACCTGGCGGATATACTCCTCGTTGTCATGCATGCTCAGGATGAGCACCTTCACGCTCGGGCACTGGGTCTTGATCTGGCGCGTGGCTTCCAGCCCGTTCAGCAGCGGCATGGCGATATCCATGATAACCAGGTCTGGTTTCAACTGGCAGGCCATCGTCACCGCCGTACGGCCGTCTTCGGCCTCACCAACTACGCTCAAGCCCGGCTCATCCTCGAGCAGAGAGCGGATGCCGCTACGCACGAGCGTATGGTCGTCAGCCAGCAGGATGCGGATTTTCACCAACGGTGCCTCCCAAGGGAATGGACACGTGCAAACGAGTCCCTTTTTCAGGGGCGGATTCGATTTCGACCTTTCCACCGAGCAGTTCGGTCCGTTCGCGAATGCCCAGCAGGCCCAGCCGCTGCAATTCTACTGCATCCCGGGATGCATGCGCCGGATCGAATCCTCGTCCGTCATCTTCGACCTGCAATTGGACGGCGCTCCCGTTCACCTGCAAAACGATCGTCACGGACCTGGCGTCTGCGTGCCGGACAATGTTATGGACCGCCTCCTGGACGATGCGGAACAGGGTCGTTGTCACTGCAGGCGAAAGCTCCAACGGAGCGCCCGGCGCTCTGACAACAACCCTTACGCCGACCTGCTCCAGGTTGGTGCGCGCGTACCAGCGTATCGCCGGCACCAGCCCCAGATCGTCGAGGATGGCAGGCCGAAGTCCGGAAAGGATGCGGCGCAACTCCGTCAACGCGTTGGCAGCCAGGGCGCGCGCATCCTCCACCTGCTTTTTAAGTTCCTTCTGGCGAGGCGAAATGCGCTCGTCGATACGGTCGAGATGAATGCTGAGCATCGAGAGCGCCTGTCCGGTGTCATCGTGCAGACTCTGGGCAATGGCGCGGCGTTCCTCCTCCTGGGCGGTGATGGCGCGTTCCGAGAGGGCTTGCAGTTCGCGGTTGCGTTCCTCCAATTGCAGGAAGAGCGAACGCAGGGTATCCGCCATACGCGTGGTGTACGGGTCGGGATTCTTCAGTTCGATTTCCGGATCGCCGCTCTGCAAGCGCCTGGCCAATTGCCCCAGATCGCGCAAAGGCGTCAAGGCCGCGCTGACGATCCAGAAATTGATCAGCAGGCTGAGCGCAATGCCCCCCAGCGCAAAAAGCGTGATCAACCACCAGTCCGCAGCCTGCTGCGCCAGGTGCCGCGTAACGAGCGTGCCGATCACAGCTCCAAAGACGATGATGACACCATTGCCAATCACGATACGCTGGAACAATGACAAACGAGACAGGCGATTGCGCAAGTTGGCGAGCAAGCCCGCTAGGTTCATGGAACGAGTATAGCATAAAGGGTTAAAACAGCTACTGATTTTTTACATACCCCAAATACGCCTTTTTCCCAGGTTCGAGCGATAGTAGCATTAAAACCGTCATTAAAACTGCTGAGGTCAGGCACCAGGCGCAGGTGGCACCAATCACGAAGGGTTCGAGGAAAGTCAGGTAGACCGAGAAAAGCGTACCAGCAAATGTCATCCCCAGCAAAGCCAGCGCTGCCATATTCTCCACGCCATTGCGACCAAAACGGATACCCAGCCAGGCTATTAAGATCATGACGTATCCGGCCAACCCCAACCCGCCAATGGGAAGAATACCAAACAAGCGCGCGTATGCGCTTTGCTGGACGGTGTTGCAATCGCCAACTGGACCGCAAACAGCAGAAACATTTGCAGCCTCCACATAAGCCAGGTAACCGGCCACGACCAGGCCGACCAGACACAATGCTGGGATAAGCCAGCTGGCGTCCACCCTTGTGGAAATTCTCTCCCGACGGGCAAAATATAGAAATACCCATAGCAGTGCCACCAGCATCCCAAACAGGACAATGACAGAGAGCGTGTTGCCTGCCGGATCGCGGGCGAATTTCTCCTGCCAGCTGGCTTCGTGCTCCTCGGGCAGCACCAGACCGGGTGCGGCCGTTGGCACAGGATTCCCCGGGTTCGAGGCCGGCGTTTCCAAAGGGGAGGCAGGCCCCTCGGTCCCGGAAAGAGGCGCAGAGGAGTCCGCCGTCGGGTCGGCTGGTTGTGTCGGTGCGGCCATGGCTTCGGCCAGCCCGGTAATATTCGGCCAATCCACGCCGCCTTGTGATAGGTAATAATCGATCAACCCCGGGAACTGTTCCGGGATTTCGAGGGAACCGACCAGCACGGTTTTATCGATGAACAAGGCCGGTACACCCAGTCGATCATCCGGGATTTGGAAATCCTTGATAGCCGCTTGGTACAGCATTGCCCCTTGGGGATTGGAAACATCGATACCGATGATTTCCAATTGTGTGTTGTACTTTGCAAAGAGGGGAGGCAGGTCTTCCTGAATGACCATGGCACAATGCGGGCACGTGGGCGAGTAGAACAAAACCGCCCGTACCACGGGATCGGTACTTTGCGCGTACACTGCGTGGGGAAAAGACAAAAGAACTGTCAAGACGATCAATAAGGTCGCACACAAGAAAGAGGATCGTGGGTTCACTTTTTGCTCCGTGTCTCGTACCAGCCGGTCCGGGTTTCGGTCCGAACATCGAAATCTGGCACGTAGGGTTTGATATCCAGCAAAGGGGTGCCGTCGAGTACATCGATGTCCTCTACGGTCAGAAAATTATCCCGAAGGATTTTGAGCCTGACGACCGAAAGCCCGATGGGATTGGGACGCGCAGGATAACGTGTGGCGAACAAGCCGCGTTCCTGGTGATCCAAAAAGGGTTTGACGCGCAGGGCGTAGCCCTTCGAATGGTGGAAGACATACAGGAGGAGGATGTGAGAGAAGCCCTCGAGATCCTGCAGGCCGGCCGCAAATTCAGGATAGACTTCCACCGATCCTATCGCCCGTGAGCGCACAGGCTGAATGGGTGTCTGGTCTTTATCGGTGAAGGGCGAGTGAATGATGCCTATAGGCCGCATAGGGTATTCCATCATTTTAATGGCAGTTCCTTTTCCTTAAAGAAGGTCAACAACTTCACACCCTGCACCTGCCGGAACGAGGCCCCCTGCCCAACCGTTCGCAATACAGCGGCTTCATCCACAACGCGCGTACCGGAGAGAAGGTCCACGCCATAATCGAACAAAATGGGGGAAAGCGGCGTGCTGGGTCCCAACACCAGGACCGTTGCTTCCGGTCGGCACAATTTCAAGAGATCGTCGATGGTACGGTTGATGAATGCGCTGCCAGTGATGGCAACCACGTCAGCGCGAGGCAGTACGTCACCAGCCGCCTCAGCGGGATATTCACCTTCGGCTGGGTGCTTTTCGATCACCCATAACTGACCGACCGACTGGCGCAATTGGGAGATGAATGGGAAATGACCGACCAGCGCGACGTTCTTGCCGCGCCCACACTCTGCCAGCACCTGCGCTGCGTTGCTCTCCACTGCCCGGGATTCGTCCACGTCCAGCAACGAATTGATGGCTGCCATGCCAATACTGGCTTCCACAGCGGATTCGGAATAGACAAGCTGCACCAATTCCCTGGCGGACTTAAAGTGCAGATTCCCAGCCTCGCGGACATCCGGCGTACCATGCGCGTGTTCACCTTGCAAAGTGGAAGCCATCCCGCAATAACGGCTGCAAACCACTACCCAATGCAATCCCACCAGGACAGAACGGACCGGAGCATCTACTTGCAGGCTGGCAATCAAGTCATTCAACAGGCTCATAAGCTAATTGGCATATTTTGTTCCCGAGGCCGCCCAAAAGCGAACCCCGTAGCGTATGACAAGTTGGGCTTGTCCGCCATCTGAAAGATCTTGCAATATCTGGCGTACTTCCTCTTCCGACCAGCGTTGGAGCGAGGCCAACAATTCATCTTCCCGCATGGGATGGCGCATGATAACAGAAAGGATTGCTTCACTCACACTGTTGCAGTTGCGCAGATCAAATGTACCCTGAGCGGGCGATAAAACCTGTGCTATATCCCCAAGGATAGCCTGTGCACGCAGCAAGCCTTCCTCGTCTGCGGGCTGCACCCAGCTTTCCGCAGGCGGGCGTACCGGCAGGCTGAGATGGACCTGGTCCGGCTTGATGCGTTTCAACACAGAAGCCAGCTCCCGCAAAGCTTCCTCGTTGTCATTCATGCCCCGCACCAACATCACCTCCACCCACAGGTTTCCCCTGTATTCAGCACGCAATGACTCCAGTCCTGCTACCAGACGATCAAAGGTCAGCGCAGGCCAGGGACGGTTGATCCTTCGGTATAAAGCTTCACTCCCTGCATCAAGTGTAGGCAAGATGGCATCCGCCAGGTACAAATCCGCGCGTACTTCGGGCAAGTAGGACAATGCGCCGTTTGTGATGACCGCCACAGGTATGGTTGTGAGTGCTTTCACCTGGCGAATCATATCACCCAACCCGCTGTGCAATGTTGGTTCGCCAGAACCGACAAAGGTCACCCAATCGATCTCAGCTGGAGAGTGGGTTTGTAAAGTCTTGGTAACTTCATCCAAGATCATGTCACAAGGGATATATTCCCGTCGTTCGTTCGTCATTGGCGTAGAACGGCCCAACTGGCAATAGATACAATTCCAATTACAGGTCTTTTGCGGGATGGGATCGATCCCCAGCGACTGGCCTAACCGTCGGGAAGGGACAGGACCAAAAACATAGTTCATGATCGAAGCACCTTGTTGTCAACAATAAATGACAACGCAAACAATATTATAGTGCATCATTTCGATTTTCGCAGGTATTGCACTATTTTATTGGTTGTTCTCATGCCTCACAGCCTGTATCTCCCCCCAGGCCCTGCTTACGAATTGCAGTAACTGCTGCATGCCATGTTCAACCGGACCTGTCAGGATGAACTCTCCGGTCGTATGTGCCCCGCCACCGTTCGTCACTCCCAAAACCAGCGCTGGCAAGCCACGGCTGAGTGGCACATTCGCATCGGTGGAACCGATCATCAACTTCGGCTCGATTCCCTGCTCTCGAAGACACTCTTCAGCCAGCCGGACCAGGGGATGGCCGACGGCCAATTCCCCCGCAGGCCGCCGTCCGATGATTTCCGCATCCATCTGGACGCCAGGCCTGCTGGCCGTTTCAACCAGTTGTTCCACACTTTGCGCCACTTCCGTTAAAGCCTGCGGACTTTCGGAGCGCAAGTCCAATTCCAGCCAGGCATCCGCCGCAATTGCATTGATCGACGTGCCACCCCCCATGCGACCCACATTCAAGGTCGTACGCGGCTTCTCCGGCAAGGGGAGGGCTGTCAGCTTCGTCACCAGCGTGGAGAGTTCATGCAACGCCGAGGGTTGTCCATAATCCGACCAGGAATGTCCTCCCATTGTTTTTGCCTTGATACGATAACGTTGCACGCCCAGAGCTCGATGTTGAATGTAACCCAGGGATAATCCTTCTATCACCAGGTAGGCATGCACATCTGCACCGAAGCGATCCACCACAGCGCGCATCCCGCGTAGATCGCCCAGTCCTTCCTCACAGACATTTGCCACCAACCACAGATCGCCGGGCAAGGAAATACCACGCGCGCGGAGCAGCCATAGCAGGCCAAACAACGCCCCAACTCCCAGGGAATTGTCGCCGATCCCCGGGCCATTGATGCGGCCTTTTTTCCTCTTGACCGTCAGATCTGTTTCGATGGGAAAAACCGTATCCAGGTGTGCGCTGACGATCAGCGGCCTGACCCTACCTTCTCCCGGCAGGCGTGCATAGACGTTGTGCAGCGCATCGACAGAAACATCACGCAGGCTCTCTGCCTTGAACAACCCTTTCACAAACTGCGCCCGCCTGGTTTCAGCGAACGTGGGCGCAGGAATTTGCTGGATTTTGACCGTCAACTCGAGCAGATGCTTTATGAATGCTTTCATGTTCAAACCTCGTGTACCATGTCCCGCAATGCTTCGAGGCGAGCCTGCGCCAGTCCCGGCAGCACATCCAGTGGATAAAATGCGCCGCTGCCTTCCACCTTGAGCGAAGCGGATACGTTGCCATGTAGCGCCGCCTCCAGCGGATCATAGGATTTGCGATAACCGGCCAGGAAGCCGCCACAGAACGCATCGCCTGCGCCGGTTGGGTCGGCCACGCGCGAAGGGTATGCTGGAAGTTCCCAGCGATGCTTGCCCATAGCATCGTACAACCACTGTCCCTGCCCGCCGCGTTTGATGACGATCATTTCGCAACCATAACTGCCCAACGCTTCCGCCATTTCCCACAGGTCGTTGGTTCTGCCCCAGAACAAGGCCTGTAATTCTTCCTGAGAGGGATGGAACGCTGTCAGCCCACTGAGCAGTTCGCGCAAGTCTTTGAGAAAATCGGGATTCATGTAGGCAGGCTCAGGGTCCAGGGTGACCGTAGTCGTCGGCCCGGCTTTGAATGCGCTCAGCAATTGTCCCTGGCTGGTAAAATCCATCGCGCACAGATGCACTGCGCTGGCTCTCAGATAATCTTCGGGGATATCCCCGATGGTAGGCGCATGCGGGTGCGGTTGTCGCGGGTTGACTTTTGAATCTGGTGGCTGGTAACCTAACAGCGCTTTGGGAAAGGTCAGTTGCCGGCGGGCAAAATGGGAGACCGGGTTGTTGCGGGATTGTTCGAATGTGTCCGAATAGGCAAGGAAGCTGCGCAAATCCAGGCTCCCGGGCAGAACTTTCAATCCCTGTGTATCGAAGCCGCGTGCTTCCATCTCGCGTCGCCATAGCAGGGGGTAATCCTCACCGACACGCCCAAACAAGCCGATTTCGGTTTCCCAAACGCGTAAGCCGCCCGCGGCGTAAAGCAGGTTGCCACCCGGTGCATCCAGCAAAGGATGACCAACGGCCGGTAATACATATTCCCTTCTTAAAAAACCTGCAATAACGAAGCGCGGTTCCATGCGATCAGGTGAGCAGAGCCTTTTCAGCAGGTTTGACCTGCGGAGGGCGTAACGGTAGCAGGAAACTGAAGGTGCTACCCTTGCCCTCGACACTCTCGACCCAGATGCGGCCACCATGCAGTTCGATCATCGTCTTGGCAACCGAAAGCCCCAGTCCCATACCGGTGTGGCGCCTGGTGAGGTGTGACTCGACCTGGAAGAAGCGGTCAAAGACACGCGCGAGATCGCTTGCAGGAATACCGATCCCGTCATCCTTGACAGAAACCTGCACATGACCGGTGACCGATTCGACCGTGATCTGTACATGCCCGCCTTCGTTTGTAAAGGTAATCGCATTGCGGATCAAATTGCTGAGGGCAATCGTGATTTTGTTGGCATCAGCTTCCACTTGTAAATCTTCATCTTGAATATTTGCTTGCAAGGTAATATTTTTGCTGGTCGCCATGTCTTGGAACGAGGCAACTACATCATCGACGAGGTCCGGAATCGAGATCGAATTTTGACGAATGCGGGCAACCCCGGCTTCATAGTTATCGACCTCTGTCAGGCTTTCGATAATCTCCTTCAACTTGGTCGCGTTGCGTATGATGGTTTCCATGGGCTCACGATGTTCTAGGTCGATCATCTCCCTCAAGAAGGTGGCATGTCCAAGGATCAGGCCAAGTGGCGTACGCAATTCATGGGATGTAATGGCAATAAAATTGCTTTTCATCCGATCCAGTTCTGCAAATTCATTGCGCGCGTTCTGGATCTGCCTCTCCAAACTGGAGTTCCATAGGACCATGGCAGCATACAAAGCCAGCATCTCTAGAATTATGACATCTTCCTCGGTATAATGGGCGTTGCCTGCCTTGTTTACCACTTCGAACACACCGATCGTATTCCCTCGATATGCCATCGGGACAGCTAGTAAGGAAGAAGTTGTAAAATTGGTGGCCTGATCGACCACTTTGTAATGGCGGGGATCCTTCGTAGCGTCTTGCGCGATTTGTGATCTATTATTAGCAAAGACCCAGCCTGCAATGCTTTTATCCAGAGGCACCAAAAAGTCCTTGAGAAGTTGCTGCCAGAACCAGGGGACAGCAACAAAGCGTAAGGAATTCGATTGTTCGTCGAATTCCAGGATCGAGGCGGAGGCACTGCCGGTCAGGTCGATGGCGGCAGTTGTCAGGCGCTGCAAAATTTCCTCCGTGTCGGGAGCAGCTCCAAGTCCACGTATGACCGCGCGCAGGCGTTCCAGGTTCGAGGCTCTTTCAGACATTGTCATGGTCAGTCTCAAAGGATAGAGTAGTATCATTATACAATACAGGACTATTGAATAGACATGACATTTCAAAAAGAGAGGGGAAGTGGGATGGTTTCCCGCTTTTTGAAATGATACGAATAGGTATTATTCAAAAAACTGATCGTCTATCTGTTTGTCGAAATCCATTTGGTAAGGAGTAATACATGCCAAGTAAAAAAGTACGTGTTGCAATCATCGGTGTAGGGAACTGCGCGTCGTCGCTGGTGCAAGGTGTTCACTACTACCGCAATGCTAAAGATACCGACAGCGTCCCCGGCCTGATGCATGTCAACCTGGGTGGGTATCATATCAAAGACATCGAGTTTACGCTGGGCATAGATATCAATGCCACCAAGGTTGGGAAAGACTTGTCGGAAGCTATATTTGCCTTCCCCAACAATACATACAAGTTCACCGATGTGCCACACATGAAAGTGCCTGTGGTGCGTGGTATGACCCATGATGGACTGGGAAAATACCTGTCCGAGGTAATCGAAAAGGCGCCTGGCCCTACCGCGGATATTGTCGGGCTACTAAAAGAAACCAAGACCGATGTGGTGGTCAATTTTCTGCCAGTTGGCTCAGAAATGGCCACCAAATGGTATGTAGAACAAACAATCGAAGCAGGTTGCGCCTTTGTCAATGGCATTCCGGTCTTTATCGCCTCGTCCGAATACTGGTCCAAGCGCTTCCGTGATGCCAACCTACCGGTTCTGGGTGATGACATCAAGAGCCAGGTAGGCGCAACCATTTTGCACCGCGCGATTACCAGCCTGTTCGTGGACCGCGGCGTACGCATCGACCGCACCTACCAGCTCAACTTCGGCGGCAACACCGATTTTCTCAACATGCTGGAGCGCGAACGCCTGGAGAGCAAGAAGATCTCCAAGACCGGCGCAGTTACCAGTATGATCCCCTACGAGATGAACGCAGACAATGTCCATGTCGGCCCCAGCGACCATGTCCCGTGGCTGACCGACCGCAAGTGGTGTTACATCCGCATGGAAGGCACCACCTTTGGCGATGTGCCGCTCAACGTGGAGACCAAGCTGGAAGTCTGGGATAGCCCCAATTCAGCAGGTGTGATGATCGACGCGGTACGCTGCGCCAAGATCGCCCTTGACCGCAAACTGAATGGCCCTATCATTGGCCCTTCGTCCTACTTCTTCAAGACGCCGCCCAAGCAGTTCAGGGACAACATTTGCCGGGAGATGACGGAAGCCTTCATCAAGGGCGACAGCAAGGAGTAATCTGCTCATCTCAACCAAGTTCTGGTTCGGCCAGCAGTTAAACTGCTGGTCGAGTGATTTAGCATTTATTGATAAAATCCTTCTATGTTTCGACTCCCTCGCCTCTTTCTCACCCTCGGCCTGCTGGCCGTTTTCTTGACTGCCTGCCTATCCCCGGCCTCTGCTCCCCCAACCCCGGACATGAACGCAATCATGACCCAGGCTGTGGGGACCGCTATGGCAGGGATGGTCACACCGACCCCACTTCCCACCGAAACGCCATTGCCCACCGCGACCATGCCGCCACGCACTCCGCCCGCACTGCCGCCGCCCTTTTCGACCGGCGCGCTCAATCCGATGGACACGCCTCATACTTACGTGGGAGATACCTGCCAATATTTGCACGATAAGTGGAATCCTGCCAACGCTACCCCAGGGACCATTGTGATCGTCATCATGTTCCACGGCATCAACAAAGATGCCGGCGGCATGGATCCAAATGACATCACGGTGCAGGACTTCCACAAGTTGATGAATGGTTTGAAAGAACAGGGGTTCGAAGCCATCAACGCCACCCAACTGGCAGACTTTATGGATCACAATGCCATGATCCCCTCTCGCGCTGTCGTATTGACCTACGACGACCGGCATCGTGCAGAAGCGTATGAGCATTTTCGTCCATATTGGGAGCAATGGGGCTGGCCGGTGATCAATGGCTGGATCAGTGCTTTCGGTGGAGACGACCAGTTCCTGCCAGAAAATGTGGCCTTGGCGGCAGAAGGCTGGGTCGATTACCAGGCACACGGCGTTGTCCATAACATCAATATTATGCCCGGTTCTACAGACGAGTTTATCTATAGCGAACTGCAGGGCTCGATTGACAACCTCCAGAAATATTTTGGCAAGACCCCGATCGCCTATATCTGGCCTGGTGGCGGGTTTACACCCCGTGGCGCGGAAATTGCCCGTGAGGTTGGTTATCGCCTCGGATTTACTGTCAATCCACGGGGACCTTTCATGTATAACTGGGTACCGCAGGGAGACTCGGCCGATCCTCGCCGTCCGTCCTACATTCCGGAAGGCCCGGTCAATGATCCGCGCATGACACTCCCCCGCTACTGGCCGTATCAGGTGCTCTCCAATCTCGATAGCATCCGCATCATGGGCAATGAGGCCGCTGCCTACGCCGAACAAAATAAAGCGATTGAATTAGAGTATTACGATATCGTCTGTGCGCCTACCTACGGGCCAATCCCAACGGTACAATAATCACATTCGGGAAATCACAAAATGGCGGAGAGGAACCCGCAAGGTTGCATTGCTGATACGCCTTCACTACCAGGGATAACCGAAAAAATGGTTGTGCGTGAGGGCATGTACCTCCGCGCACAACCATTTTTTCGGGATTTTCTTGGAACTTTGCGCTGAATACTCTACTCTCGTGAAAAATGATCATAGGTTGGATTGGCAACTGTGCCGCGCGTTGTATCCGACTTGCTATTGGGAACAGCCCTTCAACCGATACAATTGAGCGCTCGGCAGGGAAAGAATCCTTTCATACCATCCTGCCTTTTCATTCAATTGCGTAGCGTCGAATGTTTGATCCGTCCCCCCCACATAAACATAATCGATTTTCCCCTGGCATAACTGTTCCAACGTGCTCTCGGATCGAAAATCGATGTCGGATGGGGCCAGGGTCGCCTTCCTGCCGGTCAAGGCCGGGATCCAGATCCCAGCGTCCGTGCCGACCAGGTTTGTAGATGGCCCCGATGGAAGTACACTCAACTGCCTGCCCGCAATTAGAATATGGGCAGCAGGCGGCAGATTTTTATTCGACCAATCTAACGCGACAGTGTCATCATAACCTACGAACTGGCAGCAATCCGAGGGATAGAAGTTATAGGTTACAAGTGGTATCCATACTGCAAAACCGAGGAACAAAAGCGCAGATAAAACCCTGGTGTACAAACGCATCTTTTCGGACAGGGCGGTGATGCTGGTCATGCATTGCAGGAGGCCAGCCAGACCGAGACCACCAAGCATGGACAACGGCAGGTACAGCACCATTTCCACAAAAGGTCGATCCAGAAGAGTCTGGTTTTCAATACCTGGGGACCAGTTTCCGATTGGAACGAAAAGCGCGACAAATGTCGAAAAGATGAACAGAATACAAAAATATACAGCGCGGGGAAACTTGATCAAGGCAAACAGGCTCAATATCATCACAGTCAAAGTGACGTTGAGGCCATCTTCCAGATAAGGTTCCAGGGTCAATTTCAGCAGCGGCTCTTTCTGTATACATAATCCAAAGATCAGTATTCCAAAGATCAGAATCCCCAACGTTATATATCGAAGGATTTTAGAAAGAGATCGCATCCTGCCAGCGACAAACCAGCTTGCAATCGAAACGGCGATCACAACCAGCGTTCTGGAATGGAAGAAGGTGGATACCAACGTTCCCAAGGTCAACACACAGATGGCAATCAATGGATTTCGATCTGGCTTTTCCTTGGAAATCCAACAGGCGATACCTAATACGGTTCCCAGCGCCAGCAAACCGGCCAGGGCAGGATATTTTCCCCAGTTGACCGCAAAGCCCGGCATGTACCAGCCAAACCCGGCTAGGAGCATGCCAAAAAAAGCCGCGCGATCGCTGTGTGTTGCCTGCCGGATGAGAAAGAATACCGGGACCGGTATCGCCGCCAGAATGACCTGCCCCAGGACCAGGATCACGTCCATTGGGTTGGCGCGCAGGCCAAAGGTCAGGAAAGATGCGAGAAAATGGAAGCCCAGGTGGTAATAGGTTGGGGTCAGCGTTGGTATCGTCTCCAGTAAAGTGGACGTTTCCAGCGAGGTTACAAGCTCTTTGCTGATCCGGTAGTGTTCCACAGAATCAAAATATGGCGGGACGAATAGCTCCTTGATGAACGCCAAGCGGACGCTCACGGAGAACAAAAAAAATACGACCAGCAAGAGCAAAGGGGGTTTGCGCCCGACCTTATCTATTCCAGTGCGAAACAGGAGGAAATTTGCGCTGCAAGCCAGACATACAACTATCACCGCACCGCACACAACCGGCCATTTTTCACTGAAAACGGAAAGACCGTCGAAGATTACCTGCCACATCGAGAGGGTTTTACGGGGATGAAGTTGGGTTCGAATACGATGAATTCGGATAATTCGGGTAATTAGGGTAAGCAGGTCTTGGCGTCGAAGTTGAAATCGGTGGCGGACTCGTTATCGTAGCTTCGGAAGTGGCAATCCCAAAGTCCACATCCGATTCCAGGGTGTCGCTATACGCAACAATGAACACGCCCATTGCAAGGAGCTTTTCACTGTTTTTCGAATAGATGTTCAGCTTGAGGTTTTCCCCATCTGGAAAATCATCCCCGAGACAATAGATATTTTCGGGGAAATCCTCCGATGGCCGGCAATCGAAAAAAATCTCCCCTTCAGGTCCATCGACGCGCACATCGATATCGGCAAAGGATCGATCATCCGCCTTGAGAAGGATCAGCATTTTATCCTCACCTTCCTGCCCAAATCCTTCCAGACACAGGTCGGCAGGGGCGATATCGCAATACGTGATATTCAATGGCGGCGGAGCAGCTGTCTGGGTAGGTACGGGCGTTTGTCCGGTCTCACGGCTGCAACCAGCGATCACTACCAGTAACAACTGGATCGAACCGATTAACCGATACGTTGTAAAGGATTTCATCTTTGCACTCCAGTTTCTGGAGATTCATTTCAACATCGGCATCTTGATGCCATGTCGCTTTGCCGTTTCGACAGCGATCTCATAGCCGGCATCCGCGTGTCGGACCACGCCCAGACCTGGGTCCGTGGTCAGGACTCGTTCCAGCCTGCGGGCGGCTTCCGGAGTACCATCCGCTACGATGACCTGTCCCGCGTGCTGGCTGTAGCCCATGCCCACCCCACCGCCATGATGGAACGAAACCCAGGTCGCGCCGCCAACGGCATTGATCAGCGCGTTTAGGATCGCCCAGTCGGAAACCGCGTCGGTGCCATCCTTCATGCCCTCGGTCTCACGGTTGGGACTGGCGACCGAGCCTGAGTCTAGATGGTCGCGGCCAATCACTATCGGCGCCTTTAGAATTCCCTTCGCCACCATTTCATTGAACTTCAAACCAGCCTTCACGCGCTCGCCATATCCCAGCCAGCAAATGCGGGCGGGCAGCCCTTGGAAGGGGACTTTTTCTTTTGCCATCTTAAGCCAGCGACGCAGGTGGTCGTTTTCGGGGAAAAGTTCCATGATAGCTTCGTCGGTGCGGTAGATGTCTTCCTTCTCCCCCGAAAGCGCCACCCAGCGGAAGGGACCCTTGCCCTCGCAGAACAGCGGGCGGATATAGGCGGGGACGAAGCCGGGGAATTCGAAGGCATCCGTCACGCCATAATTGTAGGCCTGTTGGCGGATGTTGTTGCCGTAATCGAACACTTCCGCGCCTGCGCCCTGGAAATCCAGCATGGCCCGTACATGTTTCGCCATACTGGCCATGGCCATTTCTTTGTACCGTTTGGGATCAGAAAGGCGCAATTCGTCTGCGGCGGCAATCGAAAGTCCGGAAGGAACGTACATCAGGGCCTCGTGCGCCGAGGTCTGGTCGGTGACCACATCCGGGATGACGCCACGGGTCACCAGTTCCGCGTAGATATCCGCCGCATTGCCGATCAGCCCAACCGATTTGGGGATTTGCTGCTCCACCGCTTCCTCGACCAGTGTCATGGCTTCTTCGAGGGTGTCCACCACCATGTCCACATAGCCAATTTCCAGGCGGCGCCGGGCGCGTTCGGGATCGACCTCCACGATCA
The DNA here is from genome assembly GCA_034435215.1 of Anaerolineales bacterium. Taxonomy (GTDB): domain Bacteria; phylum Chloroflexota; class Anaerolineae; order Anaerolineales; family Villigracilaceae; genus JAABUE01. Next base: position 18,356 of record DAOTXM010000194.1, read on the forward strand.
GGCCGACGCCCTCATTCATGGTGATGGCCAGCGGCTGCGCGCCGCCCATGCCGCCCAAACCGGCCGTCAGACAGAACTTGCCCTTGAGCGAACCCCAGCCTTTGAGTTTGGCCAGCGCGCCGAAGGTCTCGTAGGTGCCCTGTAAAATGCCCTGCGTGCCGATGTAAATCCACGAACCGGCCGTCATCTGCCCGTACATGATCAGGCCTCTGGCTGCCAGTTCGTCGAAATGCTCCCAGGTCGCCCAGGCCGGCACCAGGTTGGAATTGGCGATCAGAACCCTGGGCGCGTCCCGGTGGGATTTGAAGACCGCGACCGGTTTGCCGGACTGAACGAGCAGGGTTTCGTCTTCCTCCAGATTTCTCAGGCTTTCCAAGATCGCGTCGAACGCCTCCCATGAACGGGCAGCCTGCCCTCGTCCGCCATAGACGACCAGTTTTTCAGGGATCTCGGCCACCTCCGGGTCGAGGTTGTTCTGGATCATGCGATACGGGGCTTCGATCAGCCAGTTTTTACAGGTCAATTGTGTGCCGCGTGGTGCGCGGACTTCGCGTGGACCAGACATTTTTTCTCCTTGTTCAAGAGTCCTTCGAGCAGAAATTCCTTCATAAAACGAAAGTCTCCCGGTTATTATACGCCGGGAGGCTGGGAATGCACACTTGACAATGGCCGTGATGACCTGGAATAAATTCCTCCCAGCGGGACACAACTGGGAGGAAAATGGATGGAAATCTACTTTAATCAGGCAGCGACTGCGCTTTGTTCCAGTATCTGTTGAAAATTGGTACCCTTCAGGCGAGCGATGAGCTCATTTTGCGCCTCACACCAAACGGGACGCAGCGGGCAATCCTCGTCAAAGGTGCAGGTGCTGCTGTCGCCCACGCACTCGTTGAGCATGATTGGCCCGTCGATAGCTTCGATGACTTCCAGCAAGGTGATCTCTTTCGGTTCGCGGGCCAGTGTCACACCGCCGCGCGCGCCGCGCGAGGTATGCAACAATCCGGCAATGGAAAGCTGTGAAATGATCTTTGCCAGGAAGGAGGGTGGGATACGTTGTTCTTGCGCCACCTGGCTCGTGGCAGCACGCTGGTTGGGTTCCATACGGGCAAGATATAGCACAGCTCGTACGGCATAGTCGGCTTGGCGTGTAATTTGCATAGGTTCCTCACTCGCAATCTAGGTAATTCTTATCCGTTATAGAGATTTTAGTGTGCATCGTTGTGCAAAGCAAGTGATGGAGGTCACGGATGAAATATGACTATTTACTCCGATTTTATTAGTACAAAAATGACCCGAAAACCTGCTTTCAGGTCATTTCAACCGGGACCGTTCAATCGGTGATCGTCAAATTCCCTGCGCCCATTTTGACGATGAGCGTCAGGGTTGGGCCGGAACCATCCTGCGTATAGGTTTGGTTGTTCTGCCCCCAGCCCGAGCTGTGATTGACATTGATTGCAGCGCCTTCCACAGTCACGCGTGCATCTAGACCCTTCGGGATGACCAGCTTCAGGTCACAGAAACCGGTCTCGATCCGCGCGGTGGCAGGTTGCTTCAATTCACCGCTGAAGTCCAGGATATAGTCGCCAGCACCCCCGTTGAAGATCAAGGTCGAGAAATTGGCGTTCGCTAAGCCGGTCAGTTCGACATTCGAAGCGCCCGTCTCATAGCGGAAGACAGACATCTCGGTCCGATTGGGTGCGGAGAAGGAAACATCCACATCGGAGGCGCCATCTTTGATGGTCAGGCCTGCCAACGCCAGCCCGCCAAATTCGAATCTCCCGTGATACGCCCCGGCGTTGATTTCCAGGTCCATCGGCGTTTCACCGAGCTGCAAATCCCACCTGTTCTTGAAATCACTCACATTCAGTGACTTGAATTCACCCTGCTTGATTTCGATGTCGCCGTCATTTTCGACGACCTCTGGCTTGAAATTCGGGATGTTATACGTGGCTGTACCTTCGACCAGCATGTCGTCCGCACCGGGTGACAGGTTCAACTCCCCGGCCCCGAAAGAAATCTTCAATCGCGTCTCGCCCGACTTTGGAACTGCTACCGTTATCTCATCGGTGACTTCCGGTCCGGGCGTCGGCGCAGACGGGATGTTGAAGCTAAACCCGCACGCCAGCGTGGCCAGGCTCAGGACTGCAAAAAATAAAAATAGATATTTCATGGGAAACTCTCCTTCTGGGAAGATATACGGGAGAGGAGAGCATGGGTTGCAACAGAGATTCCCCTCTCTGTCAGGGAGAGGGGTCAGGGGTGAGGGAGGTTGATGGCTACGCCACTTTCCGCTCCTTGGGTCTCGTTCCTCCCATCAAAGCTGCATCCAGCGCCTGCTGGAGCGAGCGCGCTTCGATGATTTCGATATTCTTCGGCCAATCATCCCCCTTGCGGACGGCCCGGGGCACGATTGCGGTTTTGAACCCCAGCTTGGTGGCCTCGCGCAAGCGGATCGGCATCTGTCCGGGCATGCGCAGCTCACCCGCCAGACCCACTTCCCCGATCAACACTGCCTCGGCGCGGACGGGCAGATCGCGCCACGAGGAGGTAATCGCGGCTGCAACCGCCAGGTCGGCGGCGGGTTCGTCGATCTGGATGCCGCCCACCACGTTGACGAATACATCCTGCTCGGAGAGCTTCAGTCCCACGCGACGGGTCAGCACGGCTGCGATCAACAACAGACGGTTGAAGTCCACACCGTTGGGCGTGCGGCGCGCGTTCCCAAACTGGGTGGGCGAGGTCAGCCCCTGGATTTCGACCAGGATGGGCCGTGTGCCTTCCATCGTCACGGCGATGGCCGAACCCGGCGCATTGACCATGCGTTCCGCCAGAAAGGCCTCGGACGGGTTGAGCACTTCGCTCAAGCCGTTCCCACGCATCTCGAAGACGCCCACCTCGGCGGTCGCGCCGAAGCGGTTCTTGACCGAACGCAACAGGCGGTAGGCCTGGAACCGGTCGCCCTCCAGGTAGAGCACGGTATCGACAATGTGCTCCAACACGCGCGGACCGGCAATCGCGCCTTCCTTGGTGACGTGCCCGATGATGAAAACCGAGATGCCGGTGGTCTTGGCCAATTCACGCAACTGCGAAGCGCATTCCCGCACCTGCGAGACCGAACCCGCCGAAGAATCCAGGTCGGAGAGATAGACCGTCTGAATGGAGTCCACCACCAACAGGCTTGGCTGCACCTCGCGGATGTGGTTCAGGATGACTTCCAGGTTGGTCTCGGTGACAAGGAAGAGCGGCTCCGGCAAGGAACCTTTGCCCTCCCCCAGCAAACGCATGGCGCGCATTTTGATCTGCCGCTCGGATTCTTCGCCGGAAACGTACAGGATGCGTTGTTTCTCCGCCATTTCCATCGCCATCTGTAACAACAGCGTGGATTTGCCAATGCCGGGATCTCCGCCCACCAGCACGATCGAGCCGGGCACGATCCCGCCGCCCAGCACGCGCGCGAATTCGCCGATCGGCAGTGGAATCCTGTCCTCCGCCTCCCCGCTGACCTGACCGATCGGTCGCGGTTCGGAACGACCGCTCAGGCCGCGCACGGCGGCTTTCTGGGTGGAAACCTTCTCTTCGTGAACGACTTCTTCCACCATGCTGTTGAATTCGCCGCACTGCGGGCACTTGCCCATATAACTGGCGGAGACGCGTCCACATTGCTGGCAGACATAACGGGTGTGGGTTTTGGCCATTTCAAATACTCCCGGCAGGGGATGAGGGTTTTCAAAGTATAACAGAATTTATGTTCTAATTTCTGCCACCGTCAGGGCAATTTCATCCAGCACCGCCAGGAACTCTTCGGGCGGCTTTTGGCTGAGGATATTTCGCCGCTCTTCGCGGCTCAGGGTCTTCATCAGCAAGTATTGCGCCACGTACTTACGGAACAACCGCTGTCCATCATCTTCCCCATAGAATGTGATATTGCGTTTCAAATGCTCGCGCATGAAGGTACGGACTTCCTCCGACGGAACCTGTTCCCGGTCACGACCGGGGAAGATCCACGGGTTGGCCAATGCTCCGCGCCCGATCATGACCGCTTCGCAGCCGGTATGGGCCTGCATCCGTTTAATATCTGCTACCATTCTGACGTCCCCATTCCCGATGACCGGAATCTTGACCGCCGCTTTGACCTCGGCAATCGCGTCCCAGTCCGCGACCCCGCCGTAACCCTGTTCTTTCGTCCGCCCGTGAACGGCGATCAGCGCGCCGCCGTTCTCCTCCACGATGCGTGCCACCAGTTTGTAGGTCTGGCAATCGTCCCAGCCCAGGCGCATCTTGCCAGTGACTGGGATATCGAGGACAGTGGTCAACTTGCGGAAAGTCCGCGCGATCTTGAGCGGCGTACGCATCATCCCCACGCCCGCGCCGCGGTTGGCGACGGTCTTCGCGGGGCAGCCCATGTTCAGGTCGATGGCGTCAGGCTCCAGGTCCCGGATGCGAAGCGCGGCCTCCACGATCTGGTCCGGGTCATCACCGTAGACCTGGAACACAACCGGGCGCTCAGATTCTTCGTACATCAACCGCTTGTCCACCGATTTTTTACCCTGCAGCACATCTTCCGCGCGGACGAACTCAGTATACGACATGGCAGATCCCAATCGGCGGCACAGCGAGCGGAAGGGCCAATCCGAGACTCCATCCATGGGCGCGAGGATGGTATCGCCGTAAACAGGTATGTCCCGCACCCAGAAGGTGGGGGTTGCTAAGGTGTCGGCGGATGGATCCAGTGGGTTGGTTGTCATAACATTTAAAACAATGAAGACGATCCGGGTTGAATCGTCTCCAGAGTATAACAAAGTTAGGAAATTATGTAGTAACGACTTCAGTTGTTTTTTCACTTACCAACGGCTGAAACCGTTACTACGATTCATTCGAAATTACGCCGGCTGTTCCTTCTTCAACATATCCATGTAATGCTTGCGGAACTTGGACACCTTGGGTGCAACCACGGCCATACAATACGGCTGGTAGGGATTGTTGGCGAAGTATTCCTGGTGATAATCTTCGGCCATATAGAATTTATCCAGTTTCTCGAGCGTGGTGACGATGGGCCGGTCGAAGATTTTCTGCGCTTCCAACTCCTTGATCACTTCTTCGGCAATTTTCTTCTGTTCCTCGTCGTGATAGAAAATGGCAGAACGGTACTGCGTGCCCACGTCCGCCCCCTGGCGATTGAGGGTAGTGGGATCGTGGATTCCGAAGAAAACATGCAACAGGTCCCGGTAAGAGACGATATCGGGATCGAACGTAATGCGCACCACCTCTGCATGACCGGTCATGCCGGTACAGACGGCTTTGTAACTCGGATTTTCCACATGCCCGCCAGCGTAGCCCGATTCCACCGACTGCACGCCTTTGACTTCATCGAAGACCGCTTCCAAACACCAAAAACAACCGCCAGCCAATGTTGCAACTCGTGTACCCATAAGAACGCTCCTTTTTACCTACTTTGACGCATCGATTCTGCAAATATTACGTATCATTTCAAAAACAACGGGTATCGTGGATGGTATTCCACACTTCATTTTCGGTACCATACCTTATTACCAGGAATGGATTACAAAAGTATTAAGTGCTTTGCCCTGACCGCGTTGTATAATTATTCTTGAAAGCGGGCAATACCAGTACTTTACCGTTTCATCATGGAAATTCGCATGGAAAACCATCCTCCTTCGCGTGGCATGACCACCTTTATTCTGGTAGCAGTTGGACAGATCGTATCCGTGACCGGATCTGCTCTGACCGGATTCGCGCTCGGCGCCTGGGTATACCAGGAAACCCGTTCGACCACGCTGTTTTCGCTGATTCTGTTGTTCACCGTGCTGCCCTCGCTGTTGTTTGCACCGCTGGCAGGCGCGCTGGTCGATCGCTGGGATCGCAAACGAGTCATGATCGCCGCCGATAGCGGCGCGGCAGTATGCACTGGTTTGCTGATGCTGTTGATCCATACCGGGCGGCTGGAAATCTGGCATATTTATGTGATCATGGGGTTCAACTCACTCTTCCGCGCCCTGCAAGTACCAGCCTATACGGCATCGGTCAGCCTGCTGGTGCCCAAGGAACAGCTTGGGCGCGCCAATGGCATCATGCAACTGGAAACCACTTCCAGCTATCTGCTCTCGCCTATCCTGGCGGGCTGGCTGCTCGAACAGATTGGCATCGTGAACGTGATGCTGATCGACCTCGCGACGTTTATTTTCGCGGTTGCCATCGTGCTGGCCGTGCAGATTCCCAGTCCTGTTGCAAGAAAAAAGGAGGCAACTACACAGAACTCTCTGTGGAACGACATGGCGATCGGCTGGCAGTTCATTTCCGCGCGCACGGGTTTTCTGAGTCTGATGATCCTGTTCGGGTTGGGCAATTATGCCAACCTGATGACCGATACGCTCATGCCGCCCATGCTGCTCGAGCTCAGTTCCCCGACCATCCTGGGGAGCGTGCTCTCGACCGGCGGGTTGGGCATGCTGGTTGGCACGTTGTTGATGTCGGTCTGGGGCGGTCCAAAGAAAAGGATCTACGGCGTCCTGGTCTTCAAAACGCTGGCGGGCCTGGCGATCATGGCAATCGGCCTGTTCCAGAGCATCCCGCTGATTGCGCTGGCGACCTTTTTCTATTATCTGCCCTTCCCGCTCGTCAACGGCTCAGACCAGGCCATTTGGCAGCGCAAGGTGCCACCTGAAATCCAGGGACGCGTGTTCTCCATCCGCCGCATGCTGGCGCGCTCTATGATCCCGCTGGCCTACCTGACCGCCGGTCCACTTTCGGATCAGGTCTTCAAGCCGCTATTGAGCGAGAACGGTTGGCTGGCAGCTTCTTTGGGTCAATTTTTCGGGGTTGGACCGAGCCGGGGGATGGGGCTGTTGATCTTCCTGATGGGCCTGTTCATCGTCGTTTTGACAGCGGCGACCGCCATGAATCCCCGCGTGCGAAATATGGAAGAAGAGTTGCCGGATGCGGTTTAAATAAAAAACCTGACAGGTTCCACTCGATTCATCCATCACGGAGCATCTTCGTAAACCTGTCAGGTTCAGTCACTTCTCATGCCGCAGGCGCGGCCGCTCTCTCTTTATTTTTCTCTTCCGAGTGTGTCAGGATAATCTCGCCTTCAGCGTTCACATCTACCAGAACGGAAGCTCCATCGCCAAACTCGCCTGCCAGCAAAAGGTCGGAAAGCGGATCCTCCACTTTGTGCTGGATGACACGGCGCAGCGGGCGGGCGCCGAACTCGGGGTCGAAACCCTGGTCAGCCAGCAACGCAAGCGCTTCCGGCGTGGCCGTCAGGGTCAGGTTGTGCTCCTGCAAGCGTTCAGAGACCTTGTTCAGCTCGATCTTGACGATGTTCTGGATATCTTCCTTATTCAGGGCGCGGAAGACCACCACGCTATCTACACGGTTGATGAATTCAGGCCGGAAGACTTTCTTGAGCGACTCGGTCAATTTTTTGCGCATCTCTTCGTAAGACAGGCGCTCCTCGGTCTGCTCGTCGCGTTTCAACTGGAAGCCGAGCGAACCCTGTTTCTTGATCACGTCTGCGCCGATGTTGGAGGTCATGACGATGATGGCGTTGCGGAAGTCCACTTTGCGGCCGCGGGCATCCGAGAGATGGCCTTCTTCCATGATTTGCAACAGCATGTTGTGCACTTCAGGATGGGCCTTCTCCACTTCGTCGAAGACGACGATGGAGTACGGGCGGCGGCGCAGGGCTTCGGTCAACTGACCGGCATCCTCGTAACCGACGTATCCGGGAGGCGCTCCGACCAGGCGTGAGGCTGTGTGCCGCTCCATGAACTCAGACATGTCGAGCTGGACCGCCGCATCCTCGCTGCCAAACATGAACTTGGCCAGGGCCTTGGTCAGCTCGGTCTTGCCGACACCGGTCGGGCCAAGGAAAATGAAGGAACCGATCGGGCGGCGCGGGTCTTTGAGCCCGGCGCGCGCGCGGCGCACGGCGCGGGATATGGCGTCGATGGCGTCCTTCTGGCCGACGATGGACTGTTCCAGCTCGGCCTCCATCTTCAGCAGGCGCTCGCTTTCCTCTTCAGCCAGTTGCATCAACGGGACGCCGGTCCACATGGAGACCACTTCGGCAATATCCTCCGCCGAAACAACGGGACTATTGGCCCGGTCCCAGCCGGTGCGCAGACGCTCGAGATTCTCCTGCAACTCGAGTTCCTTCTCTTCCCACTCTTTGACATCTTCCATGCTGCCATCTTCCAGCGCCAGGGTGCGGTTCTGGCGCACTTCACGCAGTTGGCTGAAGAGGTCCTTGGCCTGTTTGGCGGCGGGACTTTTGTACATACGCACACGCGAGGAAGACTCGTCGATCAGGTCGATGGCTTTATCGGGCAGGAAGCGCTCGGTCACATAACGGGACGACAGGTGAGTAGCCGCTTCGAGGGCTTCATCGGAAATCACCAGGTGATGGTGTTCCTCATACGCGCTGCGGATGCCTTTGAGGATCTCGATGGTTTCATCTTCAGAGGGCTCTTCCACCAGTACGGATTGGAAACGGCGTTCCAGGGCTGCGTCAGATTCGATATGCTTACGGTATTCGTCCAGCGTGGTAGCGCCAATGACCTGCAATTCGCCGCGCGAGAGCGCCGGCTTGAGGATGTTGGCTGCGTCCACCGAGGAGCCCGCCGCACCAGCGCCCACCAGCATGTGGACTTCATCGATAAAGAGGATCGCGCCGGACTGTTTGAGCTCATCGATGACGCGTTTGAGGCGCTCTTCGAACTGGCCGCGGTACATGGTGCCGGCCACGAGCGAGCCGACGTCCAGTTGCAGGACGCGTTTATTCATAAGGGGAGCAGGCACATCGCCCTCGATGATGCGTTGGGCCAGTCCCTCGACGATGGCGGTCTTGCCGACGCCGGGTTCGCCAATCAATGCGGGGTTGTTCTTCGTCCGGCGCGCCAGGATCTGGATGACGCGTTCGATCTCGGTTTGCCGGCCGATGACAGGGTCTAGTTTCTTTTCTTCCGCCAGGGCGGTCAGGTCGGTCGCAAGTTGGTCCACCAGTGGGGATTTCTGCCCGGACTGCTGCGGTTTGGTGGCTTCGCGTCTGCCAGTCACGGAGGGGGTGGGAGAGGAGGTCGTTTCGTTGAGCACGCGACGGGTCTGGCGGCGAATCTGGTCGGGGGTAACGCCCAGCTTGCGCAATACGTCCATGGCGACGCCTTCGCTGCTCACCAGTCCAAGCAGGATATGTTCAGTGCCAATATAGTGATGACCAAGACGACGAGCCTCCTCGACAGCTTGCTCGAGCACCAGCTGTGTTTCAGACGCAAGCTCGATCTTGCCACCGATATAACCGCCCGAACCTGCCACCCGCTCGACCATCTCGCGCATACGATCTGGATCCATGCCCAGTTCGCGCAGGACGCGCCCGGCAACCCCGCCTTCTTCTTCCATCAAACCAATCAACAGGTGTTCGGTTCCTATTCTATTCTTGCGGGCACGTTCAGCCTCTTGATGAGCCAAACTGAGCACCCGCCGTGCACGCTGTGTAAAGCGTTCCATACCAGCCATATTGTATATACTCCTAATCAATCCGACAGGAACTGTCAGGAATGATTTTACCAAAAAGCAATGAAAGTCAACGTAGGAAAAAGGTTAGAGTTTTCTTACGAAACAGATAACTATCCGTTTATCTGTTATCCCCTTCGCCCCGAATCTTACCCCGCTCGAGCCGGTCGTAGAGCTTTTCGAGATTGTACGCCGCCACCTCATCCAGGGACAGGCCCAATTCTGTGCAGAGTTGCGCCACATACCATAGTACGTCGCCAAGTTCTGCCTTGAGCGCCGAGCGGGTCTCTTCGCTGATCTCGCCCCCTTTATCGCGGAAGATTTTCTTGATCTTACCGGCCACCTCTCCGGCCTCGTTGACCAGTCCGAGCGCCGGGTAGATGACCGGGTGACCAATTGCGGGATATTTGGCGGTCTTGCGGGATTTGGTTTGGTAATCATCGAAATTCATTAGTTTTCACCGGGGATGAACATGGACGAAAAAGATTTTGTCGAATGTTACCGGGATGCCTTGATTTTCTGAAACGCTTCTGCAGGCGTCAAAATGGGAGCGTTAATATATTCTGACAATTCAGGTTTACCAAGAAAATGTTTCTTGTCCAATGAAACCAACATATCTGCTTTTGAAATCTTTGCAGCAGCAAGGATGGGAGCGTCTTTATCCATAATATGCTCTACGGCATCAAAAACATCCTCCCTCGTTACTGTGACGACCTCAAAGTTTGACGCCTGTAAGGCACGTCGAAGAACTGGTAATTTCTCCGGTTTATCCTTGGCGATATTCCTCAATGTTTCATCAATCACATCATCACTTACGATGATGGTTATCTCTCCTTTAACACCCAACAAAAGCAAGTCGAAGGAATGTCCTTTGGCTGAGTAGATCGCTGTTATAAAAATACTGGAATCAACGAAAACCCGCAATTTCATGATTTCTTTAGAGTGTGACTAAAATCAGTTGATCTATGCGGTGTGCTAAGCCTGGTGAAGGCTAAAACCAACCAGTTTTAGTCACACTCATTTCTTTAAGCCATATTTTTCTTCGGCAATTTTCTCGCGGATCGCACGCCCACGTTCAATTAATTCATCAAGCGAAATACCAGATGTCTGAAGCGCCTCACTTAATTCTTCAAGAGCCTCTGTGAAAACAATCTCAGCAGGTTTCATCAACACACCATTTTCTGTCTCTACAAAGGAGACCAAATCCCCTTGTTGCAGGTTTAGTTTCCTGCGGATTTTTGTTGGGATGGTGACCTGGCCTTTTGCCTGTACTCGTACATATTCAGCCATTGCTACCTCCAGAAAGTCATACTTTACGGAAAGTCATACTTTCTGGATTGTATCATATTTTCCCCACCGCCGGGAGCAATAAGGTGGTTTTGTCACTCAAGCGTTTTTTGGAACCAGACGTTTTCCGATTCGAGCACAAAACCCGCTTTTTGAGCCGCTCGCTGCATGGCGAGGTTCTGGCTGCTGGTGCCGAGACGTGCAACCTGCAGGCCGCGCGCTTTGAGCAGGGACATACCGTGCAGCAAAAGCGCGGTCGCCAGGCCCACCCCTTGATAGCGCGGATGCGTAGCCAGCGGATCGGTGTAACCAGCCTTGCGACCGGTGAGGGCGTTCTCTTCAGCGTCGATTTGGCAGAGACAGTAGGCGGCAGGTGTCCCATCAGGCGCGACAGCCACCAGGTCGAGATCAGGCAGGTAGCCGGGCGCGGTCATCCAGGCCAGTCGCCGCTCGATCGTCAGGTAGTCGCTGTCGTGAGCAGCGCGGTGTAGGGCAGCCAGAGACGCGGCTTCCTCCGTCCCGGCAGCGGCACGGATGCTGAAACCGGCTGGTAAGACGGGGGCAGGGATCGGGTCCAACAAGGAACGGGACATCACCAACGTGCGCTCCGGCAATTCATCGAAGCCATAACGCTTCAGGAAGGCAATCCGCTCGCTCTCGTCTACAGAGCAGGAGGAATCCAATGTAATGGAGTCGTCCTCCATGCGCTCTGCGCGCAGACACTCCACACCCCAGGTGACGATTTGCGAACCAAGCTGGTCTTCGAAGTCCGGGTGGAGATCGAAGCGCAAGTTGTGAAAGGGATCGACATAGGCGTAGGCCAACATGCGCTCGCCCATGAACCAGAGCCGGGTCGTTTGCTGGACTTCGGCCTGCGCTAGAGCTTCCTGCAATTCAGCCGGGCCGGGGAACGCGAACAGGCGCTCGGGCCGGCGGACCGCCCTTACAAAGGTAAGAATGGCATCCAGGTCGTCTAGCCCATGATAGGGACGGGGGGTGATGGGTTGCATAGTTTGGTTATTATACCCAGGGCGGTCACAAATTACGCTTTTCCAAAGGCTGGAGGCGCAATTTGTGACCGGGAGCATTGGACAGGTCCGCAATGCCCATATCGCAAGTACATTTCCAAACTAAAAAACGGACCCTAAAGGTTTGGTAACCCTTTAGGGTCCAACTGTTTACCGATTTACTGAGTACGTTTTACTGGCTACTCATACCTCAACGCTGCAACCACATCCATCTGCGCCGCCTGCCTGGCCGGGATGACCGCCGCCAGTGCGCCGAAGAACAGGCCGATGGCAATTGCCGCCAGGATGCCTGCATAGGGGAAGAAATAGCCCATCGGGAAGATGACCTTGATGCCGGTCACGAAGACGTAGCCCAAATACAGCCCGCCCAGGATACCGAAGGCTGTCCCAATGGCGGCCAGCAGCAGCGCCTCGACCACGATCATGGTGCGCACCTGCCGGCGCGTCCCGCCCACGGCGCGGATCATGCCAATCTCACGCGTGCGTTCCAGCACGCCGATGGTTAGCGTGTTGAGCATGGCGATCAGCGAGGGAAAGGCCAGCACCAGGAACACGATGTAGATGGCGCTGAAGGCAGCGCCCGCCTGGGCTTCCATCGAAGCGTAATAATCTGCGCCCGAAACCAGTTTGAACTGGGGGTAGTTGTAAGCCAGTGCCTTGATCTGCGCGTCTGTGGCGGCGCGGTCCGCGCCCGGTAACAGGTCCAGTTGCAGGAACACGTCCTCGGTGCTGCCGAAGTCCGCCTGCAGGTTGGTCTGCGAGATATAAGCGGTCGTGACCTTGGCGTTCAGCAGGTCGTTGCCCACGGCCACGATGCGGTACGGGACGCGCCCGTCCGTGGTCAGCAGCTCGAGCGTGTCGCCCACTTGCGTGCCGGTCGCCAGCAGGAAAGCGCCGTTGACGATCATGGCGCGCCCGGAAGCAATCTTATCGTAGGCGGATGCATTCCCTTCCTTGAAATCCAGCCCGCTCACTTTCTGGAAAGCGACCGGCTCGATGCCCAGCAGCGAGACCGCCACGCCGTCCGTATTCGTGGCCGCGAAACGGAACGTACTGACCGCCTCTACGCCCTGCACCTGGCGCAGGCTCTCGGCAAAGGCGGGAGCAGCGCCCAGGTTGCTGCCCCACAGCCCAATCGAAGGCGGGATGAAGAGATAGTCGCTGCCCAGGTTGTAACGCAGCATATCGAACAGCGTGCCGCCTAGGCTGGAGACCAATCCGCCCGCCGCCACGATGACCGCCAGGGCCAGCATGCTGGCCGAAGCTGTCACCGCCACGCGCGCCGGCTGGCGGGTCAGGTTGCTCTGCGCCAGGCCGCCGATGCCCTGGCGGAGGGTGGCCCAGGCGGTGGCTTTCCCGAACAGGTCCGCAAACGGACGCACCGCCGCGGGCGCAACGAGCACCAACCCAACCAGGAACAGGATCCCGCCCGGGACGATCAGCGCAGCCTGCCCGGACAAGATGGCTGCTACCGTGATAACAATCAGCACCACGCCAACGATGAATCCCTTTCCAGTCCCGCGTTTGAACTCACCTTCCGCCAGCGATGGGCGCAAGGCCTCCAGTGGCGTGATGCGGCTGGCGCGCCAGGCCGGGATCAGTCCGGCCAGCACGGTCACGCCCACACCCAAGAGTATCGAGACGCCCACCAGCGCGGGCGAGATGACCGGATTGCCCAGTTTCAGGTTGATGAACTGGCTCATCGGTCCCTGCGCAACCTTGAGCACGGCGAACGCCAGCAGGTAACCAAGCAATATCCCAGCGGCCGAACCGAGCAGGCCCTGCAGCAAGCCCTCTGCCAGGATGATGCCAACCACCGTGCGGCGCGTGGCACCCAGGGCGCGCAGCATGCCGATGTCACGACGGCGCTCGGTCACGATGGTGCGGAAAGTGTTGAAGATGATGAAGCCGCCCATGAAGAGCGCCAGCGTGCCGAACAGGCTGAGCGCGATCTGGCCCAGTTCCATGGCGGCGAACATTTCATCGCCCGCCATCAACGTCCCCACCCGGTAGTTCTCACCCAGCGCGGCCTCGACCTTACCCTGGATCTCGGCACGGCGGGCCTGGTCGGCGAAGGCTTCCACGTTCAGCTCGATCAGGTTGACCCGCCCGGGTTCCCCGGTCATGACCTGCGCCTGCGGCAGGTTGACCAGCACTTCCTCGTTGTTGGGCGTGAGATTACCGGGCAGGATGCCGACCACGGTCAGCTCGGTCAGGCCGGAAGCGGCGGGCAGGCGAAAGGTCTCGCCCACTGTAACGGAGAACGCGTCCGCCAGGGTTTGCGAGATGACGGCCGAGGCAGCATCCGAGTCCTCCAGGTAACGGCCGGCAAGCACGGGGTAGGAACGCAGCGAACGGGCATCTTCCGGGGTGACACCCACCAGATTGATTGCGATCACGGTGTCGGGGTGGGACGGGTCCTGGTCCACAAAATCAGGCGGCAGGTTGATGGTGCGGTTGAGCGAGGCGGCGGATGCGCGCACCCCATCGATGCCGCGCAAGCGGTCGACCATGTCTGCGGGAAAAGTCCCACCGGAGACGCTGGTGATGCTGAAATCGACCGTTCCTTCTGCGCCCTGCACGTTAGCCTGCAAGGCGGCGATCATGGTGGGCAGCACGGTGTTCATGCCAAAGATGAGCAGCACGCCGAAGATGATAGCCAGCGTGGTGAGCGCGGTGCGCAGTTTTCGCCCGGCAAGATAGCGGGCAGCAAGAGTTAACTGTAAGTTCATATTATTCTATCCTCCCTCCCCCATTTTCGCTGAACTTCGCGAAAATGGGGGAGGGTGCAGGGAGGGGCTGGGGTTTAATCCCCAATCTCCTGAATCTTCTTTTCGACAGCCGCCGCCCCCCTACCGTTCTTCTTCTCCAGCAGCGTCTCATCCACCACCACTCCGTCCTTCAGGAAGATGATGCGGTCGGCGTAGGCGGCGATGCGCGGGTCGTGCGTGACCATGACGATGGTGCGGTTGTACTGCTTGGACACGTCGCGCAACAGGCTGGCGATCTCGTCGCCGGCGCGGGTATCGAGGTTGCCGGTCGGCTCATCTGCCAGGACGAGCGAAGGCTCGGCGACCAGCGCGCGCGCAATCGCCACGCGTTGCTGCTGCCCACCGGAGAGCTGGTCGGGGCGGCTGGACAGGCGTTCCCCCAGGCCAAAACGCTCCAGCCATTGTTTTGCTTTTTCCTTTGCAACGGTTGGCGTGACACCGTCCAGCGTGACCGGCAACGCGGCGTTCTCGGCGGCGCTCAACACCGGGATGAGGTTGTAGAACTGGAAGACGAAACCGATCTTGCGGCGGCGCAGTTCGGTCACCTGGTCATCGGGCATTTCGGCGATGGAGGTGCCGTCGATGATGACCTGCCCGTCGCTGGGTGTGTCCAGCCCGCCGAGCAGGTGCAGCAGCGTGGATTTACCACAGCCGCTGGGGCCCATGATGGCCACGAATTCACCGTCGCTGATCTTGATATTGACGTGGTCGAGCGCGGTCACGGCGGTGGAGCCGGAACCGTAGATTTTGGTCAGGTTTTGGGTTTGTACGAGGGACATAATATTGCTCATATTTTTTTCTGGTGGTCGAGTAGCCCTGAGCGGAGCGCAGCGAAGTCGAAGGGCATATCGAGACCACGCATTAAGGTTACTAGATACCTGTTGGTCGCGATATGGCGGGCGAATACCGCCTACTCGACCAACGAACTACTGAAAACTGTTTACTGTCCACTGATCACTTGCTCTGGTGGTGGAAGGTCCCCTGGCGGGGGATAGTCCGATCCCGTCGTGCCTTTCCTTGGCCGACCCCGGCGGCGGATCTCCGGCTCGGGAAAAGGTTGGCCTTTGATGGCTTCCAGGCGTACTTCGACCATGTCCAGCCAACGCAGGTCGGCTTCCAGGTGCATGATGGTCTTGTCGATCAGCATGATCTGCGCCAGTTCGGTCTGCGGATCGTACTCTTCGCGCTGTGCTGTGGCATCGTGCAGTTCCTGGTACAAGTGGGTACGCTGAGTCTGGATCAACCGCGCCGGGTCCGCCTCCCTGCTGGCTAACCCAACCATCAACTTGACGAAGAACTCATCCCGCTGGTGCTCGGTCGGTACGCCGTTGACGAACCACTCACGCAGCACCTGATCGCCTTTTGGCGTGAGTGCATACACACGCCGGGACGGTTCTTCCCCCTCTCCCAGATCAGACGATCGTTCCACCAGACCGGCCTCTTCTAAGCGGTCCAGGGTGGTGTAGATCTGGGCCGGTTTCACATCCCAGTTAGCGTCACCACCAACGACAGCTTCAAAGGCCACACGCAATTCGTAACCGTGGCGGGGCTTTTGGGCAAGTAAACCTAGAATAGCGTTGCGTACAGACATAAAATAGTATACAGGTTATTATTTATAGATCGAGCTAAATATTATACGAGTTTATATTTTTTGTCAAGGGAGTTGATGGGTATAATTCCAACATGTCGATTCAGGCATTGTTAGACTACTGGAAACGGGACCCCCTGACCGCGGATAACATCGTCACCTGGCGGACTCTGCCCCCGCGCCCGGCCCAAGCGCATCCGTTCCCGGACGATCTGCCTGCACCGCTCCGAGAAGCTTTAACTGCCCTCGGCATTCCCTCGCTCTACAGCCACCAGCTCGAAGCCTGGACCAACGCCCGTGCCGGAAGAAACATCGTGCTGGCAACCGGTACCGCTTCCGGCAAGACCCTGGCCTACAACCTGCCGGTGCTGGCTTCGTTGCTGGAAGATGAGAATGGGCGTGCAATGTATCTTTTTCCTACCAAAGCCCTCACGCAAGATCAAGTATCTAACCTGAATGGGCTTCTTACTAACGTGGCACGTGGCACGTCGCACATCGCACCTTCGATCTACGATGGCGACACTCCCCAGCGCGACCGCCCCGCAATCCGCCAGAATGCTCGCATCCTGTTGACCAACCCCGATATGCTGCACACGGGTATCCTGCCGCACCACACCAACTGGGCAGACTTTTTCCGCAACCTGAAATTCGTGGTGATCGACGAACTACATACCTACCGCGGCGTTTTCGGCTCCCATGTTGCTAACGTGATCCGGCGCTTGAAGCGCGTGGCGGCCTTTTATGGAGCCAACCCGCAATTCATGCTCACCTCCGCCACCATCGGTAACCCGCAAGAGCTGGCAGAAAAACTGGTCGAGGCACCTGTCACGCTGATCGACCAGGACGGCTCCTCGCGCGGCGAACGTCATTTCATCCTCTACAATCCGCCCATCGTGGACGCATCCCTGGGCTTGCGCGCCAGCACCCTGCTCGAAAGCGTGCGCCTGGCGCAGGATGCCCTGTCCATGGGCGTGCAGAGCGTGGTGTTTGCCAGGTCGAGGCGGAGTGTGGAGATTATGTTGACATATCTGCATGAGACCCCCACCCTGCACCCTCCCCCAAATTCTGCGAATTTGGGGGAGGGACGGGGAGGGGGCATTCGTGGCTACCGCTCCGGCTACCTCCCCTCCCAACGCCGTGAGATCGAAAAAGGCCTGCGCGATGG
>DAOTXM010000195.1:0-8320 GCA_034435215.1 Anaerolineales bacterium
ATGCTTACAAAACGATTGCCGAAACAAAGTCCGCTTTTGTAACTCGTGGTGACGATTCTGGCACGCACAAAGCCGAACTTGCGCTGTGGAAAAAAGCCGGACTCGACCCGGCGACTTTCTCCCCCGATTTCTATATCTCAAGTGGCCAAAGCATGGGGACTTCACTGACAATCGCTTCCGAGAAAGGCGCGTACATTTTCACCGACCGCGCCACCTACCTGGCAACCAAGGCCAATCTCGACCTCGAGATTTTGGTGGAAGGCGACCCATCTCTACTCAATGTTTATCATGTCATCACTGTCAATCCCGAAAAATGGCCCAAGGTCAATTATGAAGGCGCGCTGGCTTTCGCCAGATTTATGGCTAACCCCGCAACCCAGAAGGTCATCGGCGAGTTTGGCGTGGATAAATTCGGCCAGCCGCTGTTCTTCCCCGATGCAGATAAGACCGACGCTGATCTGGGATTAGAATAATTTGATAATAACGTAGGGAAGCGGTCACCGCGTGCCTACCCTTGAAATTATGATTTTCGACGCAGAAGTCTTCCGAATCACCGTTCTGTCATTGCAAATCTCCGCGCTGGCAACCTGTATCAGCCTCTTGCTGGGTTTGCCGTTTGGCACGTTATTGGCGTTGGGGAAATTTCCGGGACGTTCCTTTTTACTCAGCATCGTCAATACTGGCATGGGATTACCGCCCGTCGTTGTCGGTCTGTTCGTTGCAATGATGCTGTGGCGGTCTGGGCCGTTTGGTGACTTGAAGCTTATCTATACGCCTGCTGCCATCATCATCGCGCAGACAGTCATCGCGGCGCCAGTTGTTACGGGATTAACCGCTGCCGCGTTGCAGGCGCTTGACCCTCGTTTGCGCCTGCAACTCTATGGGCTTGGTGCTTCTCGCTTGCAAATGATCTGGGCGTTGTGGCGTGAAGCGCGGTTGCCGCTGCTGGCCGCGTTGATGGCTGGATTTGGTTCGGTTATTTCCGAGGTGGGCGCGTCCATGATGGTGGGCGGCAACATCCGGTATCAGACGCGTGTGCTGACCACCGCTATCGTGCTCGAAACCAGCAAAGGCAACTTCGACATTGCCATTGCACTTGGCATGCTATTGTTGACCATCACATTCCTGGTCAACTGGGCGCTGACCTGGATCCAGCAGCGAGGCGCACACCGATGAAACAGCTCATCGAGATCCGTGACCTGCTGGTCAAACGCGGGCAGTACCCAGCCTTACAACTGGATCATTTCACGATCGAAGAAAATGAGGTGTTGGCCGTTGTCGGTCCAAACGGAGCCGGGAAAAGCACTTTGCTGCTGGCATTAGCACGTTTGCTGCACCCAGAACGCGGCGAGATCTTGTTCGCTGGCAAGCCAACCCGGGCTGAGTCCGATACGCTTTACCGGCGCAGGATCGCACTGGTATTGCAGGATCCGCTGCTGTTCGACACATCCGTGTTCGACAATGTCGCTTCCGGTTTGCGGTTTCGGGGGGTGGCAAAAGATAAAATCCATCGGCGCGTAACACTCTGGCTGGAGCGCCTGGGCATCTCCCATCTTGCAAAACGGCGGGCAAGCCAGCTGTCTGGTGGCGAAGCGCAGCGCGTCAGCCTGGCGCGCGCACTGGTTGTGGAACCACAGTTGCTGCTGCTCGACGAACCGTTCTCCGCACTGGATCCACCCACGCGTAGCCGTCTGCTGGATGACCTGAAAAAATTGCTGGCCGAAACGACCACCACAACGGTTTTTGTCACACATGACCTGCCTGAGGCGGTGCAAATGGCGGAGCGGATGGCGGTTATTATCGGGAACCGCCTGCGCCAGGTGGGGAAACCAGAGAGCCTGTTTGCTTCCCCGGCAGACAAGGAAGTGGCAGAATTTCTAAATCACAAGACATCCGGCAATTCCCAGATTGCTGTTTAAAGGCAAACCCCGCGAACGTTCGCGGGGTTGCCAAAACCAACTCAGAAGGAGGAGAGAAGTTACTGAACGCGTTTTCGCGTACGCATTTGGGTTTATTCGGGTTCGTACTCAGGATTGGTGCCACACCAGGCACAAACAGGCTTATCGAACATGGTATTGCACTGCACGGCATTGGAACAACGGCTGGCCAGAATACGCGGCGGCTGGTCCGGGAGATGCTCGGCCGGATAGACAATTTCGTTTTCCAGCGCGATCTCGTGCCCGACATGCTCGCAATATTTCACCATTTTTACCTGCCAGCTACGCTTCGCCATTTCTGCCTCCTGACCATTAATTCGGGGCGTGGGGTGCCACTGTTCCTTCTTTTCGAGACGATAAAGCCTGACTACATTTACATTTTATGCAACTAGAGAAGCGCAAACCAGTGACAGGCGTCACAAATCGGGATGACAAAGCGCCTAATTTGGATGACCTGCCCCATATTTATCCACTTTAACGAGGCATGAGACCCAGGATTTGACCGCTGTCCGTGACGAGATAGACTTCGCCGGATTCATCCTGCCCGAACGAGGTGATCCGCCCCAGCGCCTCGAACAGGACCCGGGTCTGCCAGCCCCCATCCGAACGGATCAGCCCCCAGACGTTTCCCGAGCAATAATCGCCGTACAGGTAGATCCCGCTCCATGCGGGCATGCTCCCGCGATAGACGTATCCGCCCGTCACCGAGCAGCCCTGGCCATGGTCATATTCCGCGACAGGGGGGACGAACTGTGTCCCTTGCGGCGGCGTTCCCTCGTAGGGATGGGTGCCTTCGAAATAGTCCCAGCCAAAGTTGACCCCGCCGGGCATCCCTGCGGATACGAAATTAATCTCCTCCCAGTTCCCCTGGCCGACATCGCCAACATACAGATCGCCGGTGCCGCGGTCGAAGGACATGCGCCACGGATTGCGCAACCCGTACGCCCAGATTTCGTTCCCGAAGGGGTTATCAGCCGGGATGGCGTACGGTTCGGCTGAATCTACGTCCAGGCGCAGGATCTTGCCCAGCAGCGTATCCAGCTTTTGAGCATTGCCCCGGGGATCGCCCGCCGAACCGCCATCCCCGAGACCAGCATACAGGTAGCCATCCGGCCCAAAGGCCAGCACGCCGCCGTTATGGTTGCCATAGGGCTGGCTCACACGCAGTAGAACCAATTCACTGCTTGGATCGGCGAGATTAGGATCGGCCGTGACCCGATAGCGGGCGATGACCGTGTCGCCGTTGCGGTCTGTGTAGTTGACGAAGAAAAGCCCATTCTCCGCATAACGCGGGTGGAAAGCCAGGCCCAGCAGTCCCTGTTCGTTCCCTTGGCTGCCGACCCGCTCTGTGATGTTCAGGAAAGGAAAATCAACCAGGTTTCCAGCCTGCAGGATACGAATGCGCCCAACTTTTTCGATGATGAAGGACCTGCCGGAACCGTCGCCTGCATGCTGGAGGTCGATGGGGCGTTCCAGGCCGGAAACGATCGTTTGCCAGAGGTAAGCCTCTGGGTTGGGAAAGGCTGTTGCATCCGGCGGAGGAGGCGGAATAGGAGTTTCGGTGGCAGGCAATGCCGTAGTAGAGTCCGTTGGAGGCGGCGCCACAGTTGGGGGGGCAACCGTATCCGGGGGTACGCTTGCAGGGACGGGCGTGGGAGGCGGGGGCGTCGTGGTCGGCAGACAGGCAGTCAGAATCAACAACACAAAACCCAGTAAAATGCGCTTCATATCCAGGCCTTATGTTTCCTCGTCATCCAGGTCGATCGTTTCGGCGTCTACCACTTCATCGTGGCTGCTGATTGCGTCCATGTTGCTGGTCAGTTGTTGCATATGTTCCTGCACCACGTCGGGCGGGCAGAACTCGATGAAGAGGTATGCGCCCAACGAAACGAGAGCTACATCATCCAGCGCGCTCACGCCGGGAATAACGGATATCAGGTCGAAGGGGAAGACAAGATACGCCAGAGAGGCAACCGGCAGCAACTTGAGAAATGGGTTGACGCGCCGGTCTCCCATCAAGCGGACGATGAGTTTCAAGCGCAGCACCAGGTCGCGTAATACGCCACCACCGGAAGAGACCACGATGTCACCTTGTTTTTTGTTTGCCATGCCACACTCCTTTCGAAGGATCAGGTAAATCCCATTATAAAGCACGCCCATGCAACTTTTTGGGTTGAAATTCATCTAACGATGGATGACCAGTAAATCACGAAATGGCTGGGCGAAGCCCGAAAATCAACTTTCGTGAAGTACTGATAATGCTTCTTCAGACTTTGCCGTGAAAAGAGCCGGATTTGGGGTGAGAATGTGCGCACGCTCTTACCCCAAATCCGGGTAGCTACCACAGAAATTCTCGAAGAGACAAATAACACGTACAGGAGTTGTTTCCATGGAAATGATCATTGACTTCCCCGGCGGCGCGCGCGTTGACGCCCATTTCGGCCCCTACACGGTTGCTACCGACCAGCCCCCTTCGGGCGGCGGTGATGGTTCCGCACCCACGCCGTTTGCCCTGTTCCTGGCCTCCATGGGCACCTGCGCAGGGATCTATGTCCTGGGCTTCTGCCGCCAGCGTGGATTGCCCACCGATGGCATCCGCATCGTGCAACGCATGCACAGCAATCCCATTACTGGTATGGTTGGCAAGGTCGACTTGGAAATCCAGGTGCCGCCTACTTTCCCCGAAAAATACCGCTCTTCCCTGATCAGGTCGGCAGAATTGTGCGCGGTAAAAAAGCATTTCGAGCAGCCGCCCGTGTTCGACATTACGACGAAAGAAGTGGAGTTAGCGTAAGTTAGGGCGGGGTGACCCTGCCCTTCTATTACCAATGATGCTTGAATGTCCCAACCCTTAAAAACCGGCTCTTCAGGATTTACCGTGAAAGGGGCCGGATTTAGGGGTGCGCGCGTGCGTACGCACGTTCGCACCCCGAAATCCGGGTATCTACCACGGGAGTTCCCAAAGAGCCTAAAAATCTGCATAGGTTCCATGTTGGGGGATATGTTCGAGTTTGTACGGCGTCACCTGATAAACATAGTAATTCAACCAGTTCGCAAACAGTAAATTGGCATGGCCGCGCCAGCGCACCAGCGGCGGTTGGGACGGGTCATCATCCGGGAAATAATTCCTGGGAATGTGGATGGGGCGTCCTTGCTTCACATCCCGGTCATATTCGCTTTGCAGCGTGAGGGGATCATATTCGGGGTGGCCGGTAAGGAATACCTGCCGTCCATCACGCGAGGCAGCCAGATAGAGGCCGGCATCTCCTGAAACAGCCAGCAACTTCAAATCCTCTATTTTCTCCACATCTGCAACGCGGACTTCGGTATGCCGCGAGTGTGGTGCAAGAAAAGTATCGTCGAAGCCGCGCAACAACTTCTCGTTGCTGACCAATACTTTATGTTCGAACACCCCGAACATCTTTCGAGGCAGTGGATGTTTCTGGATGCGATAGTGGTGATACAGTCCTGCCTGCGCTCCCCAACAAATGTACAGGGTCGAGAAGACATTGGTTTCGGCCCAATCCAGGATGGCGCACAGTTCATCCCAATACTCGACTTCTTCGAAGGGCATCTGTTCCACCGGTGCGCCGGTGATGACCAGACCGTCGAACTTTTCCTTGCATACCTGCTCCCAGGTCTTGTAATACGCGACCAGGTGGTCTGCAGAAGTGTTTTTGGGTTGGTACGTGGCTGTCTGGAGCAGAGTGACCTCCACCTGTAGCGCAGAGTTGCCCAGCAGGCGCAACAACTGCGTCTCGGTTTCGATCTTGGTGGGCATCAAGTTAAGAATAGCCACACGCAGTGGACGGATATCCTGGTGCTCGGCACGCTCGTGTCCCATCACGAAGATATTCTCGCGTTCCAGGATGATTCGGGCAGGTAAGGTGGTTGGAATTCTGACGGGCATGGCTTATCAAGGATGAAGACGAAAAGATGAATCTTCCAAATGCATCCTTTCTCATCTCTGGTTGAGGGCCTGATCGAGGTCCCACAGGAGGTCGTCGATGTCTTCGATGCCGATGCTCAAGCGGATGAAATCTGGGCTGACGCCTGCCGTCATTTGCTCTTCCGCCGAAAGCTGGCTGTGCGTGGTGCTGGCCGGGTGGATCGCCAGCGACTTGGCGTCGCCCAGGTTGGCCACGTGGCTGAAGAGTTTCAACTTGTCGATGAATGCCGCACCTGCCTCGCGCCCGCCTTTGACGCCAAAGCCCACCATCGCGCCGGGACCTTTGGGCAGGTACTTCTGCGCCAACTTGTGGTCGGCATGGCTCTGCAAGCCCGGATATTTTACCCAATTGACCCTGGGATGATTTTCGAGGAATTCCGCCACCGCCTGCGCGTTGGACACATGCCGGTCCATACGCAAACTGAGCGTCTCCAAGCCCTGGATGAGCAGCCACGAATTGAACGGCGACTGGCAGGCGCCAATGTCACGCAAGATCCCGGCACGCGCCTTACTGATGAAAGCCAACTCACCCAGGTCTGCAAATATCACACCATGATAGGACCGATCGGGTACCGTGAAATTTGGGAAACGCTCGTGATACCAGTCGAAGTTGCCGCCATCCACGATCACGCCGCCCATCGTAGTACCGTGCCCACCAATGTATTTGGTAGTCGAATGTGTGACGATATTCGCGCCCCACTCGAACGGGCGGCACAGATATGGCGTCGCCAGGGTGTTATCGATCATCAGCGGGATGTGATATTCCTGCGCGATTTTGGCCGCCGCTTCCAAGGGGAAGACGTTCACCAGCGGGTTACCGAGTGTTTCGCCGTAGATAAGCTTGGTGTTTTCCCGGATGGCGCGCCGGAAGTTCTGCGGGTCGGTCGGGTCTACGAAGGTCACGTCGATGCCCAGGCGCGGAAACGTGAATTTGAACTGGCTGACCGTCCCGCCATACAGGGTGGCTGCCGAAACGATGTGATCGCCAGCCTCGCAAATCGTAAAAATGGCCGTCGCCTGCGCAGCATGCCCCGAACTGACTTCCACCGCCCCCACGCCCCCTTCCAAGTCCGCCATGCGCTGCTCGAACACGGCGCTGGTCGGGTTGCTGATGCGGGTGTAGATATGGCCTTTTTCCTCGAGCGCAAACAAACGGGCGGCACGCTCCGTGCTCTGCAAGTCATAGGCTGCGGTCTGGTAGATGGGCACCGCCCGCGAACCAGTTGTCGATTCCGGAACGTATCCCGCATGCAGTTGCCGGGTGGTAAAGCCAAATTGTCGATCGGTATTATCTATCTTGGGCATGGAAGCCTCCTTTTGTAATTTCCGCCCATTACCCGGAAGAGGAAACAAAAACCTCTTCTGGTAAGTAAGAAGAGGCTGTGCGCTTCATCTTATCTTCCAGAATCATCTGCCGGAATTGGCACCGTTCTAGCTTTCAGCTTTTCGCAATCAGCGCTTAGCCAAAGGCTAGTTGCTGATCGCTAATCGCTCACCGCTAATCGGTTGCCGAGGCTTCACAGGGCCGGTCCCTCAGCCTCTCTGGATAAGAGCGAATTTTAGTTGTTAGGGCGGGTTTATATCACAGGGGGTCGTTCGAGTCAAGCGACGTTCGTCACTACGATATAATGCAGATATGCCCTACCTGGTAGACGGACATAACCTGATTCCCAAAGCCGGACTGCGCCTGGACTCTCTGGATGATGAAATGGAACTGGTGGCAATTCTGCAGGAATTTGCCAGGCTGCATCGCCAGCAGGTGGAAGTCTACTTCGATGGCGCGCCAGCGGATCAGGCCGGGACCCGTAGCCTGGGAACCGTCAAAGCGACCTTTGTCCGCGCCGGGATGACTGCCGATGCTGCCATCGCCCGGCGACTCAAAAAGCTGGGACGCACTGCCAAAAACTGGACCGTGGTCAGCTCGGACCGGCAGGTGCAGGCCGAAGCGCGTGCCGCCCGCGCCGAAGTGCTCTCGTCCGAGGCGTTTGCCCGCCTGCTGCAACAGACTCCGCGCGGTGAAGCCGGCAAGCCCGCCGTTGAGCGGAAGGTCTCGCCCGCCGAGGTGGAGGAGTGGCTGAAAATCTTTAGCCCGAAAGGGCACAGGACAGAATAGGAATCCCGGGGGATTAAATTAGACAAATCTAATCTGATTTCTAATTTTATTTTAATGTAAATAAGACTATTAAGGTGTATATTATTGACAACGACACCTGCCCTCCCTTTTATTGGTATTTAGGTGTCACCCACCGAACAAACTGGACAGCATGCCCCCCCCATGTTGAACAGACGGTGGTGTCCCTCCCCCCTCAAGACCAACAGGCACTGCGGTGCCTGTTGGTCTTTAAGGTGGCATCAAGGTGACAGTCTCTTCCAAAGTGACTGTCGCCTATTGTTATGTATAGATTGCCCACGGTCACAAATTTCGCTCTCCACC
>DAOTXM010000196.1:0-7831 GCA_034435215.1 Anaerolineales bacterium
GCGTACGCCCGCTCCGCACCCCTGTTTTCGGGCTTCTCCCAGTCATTTAGTGATCTACTGATTCTACTCTTTAGCTTCCTTCGCGTTCTTCGAGGTTAAGTCGCCGGGAAGATCGGCTCCGGCTCACCCAGCACAGGCAGGGGTCTCATGAAGTATACGTCCCAAAAGGCGCTGACAGTGGCAAACAGTTCGCGCGTGTTCCAGTATAAGCGTGACCGCTTAAGGTAGTAAAAATTATTTGCACCCACACCCGTAGCCCTGATGCCCAGCGCGTTGCAGGTAAACAAAGCACGCGGCAGATGGAAATCTTGTGTGACCAGGATTGCGGATTCGACGCCAAAGATGGCCTTGGCGCGATAACAGGTATCGTACGTGCGGCGACCAGCGTAATCGAGCACGATCGCTCCATCCGGGACACCCAGGCTGAGGGCGTATTGACGCATGGACTCGGGCTCGTTGTAGTCCACAAAGCGGTTGTCGCCGCTCATCAGCAATTTTTCCACTTTGCCTGCAAAATATAATTGCACAGCGGTTTCCACACGATCGCGCAACACGGCGGTGGGAGTGCCATCACGGCGCAGGCCAGCGCCGAAGACGATTGCCACCTGCCCGGGAGACACATCTGCTACGGAAAAGGTCCGGAAGGCGGCATAGATCGCGGTGATGATGCGGGGCAGGAAAAGGACCAGCAGGCCGAGCAGGAGCAGGGTTCGTATGAGGCGCCAGGTCCATTTGAGAAATTTTTTCCACATAGGCGGGGATTCTACTATAAAGCCAGCAACCCGTTCGTGTGCTTGAACGGGGTGTGCATGCAAAAAATGTCAGGGACAACCCGCGAAAATGGGTGGGCGTGCGAAGCTCACCCACCCATTTTCGCGGTACTTTCTGACAACCTTTGCGTGCACACGAACGGGTCGCTAAAGTCAATTAACGAGGTGAAAGTACTTTGCCGGGGGGCGAGATGCACTTTTCAGGTCAATCGTTTGCGCACCTCAGCACTCAGGAAGTCCATTGCCCAAACGACGATGACAATTGCCCAGATAGCTGTGCCGGCCTGATGCCATTTGAAATCGTTGATACTCAGGTTGAGGTAATAGCCGATGCCGCCGCCGCCCACAAAACCAATGATAGTGGAGATGCGGACGTTGATATCCCAGTGATAGATGATGTAGGACACGAAATCGGGAACCACCTGCGGGAGGACGCCGTAGCGAACCGTATGCAGGGGAGGCGCACCGGTGGATTGCAGGGCTTCCAACGGACCGGGGTCGATATTTTCCACTGCCTCTGAGAATAACTTGCCCAGCGAGGCTATTGTGACGATTGTGAGCGCCAGGAAACCGGGGAAGGGCCCAAAGCTCAGCCAGAAGCCGAAGACAGTGGCCATCACCAACGGATCGTAGGAACGCATTAAGTTGAAGAACGAACGGAAAACATAGTAGATGGTTGTGCCTACAACACCCCTGCGGGTGATGTTGCTGGCTGCCAGGAAGCTTAACGGCGCGGCGATGAGGGTGGCAAGCGTGGTGGAAAGCAGGGCCATGAAGATGGTCACGAACATATTGTCCAACACATCCTTCAAGGCCTGGCTTGGTTTGAGGCCGCCTACAGGCGTGAGCGTATCTACCTCGAGTCGACTGGCGGTACCATCCACAGTGACAGCAATGGGACGGGCTTCCACTTCGTAGGTGAAGTAGCCCTTGGGATCGGTCTGTGTGCGGATAGCTGTCATTGTCCGTTCATCCGGGAGTTTCCAGCGGATGACGACTTCGGAGTCCGGTGCCAGGTCGAATCCTTCGAGGGTAAATTTGGTTCTAGGGTCGGTACATTCCACACTTGGAACAAGACGTGGCCCGCTGGAAGGAATTTCACCTTCAGCGGGTGCAGAACCGCATGGGATGGGGAAGGCAATCGAGACAGTGCGGGTTTCCATCTCGCGCGAGACAATATCGGGTGTCAAGAAGGCTTGCAGGAGGTTTTTGCCTTTGGGAAGGTCGCGTATCAGGCGTGGGAAGTCCGCCTCGGTAACGCGATAGGAAATCCAAAAGGCGACTGCAACGAGGGCGAGCAAAAGGATATTGCGGGCGATGCGAGTGCTGGGCATGTTACACCAGCCTCTCGCGTAGTTTGGCACTGAAATAATCGAGCGCTATGACGATGACCGCGATGGCGATGAAGACGGCACTCACACCGCGCATGTTGTTGACACGGATGAGTTCGATCAGCAGGAAGCCGATACCACCGCCTCCCACCAATCCAATGACAGTCGCGGAGCGCACGTTGATATCCCAGCGATAAATGGTGAAGGCTGTAAAGGGTGGGACGATCTGCGGAATGACTGCATAACGCACCGTCTGTAACCAGTCCGCGCCGGTGGCGCGGATGGCTTCGATCGGGCCGGGATCGATACCCTCGATAACTTCGGAGTACAGTTTTCCAAGCGCGGCCACCGAATGCAGGGCCAGCGCCAGCATACCAGCAAAGGGTCCCAGCCCCACAATGACCACGAACACAATGGCAATAATAAGTGATTCGATGGAGCGTAAAATGTTCAGAAACGTCCGCACGACCACATAAATGGCATAGGTGATTGGGTTACCACCCATCAGGTTGTGTGCTGCAAGAAAGGAGAGTGGAATGGCGAACACCACCGCCAGCCCGGTGGCGAGTAACGCCATGGCCACCGTGGCGAGCGCACCTTTCAACACCTCGTTCCCAATAAACGATAGTTCATACCCGCCAATGGGACGGTACTGGTCGAAGTATACGCGGTGAAATTGCGGAAGCGTGGGATCGGGCGCAGCCACCAGCGCGGTGGATGGCACGCGGATGGTCGTTGTCAGCGAACCGGTTTCGTCGGTAGCCACCACCAGCATTTCGGCCTCTCCCTTGCCGATCATTTTGGGGTCGCCGATGGGCGTGCGCCACAGGATTTCAGTCTCGGTGTTCGGCCACATCCCGCTCACGTTAACGATCAATGTCTCGCTGACGACGGCGCAATCAGGGATGACTATTGCCACCTTGCCCGCATCCTCCCGGCGCGCAAGCGGCGGTTCGCTGGAACAAGGCACCTGTATCTGTACCCACATCTGATTGTGTTCCTGCCGTGGCTGGATGAAATCGGGACGTGTCATTGGCCGCAGGATGGCCATCGCACGATCCATGTCGGCGTTTCTGAAGTCGATGCCCACCACCTGCCAGCCAATACCATACGAGGCAGCCAACCCAAATATCAGTGGGATAAGGATGGAACGCGCCCGTCCGCCTGCGAGCCCGACAGCGTCCCATATATTCCAAAGCCAGATCAGGATGGGCGAAGCATACCAGACGGGGTCCTTATACCAGACCACCGTTCCCAGCATGACGAGAAAACCAAGCAGGATTCCGATCCCGCGATAGCGCTGGCCAAGCAGGACCTGCCCCAAGCCGGGGATCAATGCGGAGGCGATTCCGCTTCGCACGACGGGATGGCTGTTGGCCGTTTGTTTGGTCATATCCGCCCTCACAGCGATGCGGCGCGCACTTCCTGCGCCTCTTCCCCGTAGATTTCCTTGAATTTAGCGCGGTCGATTTCCCTGGCCGAGCCTTCAAAAACCTTGAGGCCGTCTTTCAGCGCGACGACACGTGTGGCATATCGATGGACAAGATCCAAAAAGTGCAGGGAGCAGACAACCGTAATCCCCTCTTTATTGAGTTGTTCGAGATATTGCAAAATGGAATGGGAGAGAACCGGGTCGAGGCTGGCGACAGGTTCATCAGCCAGGATCAGTTTCGGGTCCTGCATGAGCGCCCGGGCAATGCCCACGCGTTGTTGTTGCCCGCCGGAGAGCGCATCAGCCCGCTCGCCCGCTTTGTCTGCAATCCCAACCCGGTCGAGGGCTTGCAGTGCGTGTTTCTTTTCCTCTTGTGACCAGATGCCCAGCAAGCTCATCCACGGGTTGACATATCCCAACCGTCCGGAGAGCACGTTTGTCATGACACTGGAGCGCTTAACAAGGTTGAATTGCTGGAAAACCATCCCAATCTTACGGCGGATCTGGCGCAGTTCGGTTGGGGGCGCAGCGGTAATATCCACATCATCCCAAAAGATCTTTCCTTCGGTCGGGTCGATCAAGCGGTTGATGCATCGCAGCAGGGTAGACTTGCCCGACCCCGACAGGCCAATGACGACCATGAATTCACCATCCTTCACCTCGAAGGAAACATTCTTCAAAGCCTGGGTTCCATTGGGATAGGTTTTAGACACGTTTTGGATTCGCAGCATGGATGCCTCGTTATTCATCCACCCCCGGACCATCTCCTGTGAAGCACTTGTAAAGGGCTAAGGGACAGGGGTGCAGAGTGAAGGTGAAAAAAGAGGGAGGACATGCAGCCCTCCCTCTTTTGTTATAGATGGCTTACTTGAAAAGTGTTGTCGGGTCGATGCCTGAAGCTTCGAGGTAGACACGGTACTCATCGTAGAAAGTATCATCCACGGCCTTGAGTCCCTCGATGCTATAGCCACCGCTCTTCAGCAGGGCGCGGCCTTCCTCCGTACTGGCCATGTCGAGCAATGCCTGAGCAAGTTTCTCGCGCATATCCTCCGGCAGGCTGGAGGCGAAGGAAACATTGTCGTTCGGGATGAACGGCTCGGAGACCCAGATGATGACGACCTTGTCGTTGACATCCGGGAAGTCCGCGGCCACATTGGAACGGGCATCAATGTAGGTGGCGCCAAAGTCGCAAATCTCACCCTTCGGGCTGAGATAGACCGATTTGATCACAGTGGGATGCCCCTGCACCCAGGCACCGGTTTTGGTCTTCACACTGTTGGCGGCGAGTAGGCCGGAAGGAAGCACGTAGCCTGACGAGGACAGCGGGTCAGTCCAGCAGGGCTTCTTGTCGGCAAACTGGGCCAGGGCTGTGGCGGCATCAGCGGTGGTGGCGCCGGTAGCAGCATCGTAATAGGAGGTGAATCCGGCCGCAGCATTGGCAACGTACTGGAAGCCATAATGATCCGAGCCGTTGCGGATGGTGGCCAGCGCCACGTCAGCGTAGCCCTTGCCGTGCGCAACCACGTACTGGGTGGGGGCCAGCCAGCCGATGTGCGCATTGCCAGCACCCATGGCCTCGATCATGGCGGCATAGTTGGTCGGCACCACGGTCTTGATCGTATAGCCGGTCATCTTGCTCAACTCGGCTGCAATCGCCTCACCACCGGTCTGCAATTCCTGGGTGGTGGCGGAGGGTGCCAACGCCATGATGATAGGGCTATCGGCAGTTCCCAATTCAGGCGGTGGCACCTCGGTTGGTTCAGGTGCTTTTGTGGGCTCGGGGGCCTTGGTAGGCTCAGGAGCAGGCGGAGGCGGGGCCTCTGTCGGCTGCGGGCCGCAGGCAGCCAGCACCAGTGCGAACGCGGCCACTAAGGCAAACAGGAGGTAAGTATAGCGTTTGTTCATTTCTTCTCCTCTCAGAAGATTTGGGATGATGGGGAACGTTCCCCTATTACAGCCCTGATGATATAACAAAAATACAAGCTGAGCAAGTGCCTTTTGTAACCATAACAGACCCTTCATTCATATTTTAAGGTTAATTATTTCAGGATGCTCTCCAGATCAACTCCGGATGCATCGATGTATACCCGGAACTCTTCATAGAATGCGTCTGTGATGCGTTCCCACTCTGTGATCCCGTAAGCCTGTCCCAGCACTTGCCGGCCGGCCTGCATGCCCGTGATGCGGAAGAGCGCATCCTGGATGGCTTGCGTAATTTCGGGGGGCAGGTTACGGGCAATCGCAAGAACTTCATAGGGGATGACAGGAGGAACGCGCCAGATGACTTCTACCTTTTCCATCACATCCGGGTATTCATCCCGCACAGCAGGGAAACTGCGCGCATCGATATAGGTAGCGCCAAAATCGCAAATGCCGCCCACATACACCGCCCGCACCACGGTTGGCTGCCCTTGCAGGACGGCGGCCGTACGCAGAGGAATCCCGTTATTCGCCAGGATGCCGGCTGGAACAGCATATCCAGACAGGGAGACTTCATCCGGCCAGCAGGGTTTTTTGTCACGGAACTGGGACAGGGCCGTGGCTGCATCTGCTGTGTTTTCACCTTTTTGCGCATCGAAATAGGACCGGAAGCCTGCCTCCGTGTGAGCGATGAACTGTGCGCCGTAGGCCTTTTCTCCCGATTCGACCCGGGCAAAGGCAGCGTTCGCAAATCCTTCTCTGTATGCCAACACATACGCATAAGCGGACAAAACCGCGATATGCGCGTTCCCCTGTCCCATGGCTTGGACCAGTTTTCCGTAAGAATCGGGCGCCACGACCACGAAGGTATAGCCCGTTACTTCAGAAAGCTGTTCGGCAAAGGCTTTGCCGGCCTCCACCCGCGCCCCGTCTGAAGCGCTGCCCGGGGGCAGGGCCACCACCAGTGGGTTCTCGAGCGTACCCAGCGGCGCAGCAGTCGGGGTGGGACGAGGCATTTTAGCGGTAGCAGCAGCAATGGCAAGAGCGGTCTCCATCTCAAGGGTAGGTTCGGGGGTATTTTCCAAAACGCGGTTGGAGGTGAGGCTGCAAGCAGTCCACAAGAACATGACCAGGCTGCAAGAAAGGATTTTTCCCAGTTTATTCATGGCAAGAGTCGAAGTGTATTAATTCTATAATAATTAGGATAAATTGTGTGAACGTGTATTCCGTCGTAGAAAAAGGTTTTATAATGGTAAGTATGAAGCAAAACTTCCTTTCCTTTCTTGTCATCATTGTAGTCATCGTGGCTGCTTATTTTATCGTTCAAACGGTCCGCGAAAGCGCGCAGGCAGCCGCAGATGCGGCCTCAGGACCATTCAATCAAGTTCGCCAGGCGAACGAGTCCTTGCAAACGCAGGTGGCGGAACTGCTTAACCCCACTCCCACCATTATCCCGGATCCGGTGACATACATCAATGAAGTGCGTGCCCTGGCGCGGCTGGAGACCATCCAGTACAGCATCGAGAAGGTCATCACCGCCGAGATCGGACAGGGTACATTTGATTTCCTGTTCGGTGACCGTTTGCTTTTTGTGGCGCATGGGGTTGTCATCGCCGGTATTGACATGGAAAAGATCGGCCCGGAGCAATTACGGCTGGAAAATGGCGTGCTGTATGTAACCCTGCCCCCGGCAGAGATTTTTGTTGCCACGCTGGACAACCAGAAATCGTATGTATATGACCGCGATACAGGCATCTTGAGCAAAGGCGTGCAGGATCTGGAAACCTTGGCCCGCCAGAGCGCCGAAGATGAAATTCGCAGGGCGGCTCTGGAGGATGGTATCTTGCAACAGGCGCAAACGAATGCCGAGAATTATCTCTTCCGCTTCTTCCAGGCGCTGGGATACGATAATGTGATCTTTGTTAAATAGTTTTGGCCCTTTTAGGTTAATCTGATACGGCGAGCCGTTGTGGCCCGCCGTATTTTTATCCTAATTCCTCTATTTATTCGGTACTTCACAAAAGCTGAAAGAACATCCCGGCGATTTGGGGATCTACTCATTTGGCATTGCGGAGGTATTTTTCTGTCAAGAGCGGGAGAGCCTCTAGTATTTTTTCTCGCCTTGTAACGATTCTGACGCACCTTCCTGTTTCTGGGGGAGTGAAGAAATTCTTCCGAACCAGAAAAGCGCAATCGGGTTCTGCTCGAAAAAGATCCGGTAGATTCCCAGGCAAATCAATATGCTGATCACAAACGCGGACAGGATGGAAAAGGCCTGTAAATTCGTCACGAAGAGGATCTTTGGCGCCCAGTATTCCTGAATGGGGACGTGGAAGATCAGGATGAAAAGGGAGGCCTGGCCGATGTACTTCAATGCA
>DAOTXM010000197.1:0-12834 GCA_034435215.1 Anaerolineales bacterium
ACGCCCGCACAGGTGCATGGGGCGTGCATGCCCCATGCACCTGTGATACACTCCGAGGAGATTGAAACCTTAACAAATCAGTCCACCTTAAACTGACCCGTTTTCAACTCTAAAATACCTTTACCACCTAAAACCTTTATGAAGTGGATAAACGCTCAAAGGGATCGCCTTTTTGACGCGAGACATCCAATAAGATCATTAGGCAATGTTGTGTCGCTGGCATTGTTTATCTTCTTCCTAACTGCCGACGCAATTGTAATTGCGAATACAATGGTGCTTATGGGAGTAGTCTCCCCCGATTTGCCAGCCATATTGCAAAGATTAGACCTTGCGATTCTTGGTGGTGCTGTGCTAACTGCTGTAGTTGGTGTTTGGATGCTAATTGAAATGTCTGGTAGAGGTGAACTAATCAATACCGAATTAACCGAGATGCAAAGAAGGCTATTTAGGCTATTTGCAGCGATAGTAACATTTCTTTCTATAATTGTAATGTTGGCTCTTGCAATTCAAAGGTTAATTAATCTTGGTTATTTACAGTCCAGCGCAACTATGGATTTAATACTGTCTTTTGTCTTATATGGAATTCTCGCAATTAATAACTCTTTATCAGCCGCCCTCACCTTTTCCCCAGCTGTATCGGGTTTGTTGGTCCTGATATATGTGTTGTTTGTTGTCTTTCCAGTATTAGCATTCCTTATTGATCTTGTTGGGAGAGGAGTATATATTGTTATTGATACGGTACTGTGGATACTCTTCACACCATTAATAGCAATACCTTTCGGAATTGCTTATGCAATCAAAACCATTAGTGGCTAAATAAATTTTATTAACCAATCTAATTTTTAAAGCAGTTCAGGAGAAAATCAACCAACACAAAAAATAGATTTTTTTACCGAAAGTTTCAAGCTTAGTTGTGACTTTTATGTTTTTGTAATATATTACCTGTCTTGGCGGGAAACTATTTTGATGGAACAAAAACGTTCATTTTGCGTCTTTATCTGTCACGCTCCCATAGATCGCGACGCGGTTTATACCTTGTATAACCGCTTGACCCATGACGGTGTCGACCTGTGGGTTGGGGAAGAGAATCTTTTGCCTGGTCAAGATTGGGAGTTGGAAATCCGCAAAGCTGTGCGTGCAGCGGATGCGGTAATAGTTTGCCTTTCGAAGGGATTTAATCAGGTGGGATACCAACATAAGGAAGTACGCATCGCTCTCAATGAAGCTAGTATGCAACCTGAGGGCTCAATATTTATCATTCCAGCTCGTTTGGAAGAATGTGATATTCTAGAAAGCCTGAAACGCTGGCACTGCGTGGATTTATTTGAAGCTGATGGGTACAGAAGGCTAGTACAGGCCTTGAAGGCGCGATCTGATGATGTTGGTACTGATTAATAAGCAAAGGTAGTATCACCGACCTTGAGAAACCAAATACGAGGCCACAAACGAAATCTAATTCAAAAAATGGAGGGGCGAAAAAACAAAGTAAAAGTCTAACAAAAAAACAAGATTTATCATCCATTCAGAAACCCTTAGAATCGTCAACTAAGCAAAAGCCCCACTCAAGAGCACGTAAAATTTTCAAGCCAGAAATCATCGCTGCTCTTATTAGTGCTGCCGCAACTATCCTCGTCGGAATTCTTAATTCGCCTTTTGTTAATCCAAATTCAACTTCTACTGTTACACCCACATTGGCACCTACAGAAATCGTTGCTACTCATGCCAAAGCACCATATCCGACCGAAATATCAGATATTGACCTTGTTGGTAATTCAATTACTATGCGGCTTGTGCCAGCAGGTGAATTTACAATGGGTAGCGATTATGGCATCTATGATGGAAACCTAGTGCACCTAGTTTATTTAGATGCCTTTTATATAGATGTGTATGAAGTGACCAACACCCTCTACAGGGCTTGTGTATCTGCGGGCGCTTGTCAGCCTCCAAAAGGTGATAGCTCTTATATTCGTTACGCTTATTACAAAAATATTGATTTTGGTAATTACCCAGTAGTTAATGTAAATTGGCAAATGGCCGAATCTTATTGTAACTGGCGGGGTATACAACTTCCGACCGAGGCGCAATGGGAAAAAGCAGCACGTGGCAATCTACAAGGTAAGTCCTATCCCTGGGGAGATATTGCACCCGTGTGTAGAAAGGGAGCAGAAAATGGAGCAAGATTTAATGATAATGCTGAATGTAGCGCTATAGATACTGAAGCAGTCGGTAGTTATTCCCCGAATGGCTTCGGTTTATATGATATGGTGGGTAATGTTTGGGAGTGGACTAGTAGTTTGTATAAACCATATCCCTATGTTTCAACTGATGATCGTGAAAATCTGGAGGTTCTAGGTGCGAGGGTATTGCGTGGCGGATCATTCCTCAACAGCGAATATCTACTAAGGGTTTCATTTCGTCATAGAGGAGATCCTGACCTTTTCGCCAATATTATTGGCTTCCGCTGTGCCCGTGATGTAACTCCATGACCCAAATCTTCATCTCCTATATCATCCTGCTAAGAGCTCCCGTAGAGACCTCGCCTTCATCGAGGGACTGGCCGCTGATTTGAAAGCTGAGTGTATTTCCCTGATGTATAATTTGTCTGTACAGGAGTAACGATATGTTTCAGCAAATCGCATTTGACCCAGATATTCTCGGCGGCAAACCACATATTCGCGGTACTCGTTTGAGCGTGGAATTTATCTTGGAATTATTTGCTAGCGGTGCAACGCGCGACGAGATTTTGAAGAATTATCCACAGTTGAAACCTGAAGCTATTGAAGAAGCGCTACGGTACGCGGCAGGGGCTGTAAAGAATGAAATCCTGATAAACGCAAAAATCTAACCGTGTGAAACTGACTGAGTTCTCCATTCTCACTGATGAAAACATCCAACCTGCGGTCATCGCGTTTTTGCGCGAGCGGGGATTGGATGTTTTTTCGTTCCCAGAACAGGGACAATTTGGTTTGTCAGACGCAGATATTCTACGTTTTGCCATTGAAAAGAACCGCATTGTTCTCACCCATGATAGTGACTTTGGCGGTTTGGTTATCCTCAATGAGCAATCGTTCATCGGTATTGTTTACTTACACCCCGGGCATATCCAGGCAGAATTTGTAATAGAGACAATCAGGACAGTTTTTGAACAGATAGAAGATGTTCAGGCTCCGTTTATTGTTGTGGCAGAACGTTCCGGCGATAACGTAAGGATGCGCTTGCGCCAATTCTAGCGTGGAACTTTCCGTGCGTCCCAACGACGGGCGCTACGGCGAGAACCCCAACCGATTTAAAAAGTAAACGACGCTCGATTTGAGAGCGTCGTTTTGCATTACCGGGGGAAGAAATTCGGGTTTATTCCAAATCCCCCATCCAGTGCACCCAGTCCACACCCAATTGCTTTGCGGCGTTGGCAAGCCGTTTGTCGGCTGTCCAAAAGTGGGCCTCAAGTTGTTCCGCTGTGGCCAAATAAAACCCATCATAGGCAACCAGTTGGTTGATCCGTTTTGCCCATGCGATTGCCGAGATGCACAACGCGGGTGTGTCCATTACAAAGTCAATTTGCATTTCAAAGGCGGTTTGGATGGCTCTCTCTTTTTCAGCTTCTGAGATTTGATTGACTGCCAGATATTTTTGCAATGTAGACGTCAGTTCGTAAATCCATAGGCGAGGGGCGTGAAGGGAAACCCGCTCACCTTGTAATTTGTCCCATAGTTTGAGCGCCAGAGGGGTTTGTGCGCCAGGAATTAGCTTGAAGATGGCAATGTTCGCATCAATGACCGCTCGTGAGTTGTTCAATGCGTTCCTCCCTCATCTGGCGCAGATCTTCCACGGGATCGATATCCAGCGGCTTGCCGCCGTTGCGGGCCAGGATTTCCGCACGAAGCTTATCTGCTTCTTTTAACGCCCGCCCACGGCGCGTGAATTCGTCTTCCTGCTCCAACTCGCGGATGCCGATGTCGATTGCCTGGCGGGCCATCTCGGTCAGGGTCAGGCCGCGTTCCTTCGCCAGGCGGGTGAGCGCTTGGCGCTGGCGCTTGGGCCACAACAGTTGAAAGCGGTCTAAAGTTTCTCGCATGGGTGCCTCCAAAACAATTATACACATAGATATGTGTATAATCAAGACTTTGCTCATCTGAAAAATTCTCATACCAGTGCAGGCTCTTTATTTTCTTTCACGGTATAATCCCCACGCAATCTCAAATCTAAAGGGTTCAAACACAAAGGGCACAAAGTACACGAAGGGATACAAAACTCACTCCTTGTACTTTCGTTGTGACACTTTGACATGCTCAGTGCAAGCCTTCGTGTCCGTCGTGTTTAATTGAATCGAGTATGAAACATACATTTCAAGAAATCATCCTCAAACTCCAAACCTTCTGGGCCGAGCGCGGCTGCGTGCTGTGGCAGCCCTACTACACCCAGGTTGGCGCCGGGACGATGAACCCGGCCACCTTCCTGCGCGTGCTGGGGCCCGAGCCGTGGAACGTGGCCTACGTGGAGCCCTCCGTGCGTCCCGATGACGGGCGCTACGGCGAGAACCCCAACCGCTTCCAGGTGCATTACCAGTTCCAGGTCATCCTCAAGCCCGATCCCGCTGACCCCAGCTCTGTCATGCACGGTGAGCCACAGGAACTCTACCTCGACTCGCTCAAGGCCATCGGCATCGACCCGCGCCAGCTCGACATCCGCTTTGTGGAGGACAACTGGGAGCAGCCCGCCATCTCAGCCTGGGGCCTGGGCTGGGAAGTCTGGCTGGATGGCCAGGAGATCACCCAGTTTACCTACTTCCAGCAGGTGGGCGGGACCCCGCTCGATCCGGTCGCCGTCGAACTGACCTACGGCCTGGAGCGCATCCTGATCGCGCTCAACAACGCCAGGGACATCTGGGGCGAGGAGTGGGCGCCCGGCGTGACCTACGGCGAGGTCCGCCGCCGGGAGGAGTTCGAGCACAGCAAATACTACTTCGAGGTCGCGAACGTCGAATCCATGCGCGAAGTCTTCGAGCGCTTCGAAGCCGAGTGCAACGCCTGCCTGGAGCAGGGTCTGGTCCTGCCCGCCCACGACTACGTGCTCAAATGCTCGCATATCTTCAACACGCTCGACACGCGCGGTGCCATCGGGGTGACCGAGCGCCAGGGTTACTTCCGGCGGATGCGGGAGCTGGCGAGGAGGGTGGCAGTCGCTTATTTGGAGCAGCGCCAGGAACTGGAATACCCGTTGCTTAAGCAGACCACGGGCGACAAACGACAGATCACAGTGCCGTCCGTCGTCCATCGTCCGTGGTCTATTGTCAGTGGTCCATCATCGTTTCTCCTGGAGATCGGCACCGAAGAACTCCCCTACGGAGATGTGGAAGACACGCTGGCTCAGCTCCGCGAGCGGGTCCCGACCTGGTTGGACGAACTACGCCTGGAACATGGTCCCGTGCGCGTCGAGGCCACCCCCCGGCGTATTGCCGTTTTCGTAGAGAGTCTCAGCACCGGCCAGCCCGACCGCGAAGAGCTGGTCAAGGGGCCGCCTGCGGATAAGGCCTTCGACCCGTCCGGCGTGGCGCTCCCCGCTGGGATGGGCTTTGCCAAAAAGAACGGCGTGGAGGCCAAAGACCTCGTCATCCGCGAAGAGCACGGAGGCAAATACGTCTACGCTGTGGTCAAGTCGGCCGGCCGCCCGGCGCCCGAAGTGCTGGCTGAGTCCCTGCCCGGACTGGTGGCGGGCATCACCTTTACCAAATCCATGCGCTGGAACGAGAGCGGCGTGGCCTTCTCACGTCCCATCCGCTGGTTTGTGGCCCTGCTGGGCGAAACTGTCATCCCGTTCGAGTATGCGGGCGTGACGGCAGGGAACGTCACGCGCGGCCTGCGCCCGTATGACTCGCCTGAGATCATTGTTCCTTCTGCCGATAAATACTTTGATGTGATTCGGGAATCGGGAATTGTGATTGATGGCGAAGAACGCAAGGCCCTGATCGTGGAGCAGGTGCAGCAGGCCGCCGACCTGGTCAAGGGCCAAGCCATCATCGACGACGATTTGCTGGCCGAAGTGGCAAACCTGGTCGAAATGCCGACAGCCATCATGGGAGGCTTCCCCGAAGAATATTTGCAGTTGCCGAGAGACGTTTTGATCTCGGTGATGAAGAAGCACCAACGTTATTTTCCAGTTCAATCCTCGCTGAGCGGAGCGTCCCTGAGCTTGCCGAAGGGGAGCGCAGTCGAAGCGCCCAGCACATCGCAACCCGCACCCCGTACACTGTTGCCATATTTTGTGGCAATCAGAAACGGCGATGACCTGGGCATCGACCTCGTCCGTCAGGGCAACGAACACGTTCTCAATGCGCGCTTTGCCGATGCCGATTTCTTTGTCCGTGAAGACCTCAAGCGCCCGCTGGAAGAATACCGTCCACAACTGAGCACGCTCATCTTCCAGACCAAACTGGGTTCGATGCTCGACAAATCCGAACGTATGGTCAAATTTATGGAAGACCTGATCCCCATGCTCGGCCTTGAAGCCGACGAAGCGGTCTTTGCCCGTCGTGCTGCCACCCTAGCGAAAGCCGACCTGGTCACCCAGATGGTCACCGAGATGACCTCCCTGCAGGGCATCATCGGTCGCGAGTACGCCCTGCGCTCCGGCGAAACCGCCGGCGTGGCGGATGCCATCGGCGAGCAGTATCTGCCGGTCCCGCGGACGAAAGCTGGCCTGGCCGTCGCCCTGGCAGACCGGATCGACTCGCTCGTCGGCCTGTTTGCCGCCGGGCTGGCTCCCTCGGGCGCCAAGGACCCCTTTGCCCTGCGTCGCGCTGCCATCGGTACGGTCCAGCCGTTGATCGAGCACGACCTCGATTTCGACCTGCATGCTGCCGTGGCCAGATCTGCCAAGCTGCAGCCCATCGAAGTCAGCGAGGATGTCAAAGCCCAGGTGCTCGATTTCATCACCGGACGCCTTTCGGTGTTGTTAAAAGAGTCTTATCGGTACGATGTTGTCGATGCGGTGTTGGCGGAACAATCCATCAACCCGGCCTCCGCGGCCCGGGCGGTGAAGCAGCTCCAGGCCTGGGTCGAACGGGAGGATTGGCACGCGATCCTGCCCGGCTACGCGCGCTGCGTCCGCATCATCCGCGCTGCGCCGGCTACAGACATCAGACAACAGACCATAGACTCATCGAAATTGGTGGAAGCTGCGGAAAGCGGTTTGTACGAAGCAATTCAGTCGTCCATTGTCAGTCGTCCGTCGTCTGTGGACGACTTTCTGAACATCGTCGTCGGTCTCATCCCCGCCATCAACACGTTCTTCGACGAAGTGCTGGTCATGGCCGAGGATGATGTGCTCCGACAGAACCGCCTGGCACTCGTTGGACAAATTGCCAATTTGTCCAGCGGGATTGCCGACCTGAGCAAGCTCGAAGGGTTCTAGAACCACGGGCGATGGAACACGGAACAAGGACCACGGACCAGGGACCACGGACCAGGGACCACGGACCAGGGACACAGACCACAATAGTTATCTTGTCGTTCGTTGTCCATCGTTCGTCGTCCGTTGTCCGTTGTCCATCGTTCGTCATCCGTTGTCCGTCGTCTGTCGTCTATTGTCTGTCATCTACACGCGGAGCGTACCATGCCTTTCAAATTCGAACAACTGGATGTGTGGAAACTCTCCATCGCATATGTCGACTTGATCTATGTGCTGTCGGAGAAACTGCCAAAGAGCGAGGATTTCAACCTTAAATCCCAAATCGTTCGAGCGGCTACATCAGTAGCATTGAATATTGCAGAAGGTTCTACAGGGCAATCGGATGCTGAGCAGGCAAGGTTCCTTGGAATGGCGACCCGCTCGCTTGTAGAAACGGTCGCCTGCCAGCACATTATTCGGAGGCGTGAGTATATTCCAGACAACACCTTGCTCGATCAAGCATATACAGCGGCAAACGAACTGGCAAAGAGGTTACAAGCTTTTCGTAAGTCACTCACCAAGGATGGACGAAATATAAGAGAAGAGCCAACACCATATTTCTAACAAGGTCATCGTCGTCCCTGGTCTGTCGTCCATTTTTCTAGGAGGGAACCATGTCCGTTGATTACACTCAAAAATCGTACTGGCTGCATGCCTACGGGCCTTATACGCCGAATGCGCCCGTAGCAGGCGACGTCAACGTGGATGTCGCCATCATCGGCGGCGGGTACACGGGTCTCGCCACCGCCTATTTCCTGCGCAAGGCTGACCCAGGTATACAGGTGGCCGTGCTGGAGGGGGAGATCGTCGGCTACGGCGCCAGCGGGCGCAACGGCGGCTTTGCGATGACACTCTTCGGCCTCGAGCCGGCCGTGACCGCCATGTTGTTCGGCAGACAACGCACGGTCGAGGCGCATCACTACTGCGAGCGCGCGGTCGACCTGGTGCGCGACCTGATCCGCGAGCACGATATCCAGAGCGACTTCGAATATACCGGGTTCCTGCGCCTGGCGACCACACCGGGTTACGTCAAACGCATCCAACATGACCTGGAACTGCTCACTGGCCTGGGCGTGACCGGCATCGAATGGCTCGAGCGGGAGAAAGCCCGCGCCGAGGTGAACAGCCCGCTGGTGCTGGGCGCCTGGAGCGAGGCGTGTTGCGGCATCCTGGACCCGGCCAAACAGGTCCGCGAGCTGAAGCGCATCGCGCAGGAAGCCGGGGCGGTCGTTTATGAGAAATCCCCTGTGACCGAGATCCGCCGCGGGGCAAAGTTCAGCTTGCAGACGCCTGGGGGCACAGTCACTGCCGGTAAGATCGTCTTCGCCACCAACGCTTATTCGCACCTCATCCCCGAGAACTGGAACAAACAAGTGCCGGCCTTCACACACATGGTCATTACCGAGCCGCTCACCCGGGCGCAGTTGGATTCCATCGGCTGGAAGAATCGCCAGGGACTGGAGGACGCGCGCAACCTGGTCCATTACCTGCGCCTGACAGTCGACAACCGCCTGGCCATCGGCGGCAGTGACGTGACGATCACCTACGGCCGCGACATGGATCGAGATTTGAATGAAAAGACCTTCCAGCAATTGGAGAAGGACACGCTGGAATTGTTCCCCGGCCTGAAGGGTGTCAAGTTCGCCTTCCGCTGGGGCGGCCCGGTCAGCGTGACGCTGCAAATGGCGCCCGCCATCGGCATGGTCGGCGATGCGCGCGCCTGGTACAGCCTGGGCTGCGTGGGGCACGGAGTCGCGCCAACCCACCTCAACGGGCAGACGCTGGCCGATCTCCTGCTCGAACGGCAGACGGACCTGACTTCCGTCTGGTTCGTAGATCGAAGGCCGGTCCCCTGGCCCCCGGAGCCGCTGCGCTGGGTGGCTTCGCAGGTCCTGCTCGGCTACCTGCACGCCGAAGACTGGTGGTACGAGCGGAACAAGAAGGTCGTGGTATAGAATAAAAGCGGGGCTGGTTCGCAACCAGCCCCGAACTTTTTCCCTTTTTCTCGCATCGTTTCAGAAAGATGGGGAAGTCACACCCCGTTCTACTTACTTTTCCCCGTTTCGAATGCAGCAATATATCCCTTGATCCCCGGCAGCGCCGTCAACTTCTCGTAGAAGAAATTATTGACGATATGGATCACCTCGGCGCGGGCGGCTTCGACTTCGGCGGTCATCCTCTGGCCGCCTTGTTGTCTGTCCAGGCTGCGGCGCAGCTTCATCAAATGGCGCACGACTGTGGACTCTTCATCCCCTTCCAGCGCTTCGATCACCCCCATGACCAGGTTGTCAGCCTGATCGATCACCGTCCCGATCGGGATGTGGGAGCCGGGCTGCAGGCACTCGTCCATGGTGCGCATCAGCGCCCAGACCTGGTACAGCATCGAGGTCGGTTCGTCGAACAACTCGCGGATGAAGGCCGCTTCCTCATAACGCCCGGTCAACCGGAAGATGTTGTACATGCGTTTGGCAGCCTTGCCGTAATTGACATCCTTGGTCAGATACTTGTTGACCTCCTTTTCCAGTTGCGCCACATAGTTGTCCAGCGCATCCGCCGAGACGTGCTGCGCCAGTTTGGCGAAAATAGGGACGGATTCGGCTTCGATGTAGATTTCCTGGAAATACGGATCCAGATACCCGTCCAGCGGCGTGATCGAGCCATCCGGCGCTTCCCACGTGACGTCCAGCATATTGCTGGCATTGACCAGTTGCCCGCGCACCCCGTCCGAGACCACCCAGTCCAGCTTGCACCAGCCGGGTTCGAGCAGCACGTCTTCCCAGCGGATGACGACCGTCTGCCCATCCGGCAGCATGGCGTCGAACTGGCCGTCTGCGATCTCCTCCGGGTTCCAACTGACCGGTGACCCCTTGGATTTGGACCTGCCATCCCGCACCACGTCCATCGGATACGACCCGAACTTGACTTCGGTCAGCAGGTAGTATGGACCTTTGGCGGTTTGCAGCGCCTTCTGGCGCATCAGGTCGGCCAGGATTTTGCAGGCGGCCTCGCGGGTCTCTGCCAGGATATTGATCCGCTCGAAGTAATCCGCGTCGCCGGGGTAGGTCTGGATCTTGGATTGCGCCGCCGAGCCGGAGAGCGCCAGCGCGGTCTCGACCATGCCGGGCAGGTCCTTGAATTCCACCAGCCGTCCCAGCTTGCGGAAGTGTTCCAGGTCCGCGTCGCTGAAATCCAGCATGCTGACGTGGTGGCCGAACACCCCCGTGCGCTCGTCCATCACAATGCCCTGCTCCGATTTTTCGGCTGCCATGGCGGTCAGCCATTGCAGGGCTTCTGCCTCGTCCATTTCCACGCCCAGGCGCCGGGCGGACTCGAGGATGCGTTGCAGGTCTTCTCTTGGGGCAGGTTGGGACATTTCATTCTCTCCTTTTTGCTTCTTCCAGCATTTTCCTGAACAGCTCCCCCTGGACGCGGGCATCCTGCAGGGCCTGATGGCTCAGGGTGCGTTTGCCGGTCAGATATTCCGAAACCGCGTCCATGCCGGTCTCGCTCCAGGCCACGCCCCGCCAGCCCATGAAGTAGGCCTTGATATCCAGCGCGCTGTGCCCGAAGGGATTGTGCCCCAGATACCGATGAAAATAATCGTTGACGAAGCTCCAGTCGAAGGGCGCGTTGAAGGCCACGAAAACCGGCCGGCTCCCTGCGGGCGTGACCACCTTGACCCAGTCCGCGAAGGTCTGCATGGCCTG
The DNA here is from genome assembly GCA_034435215.1 of Anaerolineales bacterium. GTDB lineage: Bacteria > Chloroflexota > Anaerolineae > Anaerolineales > Villigracilaceae > JAABUE01. Next base: position 11,154 of record DAOTXM010000197.1, read on the forward strand.
CTGCGGCGGGACGCCATGCTTCCGGAGTTCATCCATATTCAGCCCGCTGATTTGCAGGGCTTCTGGCAAAAAGGCCTCCTGATCGGGCTGGAGTTCCACGTAGAACGTTTCCAGCGGCTCGAACAGCGTGCACGCTCCGATCGCGAGCAGGGAATATTCCGCCGGGTTGGGCCCGGCGGTTTCCACATCGACGGAGATGTAGGTTTCGTTTCTCTCCATGAGAGAATTTTACCTGCTTTTGCAGGACAATCGCATCTAATATATGCTCAAATTGCCTTTAGCAGCTTGTTTTTCCTGTATAAAAGCTTTCCAATAGCCGTCCACCCTGTACCAGTCACCTTTCCCTCACCCCGAAGATGGCACTTTTCACCAGGGCGACTTCCCCCTCTCCCGCCGGGAGAGGGCAGGGTGAGGGCCTTTTCCTGCGATACTATCAATTTTGGTCAAAAAACGACCAGACCATCGAATTTAGATGCGATTGCCCTACCTGCTTTTGGGTGTGTAGTATTTTTTCGGAAAAGTTGTCCATAAGGGCATAAAAAGCATCTAAAGCGGCATTCCTAGCGGTTGTAGCGCAGGAAGTCTCCGAAAATTTGCTACACACCCCCTGCTTTTGCAACTGTGTTGGTGAACGGCTTTTTCCTGTATAATCATTTTATCGGCGTTGTTCTTGGAGGGATGCCATGTCAGACTTAGATTCTCTTGTCGAAATTATCCTTCAATATAAGTGGTTTGCCGTTTTCATCTTTATTGCACTTGTCGCATGGTACTTGCTCAAAACATACGGGAGCGAGTTTGCAAAAAATCTTTTCGGGAGTTGGGCAAAGGCGGACGCAGGGCAGGTTCGCCAGAAAATCGAAATCTCCGATATCACCCGTGACTACTTGAAGCAGGCAGTTATCGCATATAGCCGTTTTAAATTTCGCGGCCTTCCCACGCATATTGCCAAGACCGATGCTAACCGCCTCAGCCTCGACCAGGCGTATGTATCCCTGCGTGTCATGCCGCAAAGCGTTCACAGCACGGAAATGCCAGATGAAAGTTCACCAAAGGAATTTGCAAAACAAGTTGGGCGTATGCCGAAATCCGAGGCGCTCAGTTTGCCGCAGGTGTTGAAGGATCTCAAAGAGCGGCGGCTGGCAATCATAGGCATTGCAGGATCGGGCAAAAGTACGTTGTTGCAATGGGCTGGGCTGGCATGCGCCCGGGCGCTCCTGGGTGAGAAATCCAACCTGCTAAGCCCGGAGCAGGCTGAATTCATCCAGGTCTTGGGAGGAAAAGCGCCCTTTCCTATATTCATCCCCTTGCGTGCCTATAACGAATATTGCAAACAAAACAACAAAGCCCGTTCTGTTAAGTCTCTGCTTGATTTCCTGCCCTCTCATTTTTCTGAAGATCAGGCACAATGTGAATTTTCATCCGATTTTTTCAAAGCCCACTTACAAAAGAACTGCCTGCTCATGTTCGATGGCATGGATGAGGTCGAACCGGATGACCGTCCCGGCGTGCAAAGCGCGGTCGAGAAATTTGGGCTCTCCCGTAATTAACGGGAAAAGTGAGTAAATGTGCTACCATCGGGAAAAACGAAGGTGCGCCCGATGAACAACAATGAGTTTGTGAACAAACTACTGAACCTGGATAAAGTTCAGGTCACACATACAGAATTTGCCGGTGACGAAAA
>DAOTXM010000198.1:0-3116 GCA_034435215.1 Anaerolineales bacterium
CCCGAAGCCCGCCGCCAGGTTTTTCGAATAGCGGAACGTGATGTAGGCATCGTCGATGGTGAACGAGAAGATTTGCGCCGAGAGCCAGAACAGGAACAGGTGGCCGGCGACTGAGAACAGGACCGCGCCGGGCAGCAACCCGTCCCGCTTCCCTCCGCCTGCGTTCAGGACCGCGCCCGAAACTGCCAGCCAATAAGCAGCCACGACCACGCCCCAGCCGATCAGCGGACTCAACCCGAGCAGCGCCTCGCGCACCTGCGAACCGGGCTCGAAGGTGAAAATCCACGCGAGGAACCCCAGCCCGCTGCTGAAGACGGAGATGCAGAACAGAAATCCACCCGCGGGAAACTCCGGATTCCCTGTCCATGCCGGGAGCGCACTGCCCGCCTGCGTCCACTTTAGGACCAACCAGAACGCGGGGAAATGTGCCAGGAACAGGATGGCAGTCCCCAGGAGGCTGGGGTTTGGCAATTTCATTGCCATGGCCATCACCAGGCCCATGGCGCTGACGAACATGGAGAAAAGCAAACCCTTGCGTACCTTGCCCTCAGCGAATCCCATTGTGATAGTGTTCCTCCGCAACTTGCAAACTGGTCAGAGATTGTAACATCATTAGACAATATGTTGGTTTATTTTGGGATTCTCTCGACCATTTTTTGATCAATCGATAACAAATAACGAGCAACAGGTTGTTTTCCTGTTACTCGTCTCTGCTTCACTGATTATCGAAAACTGATTACTGGCAACTGAACACTGGTAACTGTCTACTCGATCCCTTCCATCAGCTTCATCGGCACCACTGCCGCGCCGACGATTCCCGGGCCGGTGTGCACGCCCAGGACCGGGGAGATGCGCATCACTTCAATTTTAGCGGCTTTCAAGCGCTCTGATAACATTTTAGACAAATTCTCTGCACCTTCGTGGAAACGCCCATGTAGCACTGTAACCCAAAGGGGAGTATCTTTATACATCGTGTGTAAGTGATCGGCGATGTGTTCAAGCGCCTGCGGGATGGTGCGGCTCTTGCTGACGGTGCTGTATTTCCCATCTGTGCGGTCCACACGGATGATGGGCTTGATCTTGAGCGCCGCGCCCATCAAGGCCTGCACGCGTCCGATACGACCGCCGCGGGCCAGATATTCCAGCGTTTCGAGCGTGTAAATGACCTCGGTCTGTTCGCGGATGGCGGACAGGCGTTCTTTGATGGCGTCAACGCCCCAGCCGGCCTTGGCAGCCATGGCGGCGGCCAGCACCTGGAAGCGTTCGCCGCCAGATAGTGTCATGGTATCGAGCACATTGACGACTGCGTTCTTGACCTGTTCCGCGCCCAGGCGTGCCGAATTGAACGTGCCGCTCAGGCCGGATGAAATATGCACAGACAGGATGTTCTTGCTGGTCTCGGCCAGTTTCTCATACAGGTCAGCAAACATGCCGCTGGAGGGTTGCGCCGTGGTGGGGATGTGTGGCCGCATGGCCTCCAGCCGGTCATAGAACTCGTCGGCGGTCAGGTCGGCGGAATTGATTTCGCCCTCAGGGAATTGGATGTAAAGCGGCGCTTCGATGATCTCCAAGGCCTCGCGTTCTTCGGCAGGCATGTCTGCGGCGCAGTCGGTTACGATTTTCATGAATGGTCTCTCTTTCGGAGTTGTAATTTTGGTGATATCTTCTCAAAAAGAATGGGGGAGGTGGGGAAACACCCCCCACCCCGTCTTGTTGAAAGAATCTTTTAAGTGATTATACTTGCAGACCGGAAGATATTTGTGAGAGATTGCTTAATTTGCCTGTACAAATCTGATGACTTTGGAACGGTCACAACCTTGTGGCGGCATGCCATGGAGTAAAATACCGCTATGACCATCAACCAGCCGACCATCGCCACCAACTTTGGCGTGCGCTCTACATTCGTCGAAGTCAATCTTTCCCGGTTAAGCCAGAATTTACATGCCATTCGCGATAAGGTTTTTCCGGCAAAGATCATGATCGTGTTGAAAGCCAACGCCTACGGACATGGCTTGACAGAAGTAGCCAAATATCTCGACCCGCAGGTGGATTACATCGGTGTGGCGGTCCTGGAAGAGGGGATCTTGCTGCGCGAAATCGGCGTGCAGACGCCCATCCTGGTACTGGGCGGCATCTGGGGCAACCAGATCCCGGCTTACATCGAAAACGACCTGACGCTCACGGCGCCCTCCATCGAGCGCCTGGAACAGATCGATCAGACGGCTGAATCGATGGGTAAGAAGGCCAGGGTCCATCTCAAAGTGGATACCGGCATGGAGCGCATCGGGGTGCACTACTACAATGCCCATACCTTGCAGGAGGCAGCGCTCAAGTGTAAACACGTCGAGGTGGAGGGCATCTTCTCTCACTTTGCCAATGCGGATGCGGCCGATCTAACCCACGCACGCTTGCAACTGGAGCGTTTCAACGAAGTGCTCCGATTCTACGAACAGCACAGCCTGCCGATGCCGGTCCGGCATTTGGCCAATTCGGGTGGCATCCTGCAACTGGCCGAAGCCTATTACGATATGGTGCGTCCGGGAATTTTGTTCTATGGCGTCTATCCCTCGCCCGAAGTGCAGCGCACGGTCGAAGTCAAACCCGCCCTGGCCTGGAAATCGCGCGTGGTCTATTTCAAGGTGACGAAGCCGGGACACCCTGTCAGCTATGGTTCCACCTGGCAATCCGACCACAACGTGCGCATTGTCACCGTCCCGGTCGGGTATGGGGATGGCTATTTCCGTAGCATGTCCGACAAGGCACAGGTTGTTATTCACGGGGTGAAATACCCGCAGGTCGGGCGCATTTGCATGGACCAGATCATGGTCAACATCGAGGGGGATTCGGCTTTCAACGGCGATGAAGTCATTTTGATCGGCGAGGCGGAGAACGGTGAACAGGTTACCGTTGAAGAGTTGGCCGAATGGGCCGGAACCATCCCGTATGAAATCCTGACCAACATCAACACCCGCGTGCCGCGTGTCTATATTACGGATTAGTATTACAGCGCAAAGTTCCAAGAAAATCCCGAAAAAATGGTTGTGATTGTGTATCAGCAATGCAACCTTGCGCTGTAATGTTAGTCACAGGCAATATAGGATAGAGGCGTGGGGGGG
>DAOTXM010000199.1:0-2771 GCA_034435215.1 Anaerolineales bacterium
CGCCCCCGCCCCCATACTTTTTTGCCCGCTATTCTAAAAGCAGGCTGAGTAGTTACGAGGGATTTTTATTTATTTTCTGGCGGTAGAGTTTTTTGTCAGGGACAGCCAGCATGGCATCCAAGTGATCTGTGAGGTCAAGGAATTCAGCCACGGCCTTGATCTCAGGGGCGGGGTCACCCATTAGGGCATTGTAATCCACGTAGAGAACATCCATGTTGGGCTGGTTTGCCAGCCAGACGCGCACACGTTTGAGATGCTCCTGGAACTGCTCGGCCATTTTACTGTCATCGCCCTCATTCGACTCGCCGCGCCGGATGAGCATTTGTTTCTGCGAAGCCAGGATTTCCGCGATCTCCCTCCGCATGAAGACAACTTTATATTTGTAATTCGTGGGCAGGTATTCCAGCAAGGACGAAATGACCTTTACCACCTTACCCGGCGCGTCCTTGATCCAGGAATCGTCGCCTTCTTTGAGCGCCTTGACCTGCTCCAGTTCGTAGTAGCCTTTGGGATTGTCTTCGTCAGCGAGGCGCAGGTTATCGGTAAAGATTTGCATCCCGCCCGCTTCCAGAATCTTCATCATCATGGAAGTGCCGGAGCGTGGCAGGCCAGATACGATCGTGATCACCGCTGGTTGGCGTTGAAAGCGCTTAAAGATACCCAAGTCCTTTGAGCCTTTCTTCGATGGTCTCAGAGCTTTCACCGCCGGAGATCCTGGGCGGGGTGACGCCCGAATGGTCCAGATATTTACCGACCACCAGCGGGGGAATATCACGGAAGGATGGGTTGGGGAAGTCCTTCAAGCCCTGACTGGAGAACAACACCCCCGGAACCACGTTCGGGTCGATGCAATGATCCGCGCCCCAATGGTCGTGGTTTTCCTCGATGGGGGTCTGTTCCCATTTGCCGAGTCCGGTTTCGGAGGAGGAGCGGTATCCGGAGGAGCAACCCAGCATCAGGTCCGGACCGAAGCGCAGCAACGGCCCACTGAAAGCCTCATAGCGCAGCGAAACGTTACTGAAGACAGGCTGACCGTCGGGTCCAATCCACTGTGCCAGTTTGTCCTTGATTTCGGCCGCCACCTGCTCCACCTGCTCGACCGGCACAATGCCTCGGCCCTCGCGTCCCTTTAGATTGATGTACAAGCTGTTCAGACCGATAGCATATGCCCTGGTATGTTCCCAATCCACAGAGGCAAGATTTCCATCGGTTTTGCCCTCCTGCATTGCAAGGTAACCATTCTCCAGTAACCAGCGGTTGACATGCACCTTGTAACGGAAATCGGTAAAGCCATGGTCGGACATAATCAGTAGATTGAGCTTCCTGCCATTCTGTTTTTCCAGATACGCATTGACCCGCCCGACGAAGCCGTCGAGGCGCTGGTACCAGTCCTGCACCACGTCAGGGCGGTCACGGCGGAACATGTGCTGGACGCGGTCCAGGTCGTCGAAAATCGAGGCCAGCACGCCTTCCTTGAAGTCAGCCAGAAAGTGAAACAAGATTTTTTCACGGGCCTCGAAAATATCCGCGCACAGGGCGATGAACTGCTCGTCAGAGATACAGCCGTCTTCCAGGCCGGTCGTATCCTGCGGCCAGCCCAGGGACAGGAACGAGCCTGCCGCCTCCCAGGCCTGTTTAACGAAAGACTTCGGCGAGGCGTACTGCCAGAGCGCGTGCAAGGGATGGATTTGAAGCGGCAGAAAATAGAGGCGCACGGGGTTGGTGGAAGTCAGGATGGCGCGCGTCAGTGCATGTACGTTCACCAGCATGCCGGTCTTGAACTTGACTTCCAGAATCGGGCTCCAAACGCCGGGTTTCAGGTCGATAGTCTCGCCGGCCAGGGTGAGCCGCGCATTGTTCGCATCCAGCAGTTCCAGCTGGAATTCCACTTCGGCTGGCACAACTTCGCCCTTACGTTTGACGAAGGGGCCTTTCAAAGAGGCTTTATAGGAATTTTCGTTCCCGGAAAAAATCTCGACTGGTGTTTTATGGGGTTCTTTCAAATAACCGCTTTCGGTGGAATAAAAGCTGCCCAAACCTAATTGTCCGCGAATATCTGGTGTGCCCAGTCCCGGAATGACGCGCGCCGGGGACTCCGGGCGTGCCGGGAACATGGCCGGCCACCACAAAGCAGTGGCGGGGTAACCCTGATCGACAGCTTCATCGAACATGGTGCGCGCGGTGTACGGCCGCACGAACTGCGTCCCGATGGCGCTGGTGCGCGTGGGCAGGATCGAGACGTAGGGAATATACGTCTCAGGGTTACGGTGGACAAAGTCGAAAATGCCGTGGCTGCCGGGATCCGCGCCCGTGGCGATGCTGGTCCAGGAGACCTCGGTCTGCGGCGGGGCGCATACGCGAAAGGGAGAGTAACCGTCACCTTCAGCCAGCCGGCTCAGGTTGGGCAAGTTCCCCTGGTCAGAAAATGTTTCGAATAACTTTGGGTCGAACGAATCGAAACCCAAGATCAATGCTCGCATGCCGGTTCCTTCCATGTCATAAATAAAGCAGGGGTGGGGTGTTGTCCCCACTTCTCCCACGTACTTGAGAAGATGCAATCAGACGTAGCGGCGAGTATTATACCAACAGAATGAAAGAGTGGAAAAAATAGCGAGAAGGAACATTCGCTGCAGATTTTCCGCTATAATCGGGGGTATGGCCCAACTCAGCCCAACCGCCCAAAAAGTCCAGGATGCGTTGCGCGCCCTGGGCTTCGATTTGACCGTCATCGAACATGCCGAGTCCACACGCACAGCACAGGAAGCCGCGGA
>DAOTXM010000200.1:0-49014 GCA_034435215.1 Anaerolineales bacterium
GCAACGATCGAAGAACAGGATGTCGCAGCGTTGGACCTGAGCGGCGGACTGGCAGTAAGCAGGATGTTCCGACCGGAAGTGGCCGGCAAGGCAACGATGATCGAAGGCAGCGAGGAAGAAATTGCCGCCAGACTCGTCGAACTCTTCAAAGAAGTGGGCGCGTTATAAGCGGAGGCTGCGATGAACCAGGATATTTACGTTGTCATCGAACACCTGCGGGGGCAGGTCGCAGAAATTTCATACACGATGCTGGCCGCAGCGCGCGCCATGGCGGGCGGCTCTGGCGGGCAGGTAGTTGGGATCTTGCTCGGCAAGGACACGCAAAAACTGGCTGACACCTTAGCTGCCGACCGGGTTTTGTACGTCGATCATCCGGCGCTGGCCGAATTCAACCCGGACGCCTATTTGGCGGTGCTTGCCAGGTTGATTGGGGAAAAGGAACCCAGGGTTGTGTTCCTCGGAAGCACGACGATCGGCTCGGATATTGCTGGCGGTCTCTCCGTCCGGTTGAATCTTCCTCTCATCAGCCAATGCCAGCAAGTGGCAGTCGATGGCGGCACAGTCAAAATCGTGAGCAAAATCTGTGGTGGCAAGATCATGGCCGAGACCGACCTGCCTGGGACCACCACCCTGATCACCATGATTCCGGGTGGTTACGCGCCGGAGGACGGTCAAGGACAGGGTGCTACTGTCGAAACGGTGACAGCCCCGGGCCTGGAAGGACTGCGCGTTACACTCTCATCGTATGTCGAGCCCGAGGCCGCCGCTGTTGATCTGGAGAAAGAACCCTTCGTGGTCGCAGTGGGTCGTGGCATCCAAACTCAGGACAATATCCAACTTGCCCAGGACCTGGCAGATTTGCTGGGCGGGGTTGTAGCTGGTTCCAGGCCGGTCGTGGATCAAGGCTGGTTGGCAACTTCGCGCCTGGTCGGAAAATCGGGGAAACATGTGAAGGCGAAGCTTTACCTGACTCTGGGCATCAGCGGCGCACCGGAACATGTCGAGGGAATCACCGGCAGCGAGATTATTATTGCCATCAACTCCGATCCCGCTGCTCCGATCTTCGGCGTTGCAAAATATGGCATCAATGTGGATCTGTTCGATTTGATCGATCCGCTCATCGAAAAGGTCAGGGCAGCAAAAGGCGGCTGATCGCAAGGATGAAGAGGAGAAAACCTCATGCCAGAGCGGTTTGATTTTTGGGGTATCCCCCATACCTGGGGTCCGCCAGAGCTCTATGTGTACACGCTGATGGGTCTGGCTGCCCTGATCCTGGTTTTCCGTTTCTACCAACGGGCAAGTCTGTGGTGGAGAGTGGGGCGCAAGGAGGCGCGCTGGGATCATTTCTTCACGCGTATAGGAAGATTGATCCAGTACGCAATCGTTCAAACCAAAGTGCTGCGCCAAAAATACCCGGGCATCATGCACATCGGTATTGCTTGGGGCTTCTTTGTCTTTTTCCTTGGAACAGCACTGGCAACGATCGACTCGCATTTTTTCAAATTCCTGGAAGGCAACATCTACCTGCTTTATAAGTTTGTCCTGGACAGCTTCACCGTTTTCTTCCTGATTGGCGCAGGGATGGCTGCCTACCGGCGTTATATCCAAAAACCCGAGCGTCTTACGCTGAATTCCGGTTTTAACGTTTCTCTTCTGTTAATCACCTTGATCGTTCTGGGCGGGTTGCTTACCGAATCCCTGCGTCTGGCGGTCGAGCGTCCGGCCTGGGCCTGGTGGATGCCTGCGGGATGGGTACTCGCCCAGGTTTGGATTGCTACCGGCGCTTCAAACGCGGCTCTCACAAACTGGCACTTAGGGATATGGATTTTCCACTTGTTGACCGTCACCTTGACGTTGATCCTCCTGCCAGTAGGGACGTTGCTCCATACCCTGACCGGTCCCCTGAACACATTCTTCTCGAAACTCGACCGGCCCAGGGGGCAGCTTGCCCCCGTTGCCCAAAACGAATCTGGCGAACAGCTTTACGCCAGTACCTTGCGAAATCTGAGCTGGAAACAACTCCTAGATAGCGACGCGTGTACAGAATGCGGCCGCTGCCAGGATGCCTGTCCAGCACACGCAGCGGGGAAGCCGCTCAGTCCGAAAGAATTCATACTGAGCTTGCGGGAAGCGTTACGACAGGATGGCCCGGTTTTGCTTGGCGGGAATGGAAATGTACCCGTTCTGGCCGGGGAGCGGATCAAAGGGGAAGTATTGTGGTCATGTACCACTTGTGGCGCATGTGTCCATGAATGCCCCGTTTTGGTCGAGCACGTCGATGCAATTGTAGACATGCGCCGTCATCTCGTTCTCGAAGGACAGGTGGATTCCGAACTGCAAGACGCCTTGTCCAATCTGGGTCGTTATGGCAATTCCTTCGGCCAGTCAGAGCGCATGCGCGCCCGCTGGACCCAGCCCATCGAGCCGAAGATCAAGGACGCCCGCAGGGAGCCGGTGGAATATTTGTGGTTCGTGGGCGACTACGCTTCCTATAGCCCAACCCTGACCGAGATTACGACATTGACAGCCAAAATCTTTCAAACTGCCGGAGTGGATTTCGGACTCCTGTACGACAGCGAACGCAACGCTGGAAATGACGTACGCCGCGCCGGGGAAGAAGGTCTGTTCGAGATGCTGGCCGAGAAAAATATGCAGGCGCTGACGAAATCCAAATACGAGCGCATCGTCACCACCGACCCGCACACCTATAACACCCTCAAGAACGAGTACCAGTTCGATGGGAACGGACGACCCGTCATCCTGCACTACGCGGAACTGCTCGACCAGTTGATTGCCTCCGGACAACTGAAATTCAGCAAAAAATTGGATCTTACGGTCACCTATCACGACCCGTGTTATCTAGGTCGCTATAATGGCGTGTACGATGCGCCGCGACGCGTGATCGAGGCGACCGGCTGCCAATTGATCGAGATGCCGCGCAACCGGGATTGCGCCCTGTGCTGCGGCGCAGGCGGCGGGCGCATCTGGATGGCAGAAGGAGAAGTCAAGGAACGACCGAGCGAATCCCGCATTCGCGAAGCGGCAGCACTTGCAGGAGTGACCGAATTTATCGTCGCCTGCCCGAAGGATGTCACCATGTACAGAGATGCGGTCAAGACGACCGGGCATGAGCAGCAGATCGCTGTCCGCGACCTGATCGAACTGGTCGCCATGGCACTTTAACAATCGAAGGTAGTATGGAGACTCCAGAACTCTATTCGACGGATCGCCCTTCCAGAAAAGCCATTCCCAAGGGAAAAGGCTATGCGATTCCCATCACCGTCAAATTGACTGCGAGTTTCCTGATCGTTATCGTCGCCAGTAACATCATCTTCACCATTGCTGGGATTCGCCTGATCGGCAACCGCTTCGAGATCGAGGCGCAGGAGAAGGTGCGCACTGACCTGAACGCGGCGCGCGAAATCTACCTGGGGGAACTCAGGCACGTGGAGGATGTTACCCGCTTGACCGCAGAAAGATTCTTTTTGCGGAATGCCATGCAGTCCGGCAACTTGGAGCAGGCCACTTATGAGTTGATGGGCGTTAAGGCCAATGAAGGCTTCGATTTTCTCTCGGTCACCGACGCAAATGGTATCGTGATCATGCGTACGACCAATCCAGATCGCATCGGTGACAATCAGAGCAGCGATGAGATCGTATCCGAAGTCTTTGCCACACGCCTGCCCGCTGCGAGCACTACTGTCATCAGTGGTGAGAACCTTTATAAGGAATCACCACTGCTGGCAAAGAAGGCGACCATCCAATTCGTAGAAACCCCCAGGGCGCGGTTTCGAGTAGAGACAGAGATCACTTCCGCTTTGGTGTTGAAAGCCGCCGCGCCCATTTTCGATGACGAAGGAAACTTACTTGGCGCCCTATATGGTGGCGTAATGTTAAACAAGAATTACTGGCTCGTCGACAAGATCAAACAAACCGTCTTCCAAGACCTGGAATACAAGGGCAAAGAAATCGGCACTGCCACGATTTTCCTGGACGATGTCAGGATCACGACCAACGTGCATGATACCAGAGGCTTGCGCGCCATCGGAACCCGCCTTTCAGAAGAAGTGTACAACTTGACTGTCATCGAAGGAAAGACCTGGCTTGGACGGGCGTTTGTAGTCACCGATTGGTATATAACGGCTTATGAGCCGATCAAGAATATCCATCAAGAGACGATCGGTTCGCTCTATGTCGGCGTGCTGGAACAAAAATATACCGACCTGAAGAACCAAACGGTGCTGGTTTTCCTGGCGATTTCCCTTGGCGGCATCCTGCTCACCACCGCGCTGTCCCTGCTCCTGGCCCGCACCATTTCATTACCGATCAGGGATCTTGCCAGCGCCTCGCGGGAATTGGCGCAGGGAAACCTGGATACTAAGGTCGAAGTGTATACGAACGACGAACTGAATTATCTGGCTGACTCGTTCAATGCCATGGCTGAAGCATTGAAGAAACGAGACCAACAAATCAAAGATTTCGCGACGAAGAAAATCATGGAAGCAGAACGACTGGCACTGGTTGGTCAGCTATCTGCAAATGTGGCGCATGAACTAAATAATCCCCTGCAAGGCATCGTCACATTTTCTCACCTGTTGTTGGAAGACGGAGAATGCAATGATCCGATGCGCGTGGATGCGCTGACAAAAATCGTTGACCAGGCAAATCGTTGCAGAGAGATCATTCGCGGTTTGTTGGATTTTTCGCGTCAGAGAAAACCGGATAAAACGATCTGCAATCTCAATACCCTTCTTGAAAATAGTATTTCTCTATTGGAAAAGCAGGCTCTCTTCCACAATATAGAGATTGTCAGGAATCTGCAATTGGACCTGCCCATGACAGTAGTGGATCCTTCACAAATCGAGCGCGTATTTATCAATCTCTTTGTCAACGCCGCCGAAGCAATGGATGGGAATGGGCAATTGACCCTGATCACCTTCTTCAATGCGAAGGACAAAACTATCGAGATTGATGTCAAGGATACAGGTAGCGGTATTCGCGAGGAAGACTTGGAAAAGATTTTTGACCCGTTCTTTACCACTAAAGAAGTCGGGCATGGCACCGGCCTGGGCCTGGCGATCAGTTATGGAATCATCAAAAGCCACAATGGACGTATCACTGTAGAAAGCGTAGTAGGAAAGGGTACAACGTTCACCATCATACTGCCCGTCGCAACAGTTGAAGAAAGCAATGGAAATGGACACAATCCCTAAGGTCTTGATCATCGACGACGAAGAAATCGTGCTCGATTCCTGTACCCATATTCTGGCGAAAAGCGGTTACCAGATCATCACGGCCAGGAATGGGACCCTGGGCCTGGAAGCTTTGGAACAAGAGAAGCCTGACCTTGTATTTGTCGACTTGAAGATGCCCGGCATCTCCGGCATGGAAGTGCTCGAAAAGATCCAGGCGTATGATTCGACTATCGTTCCGATTGTCATTACTGGCTTTGCAACAGTGAATTCAGCTATCGAGGCGATGAAGAAAGGCGCATACGATTTTCTCCCCAAACCCTTTACGCCTGATGAAATGCGATTGATCGCGCGTCGAGCCATCGATAAAAGGAAGCTTGTTCTGGAAACCATTGCTCTACGTCGGGAAAAGGACCTGCTACGCGAACAATTTGCAGCGATCGTATCCCACGAATTGAAATCCCCTCTGGGAGCCGTGCAGCAAAGCTTGTATGGTCTGGCCAGCGATCTGTCTGATAAGTTATCAGATGAACAGAAAAACAAAATCGAACGTCTTCAATCCCGCATTGCAGACTTGATCAAGCTGGTCAACACCTGGTTGCGCGCAATTTCTGTAGATATTTCCACTATTCGCGATAACTTCCAACCTGCCTCGATCGTCGAGATCATAACAAAAGCAGTAGAAAACGTTCAACCACATGCGGTACGGAAAGATATAAGCATCGAGACAATTTTGAATGAACCATTTGAACCCATCCATGGTAACGAAGTCACTTTAGTCGAGGCGCTCGTGAATATCATCGGCAATGCGGTCAAATATACGCAGATGGGAGGGCATATTTCTATCAACGCCCGAACAGAGGGAGAGCATATTGAAATTGCAATTAAGGACAATGGCGTGGGAATTGCCGCGGAAGATTTACCGCATATCTTCGAGGACTTTTACGTTGGTCAAACCAAATCTGAAGGCGAAAGGAGAAGCGGAGTCGGATTAGCCATCACAAAACGCATTATCGAGGCTCACGATGGATCGATTTCTGTAGATAGCGAATTGGGCAAAGGAAGCACATTTGTGATTCATCTGCCTGTCATGAAACATGAAAGCCAAATCAATCAAGAGCAAGCCGTTCTCAAACCCTAAGGAGGTTCCAATGGCAAATGCAAAGCTGTTGATCATCGACGATGATCCTGACTATGTCGATGGGATCAAGTCGATCCTACAAAAAGCAGAATATCATGTAGATGTAGCCTACAACCCAAAAGACGGTCTCGCCGCTTTGAAATCCGGAGCTTATGACCTGCTGTTGTTAGATATCATGATGGGTCGTGGAGCTGAAGGGGTCATGGTGGCCAGGAAAATCAACAAGGATCCCAAACTACGAGAAATACCCGTTCTGATCATCACTGGGATCCGAGAGCAGATGGCATTCCTCTTCCCTGGCCAACCGGTGCATCCGCGCCTGCTTCCCACTGACGCTCTTCTCGAAAAGCCGGTCGAGCCTAAACTGTTGTTGGAAAAAGTAGAAGCATTACTGAATGAGGCGGCAGAAAAGAAGACAAAAGGAGCGTAGAAACCAGCTATGGCAACGAAATCCACATTCAGACAAGAAATTACCAACATGCTGTATGCCTCACATGGGGACTCGCTCAAAGCTTGCATCCAATGCGGCACTTGCTCCGGAACATGTCCGGTAGTCGAATTCATGGATCAAACGCCAAGAAGGGTGATTGGCATGATCAATGCTGACATGAAAGAAGAAGTGCTGGCATGCAATACCTATTGGTTTTGTGCATCCTGCTACCACTGTACGGTGCGATGCCCTTCGAATATAGATATTGCGGAAGTGATGTATGCAGTAAAGCGTTACTCCATCTGGCATAAGCAGCACAAGGAGGAGTTGGTCGGTCCGACCTTCTCCGAAACCTGGGTGAAGACAACCCTGAACAGCGGCCGATCGTATGAACCCGTCCTTGCACCTACTTATGTATTCAACCTGGGCCCAAAAGAACTCTTCCAGGAAGCTCTTACAGCCACAAATCTGATGCTAAAAGGCAGAATTCCGGTTCTGCCACCCAGGATCAAGCGGCTGGATAATTTCAAGAAGATGATCCGCAGAATCATCCCTGTAGGAGGATCATCATGAAACAGTATGCATACTTTCCCGGTTGTTCCCTTGAGAAGATTGCCTTGAGTTACCATACCTCTTCCGTGGAAAGCACCAAAAAATTTGGCGTGGAACTGAAAGAATTGGAAGATTGGAACTGCTGTGGAGCGACCACCTATTTTCATGTAGACCAGTTATTAGCCAATGCGCTGGTAGCTCGCAACCTGGCGATGGCTGAAAAAGATGGATTGGATCTGGTTGCCCCTTGCAGTGCCTGTTATAAAAACGCCTATTTTACGAACAAGTATATGAAAGAGGATCCTGATCTGGCGGAACACATCAACTATGCGCTGGAAGAGGACAATCTCCAATTTAAAGGGACGATTGAGGTCTACCATTTGATCGAGGTCTTTGCCAATGAAATTGGGACAGAAACAATCAAGAGTAAAGTTACCAATCCACTTGAAGGGTTAAAGGTGGCTGCGTACTATGGATGCCAGATTGTGAGACCCAAGAAAAATGGGAATAACGTTGAAAATCCGCAGTTCTTTGAAGAGTTGATTTCTGCGATTGGAGCCAAACCGGTTAAGTTTGCCGATCGCCTACGCTGTTGTGGCGGGTCTTTGATTATGACCAGCCGGCACGCTGCCCTCGACATGGTGCGAAAAATTCTTCAAAATGCCCTGGATAATGAAGCAGAAGTCATTGCAACCGCCTGCCCGCTTTGTCAGATCAACCTGGAATGTTACCAGGCACAAGTGAATGAAGAATTTGGCACGAACTACTCTGTTCCAATTCTGTATTTCACACAGTTGCTCGGACTGGCTTTGGGGGTGCCTAAAAAGAAATTGGGGTTCGGGAAAGAATTCGTCTCGGCCATGCCGTTCCTTTCCCGCTACCTGCAAAAGGAGGCCAGATGATCTGTTTTGAAAGATTTGGCATCCACCCTTTCAAGGTAAGCCAATCAGTTTATCGAAAAAGCATCGAACAGCTCAGCTTGCATTCCAACCAACAGGAGTTTGAACTATGAGCGAAAAAATTGGAGTATATGTATGTCACTGTGGCACAAATATTGCCGGCACAGTAGACGTTGAGCAAGTCGCACAGTGGGCCGGTAGCCGCCTCAAAGAACGAGGTGTGATCATTGCGCGAGACTATAAGTTCATGTGTTCCAGCCTCGGTCAGGAATTGATCGAACAGGATATCAAAGAACTGGGCCTGACCCGCGTCGTCGTCGCTGCCTGCTCCCCCCACCTGCACGAAAAGACATTCCGCACGGCCTGCCAGAGAGCCGGACTGAACCCGTTCCTATGCGAGTTGGTTTCCATTCGCGAGCAGGTTTCATGGGTCCATACCGATAAAGAGGCAGCCACGACCAAGTCCCAGGCAGTCGTTTCCGGCGGCGTGGAGCGGGTAACCCGGAATGAGCCCCTTGAACCACTCAAGGTGCCCATCCACGCAGATACGCTGGTCGTTGGGGGTGGCATTGCTGGGATTCAGGCGGCGTTAGAAATTGCCGATGCCGGCTACCATGTGTATTTGGTGGAGCGCGAACCTTCCATCGGTGGACACATGGCCCAGTTCGACAAGACCTTCCCCACGCTGGACTGCGCTGCCTGTATCCTGACCCCAAAAATGGTGGATGTGGGCGGGCACCCGAACATTACCATGTATACGTGGAGCGAGGTAGAGAAAGTCGATGGGTATGTAGGCAACTTTACCGTCACCATCCGCAAGAAAGCCCGCTATGTGAACATGGAAAGCTGCACCGGTTGTGGTATCTGTTGGGAGAAATGTCCGAAGAAAGTCGTCGACAACGTCTACGAAGCTGGCCTGGGCACCCGAAAAGCAGTCTATACGCCTTTCCCGCAAGCCGTGCCCAAATATCCGGTGATCGACGTGGAAAACTGTATTTACTTCAAGACAGGGAAATGTAAAGCCTGCCAGATTTTCTGCCCGACGGAACCCAACTCGATCGAATTCGATCAAAAGGATGAATTGATCGAAATCCAGGTAGGCAACATCATCCTTGCTACTGGTTACGATCTGTTCGATCCGAAACGCATCCCGCAATACAACTACGGAAGACTGGACAACGTTTTCACCAGCCTCGAGTTCGAACGGATGTGCAACGCCTCCGGTCCGACTAACGGCAAAGTTGTGCTGCGAGACGGGAAAACCACCCCGAAAGCCGTGGGCATCATTCACTGCGTTGGCAGCCGCGACAAGAATTACAACGCTTACTGTTCTTCGATCTGCTGCATGCAGAGCCTGAAATTTGCTCACCTGGTCATGGAACGCACCGACGCCGAAGTCTACAACTTCTATATCGACATGCGCACAGCCTTCAAGGACTATGAGGAGTTCTACCAGCGTGTTCTGGAGGAGGGCGGTCATTTCGTGCGCGGCAAGGTTGCCGAAGTAACAGACGCGGCGCGTTTCCCGGGAGAAGAGGGCAAGTTGATCGTCCAGGTAGAAGATACGTTGATCGGAAAGCAACGGCGCATTCCTCTCGATATGGTCATCCTGTCTGCTGCCATGGAACCGCGCCACGATGCCAAGGAAGTTGGCAAGCAGTTTGGAATTGCCTGCAGCGCGGCCGGCTGGTACATCGAACGGCATCCCAAGCTCGATCCGGTCGCAACCATGACCGATGGTATCTTCATCGCCGGTTGCGTGCAGGGGCCGAAGGATATTCCTGCGACTGTGGCGCAAGGCGCGGCCGCAGCTGCGCGCGTACTGGGGCGCATCCAACAAGGTGAGATCGCGCTCGAGCCGGTTCGCGCCAGCGTGAACGAAGCACAATGCTCCGGTTGCCGCATCTGCAACAACCTGTGCCCGTTCAATGCCATCCTCTTCCACGAGGACCGCATGGTCAGCGAAATCAACCCGGCGCTGTGCCAGGGTTGTGGCACCTGCGTGGCGGCCTGCCCGGCTGGCGCTATCAGTGGCACCGGCTTCAGCAATGAACAAATCCTCGCACAGATCGAGGGGTTGTTGCTAACCAACATTGGAGCGGAGGAAGTCAAGGCGTAACTGCCAGGAGAATGAATATGAGCGAACAATTCGAACCCACCATCATCGGCTTTACCTGTAACTGGTGTAGCTACCGCGCCGCTGACCTGGCCGGCACAGCACGCCTGAAGTATCCGCCCAACATCCGCTTGATCCGCCTGATGTGCTCCGGACGCCTGGATCCAACGTTCGTGCTCAAGGCTTTTGCCAATGGAGCAGACGGCGTGATGATCACGGGATGTCATCCGGGCGAGTGCCATTACCTGGAACAAAATTACAAGGCTTTACGGCGTTTCCAATTGTTGCGACGGACTCTGGCTGCAATGGGCATCGAACCCGAACGCTTGAAATTGGTTTGGGCGAGTGCAGCAGAAGGGGTAAAGTTTGCAGAAGAAACTACCAAGCTCGTAGAAGAGGTCCGCGCATTAGGCCCCTTGAATTGGGCCAATGTCAATGGGAACGGGCACAAAACGGTACAGGCTGAGCCTGTAAAGGAGGCAGCATGAGCAAGAATGGAAAACCGAAGTTTGCAATGTACTGGGCGGCCTCCTGCGGCGGTTGCGAGATAGCCGTCTTGAACATCGGTGAAAAGATCCTGGACGTAGATGCTAATTTCGAGGTGGTCTTCTGGCCGGTGGCAATGGACGCCAAGTACAAAGATGTAGAAGCCATGGAGGACGGCGCGATCCTGCTGACCCTCTTCAATGGCGGTATCCGCAATGACGAGAATGAGCACATTGCCAAGCTATTGCGCCGGAAGTCGAAAATCCTGGTGGCCTTTGGCTCCTGCGCGACAGAGGGGTGCATCCCTGCGCTGGCAAATCTAAGCAACATCAACGATGTTCTGAACACATACTACGAAACCGTTTCGACAGACAACCCGCAGCATATCCGCCCGCAGTATTCCTACAAGATGCCTGAGGGAGAAATTACCATCCCAACCATCTATCCGGTTTTGAAGACCCTCGACCAGGTAGTGGACGTAGATTACTACATGCCCGGTTGCCCACCCGAATCGCACCAGATTGCGGCGGTGATCGACCTGGTCATACAGGTATTGCAGGGCAAAGCAGAACTACCGCCCAAAGGCGCTACTATCGGAGCGGGCAATTCGACCGTCTGCGACGAATGCAAACGGACCCGGAATGTCAAGTCCATCAAGGAGTTCAAACGCATCCAGATGACGGCCAGTGAACTTGATCCTGACCTGTGCCTGCTCGAGCAGGGTATTCCCTGTAATGGTCCTGCCACGCGCAGCGGCTGCAATGCGCGCTGTCCAACTGCTGGGGCGCAATGCATCGGCTGCTACGGTCCGGCGGAAGGCGTCGTCGATTATGGCGCCCGCCTGATGACTGCTTTTGCCTCGGTGATCGACAGCAACGATCCCGATGAAATCGACAAGATTTTGGACGGGCTCGTGGATCCGTCCGGTCAGTTCTATCGCTTCAGCCTGGGTGGATCCCTACTTAGAGCTGCAAAACCCGCCTGGCAATCCAACGGCGGAAACGGGAGGTAGCCATGACACAAAGAATTACCATCGACCCCATCACCCGCCTGGAAGGGCATGGCAAAATCGAAATCTTCCTCAATGAGGAAGGCAATGTAGCCAATACCTATTTCCAAATCCCTGAATTGCGCGGATTCGAACGTTTCTGTGTTGGTCGCCCGGTGGAGGAGTTGCCCCTGTTGACCAACCGTATCTGCGGCGTCTGCCCCGAGGCGCACCACATGGCCGGCGCCAAGGCAGCGGATGCAGTATACAAAGTAGATCCGCCACGGACGGCCAAGATGCTACGCGAACTGCTCTATATGGCCTTCTACTGCACCGACCATACGACCCACTTCTACGCCCTGGCTGGCCCAGACTTCGTCATGGGACCGGAGGCGCCAGTGGCTGAACGGAACATCCTGGGCGTCATCCATAAAGTGGGTCTGGAGATTGGTGGTAAGGTCATCCAGATGCGAAAATATGGACACGAGACGGTCGAGATGATCGGTGGGCGCAAGGTGCACCCCTGCACATCCATCCCCGGCGGTTTGACCAAGGGCATCACAAAGGAACAGCAAAAAGAAATCCTCGATATGGGCAAGTGGGCTGTGGAATTTGCCCAGTTCAGTTTGAAACTGTTCAACGATATCGTACTCGGCAACAAAGAGTACGTGGATCTGATCCTGGGAGACATCTACACCCATAAGACCTATTACATGGGTATGGTGGATGAGAACAACCATACCAATTTCTATGACGGCATGGTACGCGTCACAGCGCCGGATGGTCAGGAGCTTGTGAAATATGCCCCGAAAGATTATGCCCAACACATCGCCGAGCACGTGGAACCCTGGACCTATCTCAAGTTCCCATATCTAAAAGCGGTAGGCTGGAAAGGGTTCGTGGACGGCAAAGAATCGGGCGTATATTGCGCCACGCCGCTCTCGCGCCTGAACGCTGCGGATGGCATGGCCACCCCGCTGGCGCAAGAGGAGTATGACAAGTTCTATAAGACCCTGGGCGGTAAGCCCGTACATCAGCGTCTGGCAACCCATTGGGCGCGCCTGATCGAATTGCTCTATGCGGCCGAACGCTGGGTGGAACTGGCCAGCGATCCGGAAATCACATCGGATAACTTCCACACCAAACCCACTGAAGTCCCAACCGAGGGTGTAGGGATCGTGGAAGCCCCGCGCGGCACGCTCACACACCACTATACCACCGATGAACGCGGCGTAGTGACCAAGGTCAACCTGATCGTGGGCACCACCAACAACTACGCCCCCATCAGCATGTCGATCAACAAGGCAGCCAGCAGCCTGATCAAGAAAGGCACGGTCGTCACCGAGGGCATGCTCAACATGGTCGAGATGGCCTTCCGCGCCTACGACCCCTGCTTTGGCTGCGCCACCCACTCTCTGCCCGGCAAGATGCCATTGCAGGTCACCATCCGCGATGCCAATGGCCAGCCGGTCGAGGTGCTCAAACAATATTGCTAAGACGGGAGGAGCATCCGTTGAAAGTGAGGGCTGCCGGAGACGTCCGCAGCCCTCACCGACGGGTGGCCCGATATGTTAAAAACACTCGTAGTTGGACTTGGCAATCCGATTTTAGGGGATGACGGTGTGGGCTGGAAAGTTGCAGAGACGGTGAAAGACCGTCTTAATGCCGATGCGCGTTTCCGGCTGCCCATCCGCCAGAGCGGATCGAAAACCATCGACTATCTTTACCCGATTGAAGTAGACTGCCTCTCTCTAGGTGGACTCAGCTTGATGGAACGCTTGCTCGGCTATGAACGCGTGATTCTGGTCGATTCAATGGAGACAGGCCAAAATCCAGTGGGAAGCGTGCATGTCTTCCCGCTTGCTTCGCTGCCGGACCCGCTGTCCGGTCATTCCGCATCGGCTCATGACGCTACCCTGATCACTGCCCTGCGCACAGCCGAACAATTGGGGGCAGATATACCGAGGCAAGTGGAAATCGTTGCGATTGAAGCCAGAAATGTATATGATTTTAGCGAAGAACTCTCTCCCCCTATAGCAGCAGCCATACCAGAAGCCGTGCAAGTCGTATTAGATATGCTACAAGGAACCACTCATGCTCCTTTCTGATCTCAAAGCTGGACAAAGTCCTGCTTAGAATATACCCGCACGTAATTGATCGCTGTCAAAACTTGAATCCTGACCTTACTTGTATAGCCGGGGTTAGATATCCTGGCTATATGCGTTAAATCGATCGATATTTCCAGGCATGTATAATATTACAATGCAAAGTTCCAAGAAAATCTCGAAAAAATGATTGTGCGTGGGGGCGTGCGCCCCCACGCACAATCATTTTTTCGGTTATCCCTGGAAGTGAATGTATATCAACAGTGCAACCTTGCGCTGTAATAATAATACAGGGATGTTATAACAAAGGACTCCCTTATGCCCGATTGCATATTTTGTAAAATTGTGAACCGAGAATCACCGGCAGATATTGTGTATAAAGACGAGCAGGTGACGGCCTTCCAAGATGTTCGCCCGGTCTCCCCAGTACATCTCTTAATCGTACCAAACAAACACATTGATTCGGTCAACCATATCATACCGGAAGACGAGACGATGCTCGGGCACCTCTTCACGATCGCACGCAAACTCGCTGAACAAAATGGCATTAGCGCAAGTGGATACCGCTTGATCATCAACACTGGAGCTCATGCCGGTCAGGTTGTCTTCCACCTGCACATGCATCTGATGGGCGGACAGCGCATGCGGTATCCGATTGGTTAGCAGGCAGAATTCTTATCCCGTATAATCAGATCCATGCCCCGCTGGATTGATCCGTCTCCCGTTACAATACCCGCTTCCCTGCGGGACCTTGGCCTGCCTGCGCTCGTTGTAGACACTCTCGTGCGACGCGGGATTACAACTCGCGAAACTGCACGCGCCTTCCTCGACCCTGACTCCTATCCCCCGACCTCCCCATACGAACTTCCCGGTATGGAGGCTGCCGTTCAGCGCATTATTATGGCTATACGCAAATCCGAAAGTATTTGCGTCTGGGGCGATTTCGACGTGGACGGGCAAACAGCCACCGCCCTACTGGTGCAAACCTTGCAGTCGCTCGGCGCAAATGTGACCTACCACATTCCCATCCGCGCGGTTGCATCGCACGGCGTCCACATCCCGCAGCTGGCCGAACTCATCGACCGCGGCGTAACGCTCATCCTGACCTGCGATACCGGTATCACCACCCATGCAGCCGTGAATTACGCTAAATCCCGCGGTGTGGATATAATCATCACGGACCATCACGATCTGGGTGAAACATTGCCTGATGCCTTGGCAATCGTCAATCCGAAGTTACTTCCCGTTACTCATCCCCTGGCGAACCTGGCTGGCGTTGGCGTCGCATATAAATTAGCTGAAGCGCTCCTAATCGAAAACCAAAAATCAGAAATCGTAAATCTCCTCGACCTCGTCGCTCTCGGCTTGATCGCCGATGTCGCCCTGCTTAGAGGCGAAACGCGCGCCCTGGCTCAAAAGGGGCTGAAAGTCTTACGAAATTCCGAGCGCTTGGGTTTGAAGGTGATGGCGGAATTTGCCAACCAGTCGCTTGCACAGGCCACCGAGGATTACATTGGTTTCGTGCTCGCGCCGCGGCTCAACGCGCTCGGTCGCCTGGGCGATGCCAATCCCGCCGTCGAACTATTGACCACCAATGATGTGGCTCGCGTTCGCGTCCTGGCAGCGCAACTTGAAGGCCTGAACGCGCAACGTAAACTGCTCACCAATCAGGTCTACCAGGCCGCTGAATCGCAATTGCGCGCCGATCCATCCCTGCTGACACAACCGGTCATTGTGCTTGGACACCCCTCCTGGCCGGGGGGCGTGGTCGGCATCGTCGCCAGCCGGCTGAAAGACCGCTACAACAAACCGGTCATTTTGTTCAATACGGCTGAAGACGAACCTGCGCGAGGATCAGCCCGTTCGATCGAAGGACTGCATATCACTGAAGCGATTGCCGCCCAAAAAGACCTGCTTCTCAATTTTGGCGGCCATCCCATGGCGGCCGGTCTCTCGCTGGTGCAAGAAAACTTGTCTGCTTTTCGCAAGCGTCTGGGAGAAACTGTCGAGAAAATGCTTGGGGAAGCAGCCCTTGAGGAGCCTTCCCTGCAAATCGATGTCTGGATGTCGCTAGATGAATTGACGCTCGAGCTGGCAGATGTCATTGAGCGGATGGCCCCCTTTGGCGCGGGCAACCCGGCTTTGACATTTGCTTCGCGCAATGTCACCTTGAAAGCCGTACAAGAAATTGGTAAGACAAAAGAACACCTGCGCCTGAACGTCGAAGACGAACACGGGCATACCAACAGCCTTCTGTGGTGGAACGGCACAGTGGACGAACTTCCCGAAACTGGCACCCGGCTCGACATTGCCTATTCCCTGCGCGCCAGTACCTATCGAGGGGAGAGGCAAGTGGCGCTGCAATTCATCGATTACCGCCTCGTAGAAGAAAAAGCAATTGAAGTAAAAAGAAAAAAGATAGAAGTTGTCGATCTACGTTCGAAGGTTGAATTAGCTAATAATCCAGCTGTTTTAATGTTTGTGGAAGGGGAAGACAAGAAGAAAATCACCGGGTGCGATCGATATACCTTACAACCCTCAAATGAACTGGTGATCCACACTACCCCACCGGGGCCGTCAGAATTGAAGGCGATCTTGGAACAAGTCAATCCACAAAAAGTGTATTTGGTTGCGCAAAATCCACCCGCTGAAAAAACGGATGATTTCTTGACAAAACTAGCCGGAATGGCAAAGTTCGTCATTACTAAAAAGGATGGAAAAACGAAGATCTCAGAACTGGCTGCGGCAACCGCCCAACGCGAAGCGACCGTGCGCATCGGCCTGGAGTGGCTGGCGGCCGGGGGGCACATAGCAGTCACGGGGGAGGAGGATGCGGTTCTCCTGTCTAACGGAAATGGTGAGGGGAATGAGTACGCCCGTAAAGAATTGTATGTCGCGATCAAAGGTTTGTTGGAAGAAACAGCGGCCTACCGGAATTATGTTGCGACAATAAAAGACCCTAAAGATCTCGTAGATCTTTAGTACCTGAGAAACGAAAAGCTTGTTTTTTGTGCAAGGATTTTCACCACAAAGGCACGAAGTTCACAAAGAAATCCTTTGTGGTCACAAAGAAAACTTTGTGTTCTCTGTGTCTTTGTGGTGAAGCTCTTCCGGCTTGTCTGGGTTAGGGTCCCAATCTACCGAAACAAGTCAGTTCAATCCCAACGCGGCTAATTTCTCCGGCGAGGGAATGCCGCCCGGCCATCCGCGTACCTGATAATACTCAGGCAGCATTTTATCTAGATCGACCACCCTGCCCTTCGCTGGACCTTCGGGTAGCGGCTGTTCCAGCAAGCGCGGCGCAAGGGTGTCGTGCCCCGGCCCCGAACCGGCCTTGATCAAGAACAGGCGCTCCAGGGTGTACACGCGTTCCGCAGCCTGCATGATTTCGTCCGGAGTGTAATTGGCGCCAGTGGTCAGGTTGACGGCGCGGGCGAGGCGGACTGGCCAGATCATCGCGTCTTTAGTGAAGACATAACGCACGGCAAAGAACACGCACAAGCCAGCGGAATCGATCAAGGCAAAAGCGTCCTGAAAGCGCTTGACCAGCTCGGCCTTGCCATCGGTGGTCAATCCATCGATTTTGACCGGCGTGCCGAAAACCTCAGGATAAGCCACATCGCCTTCCATGTGCGAGGCGCCTTTGTTCGAGGTGGCATACAACAAACCCATACCCTGCGAACCGCGCGGGTCGTAACCAGGGAGTTCCTGCTTGCGCGCTGTCACAGAAACTTCAGGGCGCTCGTAATGCTGCGCCAGACGGTAACTGCCTTCGGCCAGTTGGTTGCCAAAACCCTGGCGGTAGGCAGTTTTCTCCACCATCTCGATGACTGCATCGGCATCACCGAAGCGCAACGAACGGCCTGTGACCGTATCGTCGATCACGCCCTTTTCGTACAACTCCATAGCCGCCGCAATGGTCAGGCCAGTGGAAATAGTGTCCAGACCAAGCTCATTGCAACGGTAGTTGGCAACGGTCAGACCAGCCAGGTTGTCCAGGCCGCAGGCTGACCCGAGCGAGGCAATGGTTTCATATTCAGGGCCTTCGCCCTTGCCGGCATATTTCCCTTCATTGACTTCGGTCAAACGCCCGCAAGAAATAGGACACCGGTAACAAGGTTTGTGCGTGATAAGATATTTTTCCTTCAAGGCCACCCCGTCAATGTAATTCACGCCTTCGAAGACACCGCTCTGGAAATTGCGTGTCGGCAGGATGCCCAGGGTGTTGGTCACCTGTGGCACGTAAGCCGTACCGTAGATGCGCAAGTTGGAACCCTTCTTTACGTCCGCGCCGACTTCCTTCGACAATTCGACGCTAAAGCGGCGCATCTCCTCCTCGTCGAAGAAAGCCGGGTTCTTTTTACCCATGACGACCACGCCTTTGAGTTTCTTGCTACCCATGACCGCGCCCACACCGGAACGCGCCGCAGCGCGATGTTTGTCGTTCATGATGGCTGCCATCAGGACCAGGTTCTCCCCACCCGGGCCGATGCAGGCAACCTTCGCGTCAGGATCGGTCTCTGCGAGCAATATATCGGTTGTTTGGTGGACGTCCTTGCCCCACACATGCGCAGCAGACCGGATTTCGACCTGCTCCTCGTTCACCCAAACATAGACCGGCTCCGACGCCGCCCCCTCGAAGATAAAAAGATCGTAGCCGGTACGCTTCATCCAGGTGGGAAAATCGCCGCCGGAATTGGAATGCGCCAACGCGCCCGTCAACGGGGACTTGGTGACCACCATGTAGCGGTTGCCGGTCGGGGCAGTCGTGGCGGTCAGGGGTCCAGTAGCAAAGATGAGCTTGTTGTGAGGCGAGAGCGGATCCACCGCCGGGTCGACTTCATCGTACAGGTAACGGATCGCCCAACCGCGCCCGCCGATATAGTCCCTGGCGATTTGGGGATCGACATCTTCTTCCGTGACTTTTCGAGTGGTGAGATCGATACGCAAGATTTTGCCATGCCAGCCGTACATAGGTTCTCCTTATGTATTCCGGTGGTCGATTACCGCCTGTACCCGACAGGGTACGGTGCGGGATATCGAGACCACCAATTTCATATTTCTCTTGTTACTGGTGGTCTCGATACGTGCCGGGAAGATCACCCGGCTCTACTCGACCACCGGGATTCTATCCTCCGGCAATCGCCGAAAATGCGCTGACCGTGTCTCCATCAGAAACCGGTGTACTTAGATCTACCGTCAAACCGTTGAGCACGATTACGCTGCTGTCGTCCAGGGGGATGCCAAAAGGTGCCATGACACCCGCCACGCTGGTGCCAGGGGGAACATCCACAGTTGTAATATTATCTTTCGCGCCGTGCGGCAGGTATTCGCGATAGGAAGCGATCAATTTAACGTACACTCTCACAAGACAATTTTAGCATGGATACGAAATACACCGTAGTGACGGATTTCTTAAATTTTATTCGTAACCTCCTGTAAAATTCCGTAGATTAATATTGTCACAAACTAAATTACAATACCCCTATGACATCACAACCTTGCCTAAAACAACTTCCAGAACACGGTTCCTGTTTCATTTGCGGATCAGAGAATCCGCATAACCTTGGCCTGCGCTGGTACGCGGACGAGAAAGGTATAGTCACCTCTGAGTTCACGCTAACAATTGCCCAGCAGGGGCCACCCGGTCACGCGCATGGTGGGGCTTCAGCAGCCATTCTCGACGAAGTGATGGGCGCAGCGGTCTGGTATGCGGGCTACACTGTAGCGGCGGCGAAATTGGAAGTGAACTATCGCAAACCCGTCCCGTTGGGCCAGCCGCTCAGCACAAGGGGAAGTATCACCCGTCGCAGCGGACGCAAAATCTACACGTGCGGCGAGATTTTCCTGCCGGATGGTACGGTCGCTGTGCTGGGGAAGGGCCTGTACATCATCGCGCCGCAGTTGTTCGAGCGATCGAAAATGTTCAAAGGAGATTAGATGGGTTTCGAAGAAATTCCCCACACCGCTGACTGGTCGATCCGCGTTTGGGCGCAGGACCTGCCCGGGTTGCTGGCTGAGTCCGCGCGGGGGATGAACTGGCTATCTGGGGCGGAGTTGACCGATCAGCCCCGAGTTAAACGAGACTTCGAAGCCAAAGGGTTGGACAGAGAAAGCCTGTTAATCACATTTCTATCAGAACTTGTCTACTACGCCGAGCAGGAAAATATGGGGTTCGATGATTTTGATATCAAGATAAAAAATGATACACTGAAAGTGGAAATGGAAGGTGCGCCGTTGAAGTCAGTGAGCAAAGCGATCAAGGCGGTTACCTGGCACAAATTAAAAATCAAGAAAACAGTGAAAGGGCTGGAAGTGGATATAGTATTTGACGTTTAGTAAACCCGGTGGTTGAGTAGCCCCGTATGCATTTTGAGGGGCGTATCGAAACCACCCTACCAAGTATGATTAAGGCCAGTTGGTTTCGATACGGCCTAGAAGATCACTCGGCCTACTCAATCAACGATGTTCTCTAATAAAGTGAAAGACAAGACATGAATATCCAAGAACTTACCCGTATCAGCGATACCGAATGGGAAATTCCTAAGAGTTTCCGCCCCGACATGCGCGTGCCGGTGCGCATTTTTGCCACGCGCGAGCTGCTCGAGCAGGTCATGGACGACAACTCGCTGGAGCAGGCGGTCAATTCGGCCACCCTGCCCGGGTTGGTCGGCGCGGTGGTGGTCATGCCCGATATGCACCAGGGCTACGGCTTCCCCATCGGCGGCGTGGCGGCCACCGAATATCCGCGCGGCGTGATCTCGCCCGGCGCGATCGGTTATGACATCAATTGCGGCGTGCGCCTGTTGGCTTCGAACATCGAATACGAATCCGCAAAGGGCGACATGGACAGGCTGGCAACCCTGCTCGACCAGTATTGCCCATCCGGAGTAGGCACGGCGGGCGTGGTCAAGGTCAGCATGAAGGAACTGGATGATGTTCTACGGGATGGTTCCAAATGGGCGTTTAAAAATGGCTATGCGACCCAGGCGGATCTAGCACGGACCGAGGAAAACGGCTCCGTCAAAGGGGCCGATCCTGATTCCGTATCAGAGCGCGCTAAGAAACGCGGGCGCGAGCAGATCGGCTCGGTCGGTGCGGGCAACCATTTCGTCGAAGTAGACTTGATCGAAGAAATCTTCGACGAAAAAGCAGCCAACGTGATGGGACTGCGGGAAGGCATGCTAGCCTTACAAATCCACTGCGGCTCCCGCGGGCTGGGACACCAGATTTGCACGGATTATGTGCAAGAATTCCAGAGCGCCGTGCGCAAATACGGCATCGACTTACCCGACCGCGAACTGGTCTGCGCGCCGCTGGATTCCCCCGAAGGGCAGGCCTACATGGGTGCGATGCGCGCGGCAGCCAATTTTGCCTTTGCCAATCGGCAACTGCTGGCACATTCCGCCCGCCGCGCCTTCGAGGAGACCTTTGCGGGAAAAACAAAGGACTGGCACTTGCATCAAGTCTACGACATCGCGCACAACATGGGCAAGATCGAAACACATGAAATCGATGGGAAACAGATCAAAGTCTGCGTACACCGTAAAGGCGCTACGCGCGCTTTCGGTCCCGGCGTACCCGGCCTGCCGCCGGAATACAAAGCCATCGGGCAACCCGTGATCATCCCTGGAAGCATGGGAACCGCTTCCTGGGTGCTGGCAGGCACGGAGTCCAGCATGCGGCGTTCCTTTGGATCGTCATGCCACGGGGCCGGGCGGGTCATGTCCAGGGCCAAAGCGAAAAAGACCGTCCGGGGGGAGGAATTGCGCCGGGAACTGGAGCAGGGTGGCATTCAGGTCAGAGCCGGTTCGATGCCCGGACTGGCAGAGGAAGCCCCATCCGCTTACAAAGACGTGGACGCTGTCGTCGAAACAGTCAGTCTAGCGGGCATTGCCAAAAAAGTAGCCCGCTTGCGTCCAGTGGCCGTCATCAAAGGCTGAACACACACCGGTCTTCTCCTGGAACAATTACACTACAAAGAACGTCAAACCCAAAAGGAGATTTATCACATGAAGAAAATCCTGGTTTTCTTGCTCATTGCCATGCTACTCAGCGCCTGCGGCTCGAAAAGCACGCCAACCGTTGAAGCCTCTTACCCGAACGAAGCGTCCTACCCAAATATGCCTTCGTACCCCAATCAAGTACCGGCCGAGATTGAAGGCCAGAATACCTACCAACCGCAACCGGGAGATGCAGATCTTACGCGAGGGGAAGTTTTTATCGAGATCCAACGCCTGTTGGTTATGGAAAGCAATCCAGTTCAGGTCGCGTTGACCCTGGCGGGATCCTTACCTACACCTTGTAACCAATTACGCGTGAACATCAATCCAACTGATAGCAAAAACCGCCTTCAGATAGATGTCTATTCTGTAGCCGACCCGGCACAAGTTTGCGCTCAAGTGCTGGAACCCTTTGACGCCAATATTAATCTGGGTAGTTTTCCGGCCGGGCATTATATCGTTTTGGTAAATGGAGAAATGATCGGGGAATTTGATTCATAATATGAGCATTAGGCGTGAGCATGCGTACACGCACTCACACCTAAATTTCGATATTTTGCTCGCCTGAAATGGAGAGCCTAAACTCTTAGTGCTGCAAAATCTGCGACAGGAATAATTTGGTGCGATCTTCTTTCGGGTTGCTGAAGATCTCATCCGGCGTGCCGCTTTCCACGATCTGGCCCTGATCGAAGAAGAACATGCGGTCGGCAACAGCGCGTGCAAAGCCCATCTCGTGCGTAACAACCAACATGGTCATGCCGGATTTGGCCAGATCGATCATGGCATCCAGGACTTCCTTGATCATCTCGGGGTCCAGGGCAGACGTCGGCTCGTCGAACAACATGATTCTGGGTTGCATGGCCAACGCCCGGGCGATTGCTACCCGCTGCTGCTGGCCACCTGAAAGCTGGCCAGGGTATTTTTGGGCCTGCTCGGGAATACCGACGCGTTCGAGCAACTCCATGGCTACCCCTTCTGCCTTGTCCTTGGGCCATTTGCGTACCCAGATCGGTGCCAGAGTGATGTTCTGCATGACCGTTAAATGTGGGAACAGGTTGAACTGCTGAAACACCATCCCTGTCTCCATGCGGATGCGCTCAATATTGCGGACATCATGGCTGAGTTCAATCCCATCGACAATGATTGTACCCCTTTGATGCTCCTCCAAACGATTAAGGGTGCGAATAAAAGTGGATTTGCCTGAACCGGAAGGGCCAAAGATGACGATCACTTCACCCTTTCTCACTTCCATATTGATGCCCTTCAGCGCATGGAAGTTGCCAAACCACTTATGGACATCTTTACAGACGATGATCGATTCACTCATAGGGATACCCTCATTCCTATTCAACCACGCCCAGGCGTACTTCCAAGCGGCGGCTTGCCTGGGACATGGCATAACTCAAGACAAAATAGAACAAGCCAGCAAAAAGGTATATCTCCCGCACTGCGCCAAGATACTCACGCGCTTTGATTACACTCTGGCCTACGGCTAGCACGTCCAATAATCCAACTATCGCTACTAGCGAGGTGTCTTTGAAGATGCTGACAAACTGCCCCATGATTGGAGGAATGACGGCGCGCAGCGCCTGCGGCAGCACTACCAAACCGGTCACCAGGAACTCATTCAAGCCAAGCGCCCGGGCGGCTTCGACCTGCTCGTTGCGCACGGCCTGCAACCCGCCGCGTACGATCTCGGCCAGGTAGGCGGCGGTGAAAAGCGTCATGCCAGCCATAGCGCGCAGTACCCTATCGACGTTAGCCTCTAGCGGCAGAAAGAGCGGTAGCATCACCTGGGCCATAAAAAGAATGGTGATCAGAGGCACGCCTCGAACCAACTCAATGAATAAGATACTGAAACCTTTCACGACGGGCAGCGAGCTGCGCCGTCCAAGCGCAAGCAGCACACCGATGGGGAAGGAAGCCACGATACTGACCACGGAGAGCGCCAGCGTAAGCAGGATTCCACTCCAGATATTGGGGGGCACAATCATGAGCGCTTCAACTGGATCGACAGCTTGATTGCCAACCTCGAAAGTGGTCAGTACGATCAGGATAATAGGGATGCTTACAAACCAGATCGTGCCAAGCATACGGGTGACCCCGCCTACATTGCTAACAGACTGTCCTACTGTGCGACCAACCAGTATGCACAGGCCAAATGTAAGTAATAGGGAGATAGCTATTGGCGTGCGCAGTCCAAAGAGCCAGGGCTGGCTCAATGTGCTCAGGGGAACCATGAGCGTGAGGATGACCAGCGCGCCGATGACCGTCAGAATTCGGGAGCGACGTTTCTGGAAGATCACCCAGGAGGCACCAGTCAGGAGACCCGTCGCAGTGAGCGCAGCATTCGACCGCCAGGTTTGATTGAGTGTAATGAGCACATCCGGGCGGACGATATAGTACCCGATGTTATTTACAATGGTGCGGAAGGTCGGCAGGGTGATGCCGCGTATCAGGATGGTCAGCGCAAATGGCATCAGCAGCCAACCAACCAGCAATGCCCGACGCGCACGCAGATTTTCCTGCCGAGACCAGAAAGCCCAGGTGAGTACGCCTATCAAGACAATCAGGAGCAAGCTCACACCCAGGCGCCAGGTTTCTGTGTCGGGATAACGACCCCAGGTCAGCACGCCCAGGTTGTTGGTGATCGCTGACCAGTTCGCTTCCCGCACAGACCAAAGCACCAACGAACGCCCGAAAAGGTAAATCAGGATCAGAGAGATGATGGTCAGCAGGCTGTTGAACCAATTGCTGAACAGGTTGGCGCGCAACCAGCCCGGTACACCCAGAGAGGTGACCGGCGGTTTGATCGAGGAGCTTTCTGTGCGTTCCATAAGTCTCTTTACCGTTCCGGGATCTTCAGACGGGCGTTGAGGGCGTTCATCACGGCAGATATCAACAGGCTCATCAGGAGATAGGTAACCATCATCAGGCTGATCACCTGCACTGCCTGGCCGGATTGGTTGAAGATCGTTGATGAGATGTTATAAAGATCCGGAAAGCCTACCCCCACGGCCAGACTGGAGTTCTTGGCCAGATTGAGATACTGGTTGGTAAGCGGGGGGATGATCACCCGCATGGCCTGAGGCAGGATCACCAGACGTAGCACCTGTGCCTGGGTCAGGCCGGAGGCTTTCGCGGCTTCGAGCTGTCCCTTGGGAACCGCCAGGATGCCAGCCCGTACGATGTCAGCGATGAACGCCGCCGTATAAAGCACGAGTCCAAAGAGGATCCCGGCGAACTCAGGCGTCAAACGAGCGCCTCCCTCGATGCGCAGGCCGACCAACTCGGGATACTCGAGTGTATAAGGGTTTCCCGGGAGCAGGAACCAGCTTAGAAGCGGTACGCCAAAGATCAGAAGACTCGCCTTTAGCCCTGGTCGGGTCTCCGCCCCGGTCAGGATACGTCGCTGGAGCAAAACACGATAGAGGATGATCCCAGCAACCAGCGCCACTCCGGTGAGCACCAGCCAAAGCGTAGAGCCCTCCTGGGGAACTGCCCGCGGTAAGTTGAAGCCACGGTTGCTCAGGCTGAATGGCCCAAAGATCAAGCGATCCTCGAGCGAAGGTAATTTCAGGATAATGCCAAAGTAAATGAAAAATAACTGCACCAAGAGAGGCGTGTTACGCATGACTTCAACATAGGCGCTGACGAGATTGCGCAATAGCCAGTTGGTGGAAAGCAAGGCGATGCCGGTCAGGATGCCGAGCACGGTAGCCAGGGCAAGGCCAAAAACAATTACGCGAATCGAGTTCACGAAGCCGACAACGTAGGCGCGCCAGAAGGAATCGGTACGTTCGAAAGGAAGACCTTCCCCAATCCCAAAGCCGGCTGTTCGCTGGAAGAAACCAAAGCTTAGGTCCAACCCGCGTTCATCGAGCGAAGTCAGCAGATTGCCTATTAACCAGCGCACGGCGACCAGGACCAGGATAACGAAGATCGCCTGGGCGAGCGCCTGCAAAAAGCGGGTGTCTCGCCAGAAGGACCAGCGGTTATGCTGGAGTGAGGCGGTTTCAGGGGTGTCTTTCGTCATAGAATTGAGATTGCAGCCCTACGCAGGTAGGGCTGCAATCAGCACAGGTTTGGGTTTAACGCCAGGGTTGTGGATAGAGCAGGCCGCCATCCTTCCAGAGCATGTTAAATGAACCTTCACGCGGGATGTCGGTGCCTCCGGGTCCCAGGTTGCGTTCGTAGATTTCGCCGTAGTTCCCAACCGCTGAGATCACGTTGACCATGAAGTCGGGTTGCAGGCCAAGCAATTCGCCGAAGGAACCCTCCAGACCGAGCAGGCGGGCAACTTCCGGATCTTCCGGAGTGCCGGCCGCGATCTCCTTCACATTGGCAGAGGTGATACCCTTCTCTTCAGCAATGATGATGCCATTGACGACCCATCTGACCAGATCGCCCCACTGCTGATCGCCCTGAGCCCAGACCGGTCCAAGCGGTTCCTTGGACATCGTATCGGGCAGGATGACGTGATCGGCTGGACTAGCCAATGTGGTACGCAAGCCGGCCAGCTGAGACTTATCGGAGGTCAGCCCATCGCAACGCCCCTGGTCGTAAGCAGCTGCGGTCTCGTCCGACTTATCGAAGACCAGCGGGGTGTAGGAGATGCCGCGGGCACTGAAGGCGTCCGCCAGGTTGAGCTCGGTGGTGGTGCCGGAGAGCACGCACACCGTGGCGCCACCCATGTCTGCCAACGAAGTGAAACCACTGTCCTTGCGGACCATCATGCCTTGACCATCGTAGAAGGTAGTTGGACCGAAATCAGTGCCCAACTCCACATCGCGCGAGAAGGTCCAGGTGGTGTTGCGGATGAGCACGTCGATTTCGTTGGTCTGCAGAGCAGTGAAGCGTTCGGCCGCCGTCAGCGGGCGAAACTCGACAGCGGTAGGATCGTTGAAGATGGCCGCGGCCAGGGCTCGGCAAAAGTCGGTGTCAAAGCCGGTAAACTCGCCAGCTTCGTTGAGAAAACCAAATCCGGGGACGCCCGAGTTGACACCACAGCGGATTTTGCCGTTGTTCTTGACTGCCTCCAGGCGGGCTGACTCCATTACGAACGAGACTGGGACCTCGACCTGTACCTCCTGAGTCTCGACCACTTTCACTTCCTTGGTTTCAACCACGGTCACGGTTTCGGGTTCTACCGGGGCACAGGCCGCAAATACCATGCTACAAAGAACCAAGAGTGTAAGTAGAGCAAACAATTTACGCATTTTCTCCTCCTTTAGAGAATTGGTTAGTCAGGTTTTCAATATGAGATTTTGGTAAATTTATTCCGTTCCACCTCCTGCCGCTACAAATCGGAGTGGATTGTAAAACCCACTCCTTTATAAAACATTCCTACAAAATTATTATAGTGAAAAATTTCGGAGAAAGATAGAGGAAATTTTACCGGTTTTATTGTTTTTTTATACGCCGCCCGGCACACTCACTCGGCCTACCCGAGCATTGGTCAAACGGACCAGTGCTTCAACCGGCAAACGAACATTCAATCCGCGCTGGCCACCTGAAACGTTGATTTCTGTCTGTTCCTGCGCGGCGATATCGATTACAACTTGAAAGCCTCTATTAAGCAAAGCTAACGGCGAAATCCCACCTGCTTGTAGACCGGTCAACTGCTCGGCTTCTCGTTCGGTGGGCAAATGTACCTTCTTTTCACCGAGAAAGGCAGCCAGGGCTTTCAGGTCTACCTGGTTGGGGCCGGGGATGACTGCCAGCAGAGGTTTCTTGGGTCTCTCGCGGGTCACGACAATCGTCTTGTAAACGGTAGCAGGATGAACGCCCAGGAGACGAGCCGTTTCGAGCGCCCCCAATTTTTCGGGGGGAAGTTCAAAGGCGGTATAAGGGATTTTGCGCGAATCCAGTAGTCGAGTCACGTTATTTACAATTGGCATCTTGACATCCGTGCTATACTATTTACAATAATTCTACCCCATTGTCTTCAGGAGAGAAATCATGGCAACCAATATCCCCCTTTCTGAATTCCCTCTTTTTAGAGATCTACCGGAAGATTTGCTTGATAAAGTTGCCGCACTGGGCAAGGAAGAATCTTTTGCGCAGGGCGATGCCATCTTCCGGGAAGGCGAAGAGGCAGACAAATTGCACTTTTTACTGGAAGGTGAACTTGTCCTTAAGGTAAAACTCACTTCGCGCCCGGAAAGTATTACGGTCTCGGCTGTCAGCCAGCGCTATGAAAGTTTTGGCTGGTCTGGTATTGTGCCACCTTATCATTACACGGCGACGGGAGTTTGCGAAACGGATTGCAAAGTTTTGACGATCCCGGGCAACAGTTTCATGAAATTGTTGGGGGAAAATCCGGCAGCAGGCTTTATCGTCATGAAACGTTTGATCGAATTGGTCGCCAGCCGCCTGCGTAATAGCCGGCAGGCCTTACTGAAGACACTTTGAGGTGTCAAATGCCCGACCAAAACTCGGAACTGGAACGCCTGAAACGATTGCGCGACAGGCAATTATCTGATCGCGATCCGCTTGTCAAGCAACGGCAGTTTCAGCGCTCCAGCGCCCAACGCGAGAAAAAGCTGAAGAAACCATATTCCCTGGGAAAAATGTGGAAAGATATCCCTCATGTCTGGAAAGGCTTTTTCTACGGGATTGTGCTGGGCACCCTGGTATTGCTGGTTGTCCCATTCTTATGGATTTCGCAGTATGCAGTTCCTTGTTCGGCCGTGGCAATCGTCCTGTTTGCGATCTTCGGTGTGATTGTAGGTCGCGCGCTTGATACACGCGATAACATCAAAGATCTGATGCGCTAAGAAAGGATTTGCGTTCAAGCCGAGCCTGTCCATCGACAGGCTTTTTCTGCGCACCTTTGACAAGCTCGCAGCATCGAATACAATTAGAAAGATATGAAATCAATCCCTGTGTCACTCCCGCTGGAAAACCTGATGGAACACCTCCCGGAAACCTACAATCTGGCTGACCGAGAGCTGGTGCAACGCGCCTATCGGGTGGCGGAAGAGGCCCACCGGGAACAGAAGCGAAACTCCGGTGAACCGTACATTAACCACTGCCTGGCAGTTGCCAACATCCTGGCGGATTTACGCGTGCCGCCGGAAGTGGTCGCTGCCGGGCTGCTGCACGACACAGTCGAGGATACAAGCGTCACGTTGGATGATATCCGCCGTGATTTCGGAGAAGTGGTTGCCAGCCTCGTGGATGGAGTCACCAAACTCTCCAACCTGCCGCGCGTCAGTCATAATGGACACGATGGTATAGGACAGGCAGGGTCAACCGGTGAAGAGGTGGAACTGCTCAAAACGCAAACTCCGCTGGGGCGACGCCCTGATGTAGTCTCAGAGACCTTACGTAAAACGTTTCTCGCCATGGGCGATGATGTACGGGTGGTGCTCATCAAGCTGGCTGACCGCCTGCACAACATGCGCACGCTGGGTTACATGCCCGAAGAGAAGCGCCGTCGCATTGGAAAACAAACGCTCGAGATCTACGCGCCGCTCGCAAATCGTCTGGGTATCTGGCAGATCAAATGGGAACTGGAAGACCTGGCTTTCCGCTATGTCGACCCGGACAAGTACAAGGAAATCGCCGACCAGCTCAACGAGCGCCGCCCGGACCGCGAGGCGCAAGTTGACCAGATTGTGGACGAACTGAAACGCATCCTGTCAGGGAATAACATCAATGCTGAAATCAGCGGACGCCCGAAGCATATCTATTCCATTTACCGCAAGATGCAGAGAAAGGGCAAGTCTTTCGATCTGGTACGAGACCTGCGTGCTGTGCGCCTCATCGTCCCGGATGTTCCGTCCTGCTACGCCACTCTCGGTTTGATCCACACCCATTGGCGTCCCATTCCCGGCGAATTCGACGATTATATTGCCGCCCCAAAAGATAATTTTTACCAATCCTTGCATACTGCGGTAATTTATGATGATGGCAAGCCGCTGGAGGTGCAGATCCGCACAGCGGAAATGCATCAGAATGCCGAATATGGTATCGCCGCGCATTGGAAATACAAGGAAGGGACACCGCGCGACAAGTCCTACGAACAGCGCATCACCTGGTTGCGCCGTATGATGGAATGGCGCGGCGATGTGGACGATGCGCAGGAATTCGTCGAGAGTATGAAAACCGACGTATTCCAGGATCGTGTGTATGTCTTCACCCCGCGCGGCGACATCATCGACCTGCCCGGCGGCTCGACGCCGATCGATTTTGCCTATCACATCCACACAGACATCGGCCATCGCTGCCGGGGAGCGCGTGTAAACAACAAACTTGTCCCGCTGGAATATGAGCTGAAAACCGGTGACCAGGTCGAGATCCTGACAGCGAAGCGCGGTGGTCCCAGCCGGGATTGGTTGAACCCCAACCTTGGTCTGGTCAAGACTCAACGTGCGCGCGCAAAGATCAAAGTCTGGTTCAAAAGGCAGGACTACGAGCAAAATCTGTCCTCCGGGCGAACCATCCTGGAACGTGAGCTGGGACGATTGGGAATCGGTGAAAAGACCAACTTCGAAAAACTGGCACGCGAACTGGAATACCGCACGCCCGAAGATTTATATGTAGCGCTGGGCACGGGGGATCTGTCAGTCAGCAAGATTGTCAAGAAGCTGTCGGAAGACGAAGAAAATGTCGATATCCTGACCGCAGGCGTGCCTGCCAGTGAAATGGCATCTGCGGATGCCGTTGATGTCGTAGGGTTGAAAGGTCTGCTCACGAATGTGGCAAAATGCTGCAATCCCACACCCGGTGATGAGATCGTGGGCTATATTACGCGTGGCCGCGGCGCCACCGTCCACCGCCAGGATTGTCCCAATATCCTGCGCATGCGCGAACGCGAGCGGCTGGTGGCGGTCTCTTGGGGTTCCCGTGTGCGCACATATTCCGTGCCCGTGCGCATTCACGCCTACGACCGCCAGGGTTTGATGGGCGATATTTCCAACCTGCTCAACAACGAGGGGGTCAACATTACAGATGTAGCTGTGAAAACCAACCAGAATCTGGCTGATATCCGGCTGGTCATCGAGGTGCGCGATATCGAGCAACTCAGCCGCATCCTGACACGTATTGAAAACCTGCCAAACGTGATGGAAGCACAAAGAACAAAGCCAGGGTAACCCCAATTTACGATTTTCGAATTGCGATTTTTGAAATACTTGGTATAATCTCGCCGCCTCTAACAAGGTGGTTTTATGACCTTACTCAGTGTCGATGAAGCGCTCGCGCGCATTCTCTCCCATTTCGAACCCATTGGGACGGAAACTCTGCCCCTGGCCGCATGTGTCCGCCGGGTGCTGGCGAGCGATATCGTCACGCAGAACGATTTTCCTTCTTTCGACAATGCAGCAATGGATGGATTTGCCGCCATAGCATCCGATCTGGTAGACGTCACACCCGTCTCGCCTCGGACCCTGAACGTGGTGGGCGACATTCCAGCCGGGGCCAGTCCGGATAATGTGACGCTTGTCCCCGGGCAGGCTGCGCGCATCATGACTGGCGCGCCCTTGCCCAGCGGCGCGGACGCGGTCATTCCCGTCGAAGAGACCGACTTCCATGAGCGCGCTCCAGGTACGCCCGCCCCGCCAACCGTGACTGTTTACAAACCCATCAAAGCAGGCGATTACATCCGGGCAAAGGGATCAGATATACAAATCGGCCAGGCCGTGCTACACACCGGTCACAAGCTGCGGCCACAAGATATGGGTCTGCTAGCCATGCTGGGTGTTGCCGATGTGCCCGTCTACTGTCGGCCACGCGTTGCATTGCTCTCCAGCGGTGATGAACTCATCCCGGTGGACGAACCTCTCAAGCCGGGCAAGATCCGCGATTCGAACACCTACACCCTGGCCGCCCTGATCGAAGAGATTGGCGCGGAAGTCATCCGCCTGGGCATCGCCGCCGACCGGCGCGAGTCGGTGGAAGCATTGCTTGCAAATGCTGTTGCACAAAAGGTGAACCTGATCCTTTCCTCCGCAGGCGTCAGCGTGGGCGCGTTCGACTTCATCAAAGATGTGATCGAGGCGCAGGGCGACCTCGCGTTCTGGCGCGTCAATATGCGACCGGGCAAACCGCTGGCTTTTGGCAGGTTCAACAAGATTCCCTTCATTGGACTGCCCGGCAATCCGGTCTCAGCTTTCGTAGGGTTCGAAGTCTTCGTGCGACCTGCGCTGGAGCGCTTGAGTGGCCGGGAAATGGTCAGCCG
The DNA here is from genome assembly GCA_034435215.1 of Anaerolineales bacterium. Taxonomy (GTDB): domain Bacteria; phylum Chloroflexota; class Anaerolineae; order Anaerolineales; family Villigracilaceae; genus JAABUE01. The sequence goes on from DAOTXM010000200.1 coordinate 32,099, forward strand.
GCCCAGGGTCCGCGTGCGACTCGCTGAGAAAGTTTCATCCGATGGGCGCGAGAGTTATTTGCGCGCCATCCTGCGCGAGGAAGGTGGTATACTGTGCGCTCATTTGGCAGGGCATCAAGGCTCTGGAAATTTGTTATCGATTGTACAGGCAAATGCTTTACTAATTATCCCCGCTGGGGTAAAATCGCTCGCTGCTGGCATGGAAGTCGATGCCTGGTTGTTGTAACCGAGGAACTGCATGGACAAATGGCTATACCGCATCTCAGTAACCATGGTCGTGATCGGGTTGCTTGTCTCGATTTACATGACTATCTACAAAGTAACTTCGAATGACGCCATGTGCCTGGGCAGCGGGGATTGCTCCACGGTGAATGCCAGTCGTTACTCGGAAGTGTACGGCATCCCGGTTGCGAGCGTGGGCATCGCTGGGTATTTCGCGATCCTGCTGGTGCACTGGTATGAGAAACGGGACAAGTTTTTCGAAAAGAACAGCCCCATGTTGATCTTCGGTATGGCGCTGACCGGTTTCCTGTTTACCGTTTACCTGATCTACATCGAATTTGCCATCCTGCGCGCGTTGTGCCCATTTTGCCTGATCTCGCAGGTTGCTATGACGGTCATTTTCATTATTTCTATCATACGGCTGATACGCCAACCCTAATAGGAGGAAAAATGCCCCGCATTCGCTGTTATTACCTGGATTGTATCTTTCTCGATGAGGGATATTGCAGCGCCGCCGCCGTCGAAATCGACCCCGATACCGGTTGTGCAACTTACTCCCCATCAGAAGATGCAGTCGATGAAGAGGAGTGGGAGGAAGAAGAACTGGAAGAGTGGGAAGATGACTCTGTAGACGAAGAGGATGATCTCTGGCTGGACGACGAAGATGAGATCTAACCAGATTTGAGATTCAATTTGTTCACATTGGAGAGGCGAAGCCTGCTTTTTGGGGCGTCATGCTTCGCCTCTATTTGTTTAAAGCGTACAACAAAATCCCCGCCGCCACCGATAAATTCAAGGAACTGACTTTTCCTCGCATAGGCAACGACATGGTTACATCACAAACAGCAAGCTGCTCTGCAGAGAGGCCCTTTTGCTCGCTGCCAAGCAGGAGCACCCAGGGGGAATTGCTAGCACTGATCTGGCGATAATCCGTCCTGGAATGAGCCGAAGCACCCAGCAATTGCATCCCGCGTTGCTTTGCCCATGCCGAAAATTCATGGAAACGGGTCTGGACGACCGGCTTCCAGAAGAGAGTTCCCATGCTGGCGCGCACACAGGTGGGATGATACAGGTCCACGCCGCCATCGAGAAGGAAGAGCACGTCCACGTTAACTGCGTCAATCGTGCGCAGGATCGAGCCGACATTGCCGGGATCTTGCGGTGAGACCAGCGCAACGCCAGAGCGAATGGTTCCCAAATCCGACAGACGCAACCCACGCTGTTTTACTACAGCCAGAATGCCCTGTGGGTTGTCCTTTTCAGCCAGCGACTCCATTATTTTGGCGGAAACAGGTTGAAGGCGGAGTCGGCTGCGGCGGGCAACTTCCAGCAGGGTGGACGCATAAGCACCAGCCAGCAGGTCCGGCGCATATAGCAGGGTGTCAATATCCCAGCCTGCTTCCAGTACCGCGCCCACAGGCTGAAGCCCTTCCACCAGGAAAAAGCCACTCTTGTCACGTTCTTTGCGGTTTTTGAGAAGGCGAATGCGTTTGACAAGGGGGTTGGACAGGCTGGTGAGCAGGGGACTTTCATCCATGCGTTGATTGTACTCTTAAAAAAAGACGACCATTACTTCCAAAGCGATCGTCGCCTCGAACCAAGTGGGACAGGTCATGGAGAAACAACAGTCAGTGAGCCAACCATACCGGCTACATAGTGACCTTCCGTACCACATACGACCTGATATTCACCGGGTTGACTGGGTGCCGTGAAGGTAAACGTGTCGGATCTGCCCGGCGCCAGCTCGGCTTCCCAGTAAATATTTTCCTCGTCCTCGTCACCAAAATTTTCGCCCACATTCGTACCGAACTTCATTATGACGAATTCATGCTCGACTGCCCCATTGTTCGATAACTCCAGGGTAATCTCCTGACCCGCCGGGATGGTGTACTCAGCCGGTTCGAACATGAACTCGACCATATCCACCTTCAGACTCGTGGACGGACCGCCACCGCCGCAAGCGGTCAGAGCCAGCGAAAGGCTCAGCAAAACAACGAACAACATCGCATACTTTTTCATTTTCTTCTCCTTTGATTTAGGGTGATCAGTACTTCACGAAAGTTGAAAGAACATTCTCATCACTATCTCGCGATATCCTGACAATAAATATCATAATTAGTGTACATAGGAAGGCTCGGATTCAACAATCGTCCAATCGAATGATTTTTTTATCATCCGCAATCGTGGTTTCCGGCCCTCAAATGGCATTTTTCTGATAGACTTGAAGCATCAATAACGAATGGAGCAACCCATGACTGATAACCGTTTTTCCGACCTTGATCCCCATGTGCGTGTCCTGCTCGGACCCGGGCCTGGCATGGCCTCCCCGCGCGTGATCCGCGCCATGGCTACCCCCCCGGTCGGCCATTTGGATCCCGACCTGCTGGCCATCTACGCTGAGGAACAGCAATTGCTGCGGTACGTTTTCCAAACCAAAAATGATTGGACGTTTTCCATATCCGGCACGGGCACATCCGGCATGGAGGCCGCATTGACCAACCTGATCGAACCTGGCGAGGATGTGCTGGTGGCGATCATCGGCTACTTCGGTGAACGGCTGGCCGAGATTGCCACCCGCCTGGGCGCAAACGTCGACCGCGTGAACAAGCCATTGGGGGAAATCTTCCCGGTAGAGGAAATCGAATCCGCGCTCAAGCAAAAAAAGTATAAGCTCTTTGCTTTTGTGCAAGCAGAAACCTCCACCGGCGCGGAGCAGCTGCACGTCAAAGAAATCGTCGAAGCCGCTCATAAACAAGGAGCGCTGGTTGTCATGGACACGGTCACCGCGCTGGGCAGTATCCCCGTCAAAGTGGACGAATGGGGTGTGGACGTGGCCTATTCCGCCAGCCAGAAGGGGCTGGGTGCGCCCAGTGGGCTGGCACCCATTACAATCAACGCGCGCGCGCAGGAGGTGATCGAGAAACGCACGAAACCCGTTTCATCTTTCTACCTGGATTTGAAGCAATACGTCAACTATTGGGGTGGCGCGCACGCCTACCACCATACCGCTTCCGCCAGCCTGCACTATGCGCTACGCGAAGCCCTGCGCATGATCCACGAGGAGGGTCTGGAGAACGTCCATACCCGCATGCGCAGGAATGCCGAGCTACTCTGGCATGGACTGGAGGCCATCGATGTCGTGCCGTTCATCCCACACGAGTACAGGCTCCCACCCTTGACAACCGCGCAAGTCCCGGCCGGGGTCGATCCGCACAAGGTCCGCGCGCAGTTGCTCAGCGAGTACAACATCGAGATCGCGGCCGGCTTCGGTGCGCTCAAGGACAAGGTCTGGCGCATCGGTTTGATGGGATATTCCAGCCGCAAGGAGAATATCACCCTGCTCCTGGCGGCGTTGGAAGAATTGCTCGGGTAAGACAAGACAAACTGTCATCCTCGGCGGTATCCCCGCCGCTGAGAACAGTTTTTATTTAGTGCCCACGGTCACAAATTGCGCATTCCAACCTGTGAAAAAGCGTAATCTACCTGCACCGTACGCAGGTACGCGTGTGACCGCCCTGGGTATAAAAGCATTTTCCGGCAACCACTTAATTTAGAGGTATGTAAAAAGATAATGGCCACTCTAACTGAAAAATCCGCCCTCGACCGTTACTGGAACTATGCCCTGTGGCTGGCGGTTTTCACCATCCTGTACAACCTGGTCGAGGGATTGGTTTCCGTTTTCTTCGGCCTCTCTGACGAGACTCTTGCGCTCTTTGGCTTCGGTGTGGACAGCTTCATAGAGGTTATGTCTGGTATTGGGATATTTGCGATGGTGCTGCGCATCCGCCAGAACCCGGATACAGAGCGCTCCACTTTCGAGAAAACTACCCTGCGTATCACTGGAACCAGTTTCTATATCCTGGCAGTCGGTCTAGCAGTGACCGCGATCTACAACATTGTAATCGGCCATAAACCTGAAACCACGCTGCCCGGACTGATCATCGCGGTCATTTCTATCACGGTCATGTGGGCGCTGGTGGCAGGCAAACGCAAGGTGGGACGAGAACTCAATTCCATGCCCATCCTAGCGGATGCCAGCTGCACCCTGGTCTGTATTTATATGTCGCTGTTGCTGTTGGCTTCCAGCCTGATCTACGAACTGACCGGTTTCGGCTTCGTGGACAGCCTGGGTGCGCTGGGGTTGATCTATTTTTCTTACAACGAGGGCAAGGAAGCTTTCGAAAAAGCGGCGGGAATGGAATTTGATTGTGATGACGATTGCCACGATTGATTTCGTGCTATCATCCTGCTGCCCATAAAGAGGAGCACAAGGTATGCCAGACGGCCTGTAATCGACCACGTTTTCAGGGCATCAATCCGTCTCATTGATTCGTCAGTCCGTACTGGCGTTAACGGGCGAGGCCTGCCCAACGAAGTTGCTTTCAGAGATCGAAATCGCAGGATTTGCAGCCATGCACGATCGCATTTGGACAACGGGCTTGAAATGGGCGGAAAAATTGGAAGGCTCGTATATCCCCAAAGACCACTTGCGCCGCTACGAATAATCCGACAGTGTTTATCCCACAGTCAACGAAGGAAGATTTTATCTCGCGCCGCACGGGAGCGACTGGGTCATCCAGCGCTATACCATCCGCGAATCTGGGGTTGTGCTAGCCGAACCTGACCCGAAGAAATTGATCCTGTGAGTCCAGACGATATCCGTTGTGCTGTTATTGGGAATTTGCATGAATGGTGGTTTCCGCTGCTGGACGACCCGTCCTGGCTCCGCAACCATGCCAGCGAATATCACGCCTATGCCATCCTGACCATGTGTCGCTCCTTGTATGCAATACAACAGGGAAAAATCATCTCAAAGATAAAAGCAGCAAGCTGGGCGGGACAAGAACTCGGCGGCAAATGGCCTCAGGTGATCGAGCAGTCCCTGGCAACGCGGATGGGTGCAAGGAATTACGAACTTTATAACCACGCGCTGGAATTAATCCAGTACACAAAGGATAGAGCAGCCTATGATCGACCATGATAACCTCGAAGAATTCAACGATCCCGCCAATTACGATCTGGAGGAAGGTGAACGCTCGGAACCACGTATAAAATTTTACGCAGACCTGGCCAGCGCAAGTGGCGGGCCTGTCCTTGAGCTTGCCTGCGGCACCGGCCTGGTGAGCCTGCCCATTGCAGCATGTGGATTACCGGTCACTGGCGTCGATCTTGCATGGCCCATGCTGGCGTATGCGCGCGTGAAAGCACAGCAGCAAGGACTCACCATCGACCTGGTCCGTGCGGATGCCCGCCAGTTCCATTTTGACAAGCGGTTTTCCTTCATATTTCTCACCGGAAATGCGTTCCAGGCTTTTTTGCGGCGTACGGACCAGGAACGTCTGTTGGCATCTGTCAAGCGCCATCTTGCGCCTGACGGTATCTTTGCCTTCGAAACGCGTAATCCATCCGGCAACGATTTAAGTAACCTCACTGAGGAGGAACAATGGTTCACCTATTGCAATGTGCAGGGACAAAGCGTGACCGTATCCGGAATGCAACAATACGATCCGCTCACCCAGATCATGCACTGGACAACCTACCGCCGGTGGAAAAATGCTTCCGGACCCCATCTGACAACCACGCGCATCGCCTGCCGCTTCACCTACCTACAAGAATTGGAGGCGTTTTTACATTACAACGGGTTTCAAATCATCCAGCAATACGGGGATTGGAACAGGGATAACCTCCAAGCAGAGAGTGAGTCTATCATTTCAATCTGCCAAAATAGGCCGGTATAATCAGTAGATCACGAAATTCGGTTACTCTTCCGACTTTCGTGAAGCATCGCTATTTTTGGAGTGAATATCCATGGTTGAGGACCAAATCATTCAATGGCTGCTGGAAGGGGATGTAGCCATTCAGGTTCAAGTCCATCGCGATCTGTTGGGAGCGGAAAAGCCTGTCTTGAGAAAACGGATCGCTGCAGAAGGCTGGGGCGCGCGGTTCCTGCAAGCGCGCAACGATAATGGCCACTGGGGTCGGGGCTTTTACCAGCCCAAATGGATTTCCTCGCATTACACCCTGCTTGATTTGAAGAACCTTGGAATAGCTCCTGTACCGCCTGAAATCACTGACACTATTTCCCTGATCTTGCGCGACCAGAAAAGCGGGGATGGGGGTATCAATCCAGCCAGGACGATCCAGCAGAGCGATGTGTGCGTCAATGGGATGTTCCTGAACTATGCCTGCTATTTCAAAGCTGACGAAGCGGCCTTGCGTTCCATTGTGGACTTTGTAATTACGCAGCATATGCCGGACGGCGGCTTCAACTGCAACTACAACCGTCAGGGAGCCGTCCACAGTTCATTGCACTCCACGATTTCGGTCCTTGAAGGAATTTTCGAATATCGGTCCAATGGCTACACATACCGCCTGGCAGAATTGGATCGCGCTGCCGCTCAAGCGCGCGAATTTCTCTTACATCATCAGCTCTTCCGTTCACACCGGACAGGAAAGATCATCGACAAGCGCATGACAATGCTTTCCTATCCCTGCCGCTGGTATTACGATATCCTGTGGGCGCTGGATTATTTCCAGGCAGCCGGCATCAAATATGATCCGCGCATGGCACCTGCTCTGGATATTTTGCAGAAAAAGCGGCGCAAAGACGGCAAATGGCCGCTGCAAGCCAGACACCCTGGCCAGATCCATTTTGAGATGGAGAAATCCGGAGAACCCAGTCGTTGGAATACGTTACGCGCCCTGCGGGTGTTGAAGCATTTTAGGGAATAAGGAGTGATCGTTGAGCTGCTGGGACGCGGCTGCATATCGGTGTAGAAACCTCACTCTAGAAAAGGAGCTGTTATCAACATGAGTCCAACCCGCTTGTCACGCTTGGAATCATCGGTCCGTATCGTCCTGGCTTTCAATGAGGCCTTCAACCGTCACGATGTTGCAGGGATGATGCAGTTAATGAGTGACGATTGTGTTTTCGAAAACACTGATCCGGCTCCAGACGGCACTGTGTACAAAGGAAAAGAAAATGTCACTCAATTCTGGCAGGATTTTTTCCACGAGTCTCCCCAGGCTCACATCGAGATCGAGGAAATTTTTGGCCTCGGTAGGCGTTGCATTATGCGCTGGAGATACGATTGGGTAGATGCAGCAGGAAATAAGGGGCATGTCCGGGGTATCGATCTTTTCCAAGTGAAAGATGGTCTCATCTGCGAAAAGTTGTCCTATGTCAAGGGATAGCGCGGATTTTTTCGATAGCATTTCGATGAACTCAACACAATGGTTTCATCCAACGGCGAAACATCATGAGGCGGATACATCTATTTGAATTTACTGACTTACCCTGGTACCCACAGGAATTCCGGCGCATTCAGACGGATTACTTACAGTTTGTAACCTCGTTCGGTTCAGGGCACAAGAACCTGATCCCATTGTTCATGAAAGCAATGCAATGTGCAAGCACGACACAAATTGTGGATTTATGTTCTGGAGCAGGTGGTCCCTGGATGGAATTAAAGGAGCACTTCCAGAAAGCTGGCCTGCCGATAACCATCAAACTCACTGACAAATATCCCCATCCAGGCATTATCAAACAATGGAAAGAAAGAGCAACCCTGGGGATCGAATATTTCCCAAAATCGGTAGACGCAATGAATGTGCCGCCCCAATTGACCGGGATGCGCACTCTTTTCGAAGGGTTTCATCATTTTGCTCCCGAGCAAGCTCGATCGATCTTACAAGATGCGGCTGATAAAAAGGTTGCAATTGGGATATTCGAAGCCAGTCTAAAACCGCCATTTGGGTGGTTCCTTTTGCTCTTAGCGCCCGTGACAACATTCATTAGTTATCTGCTTGTCACACCCTTCATAAAACCACAAACCTGGGCGCGCTTCTTCTGGACCTACCTTGTTCCCATTGTTCCCCTGGTTACTTGTTGGGATGGAGTCATATCGTTCTTGCGAGTATACTCGCCTCCTGATTTAAGGGAATTGACCGATCCGCTTCAAAGTAAAGAATATGTTTGGGAAATGGGTCAAGTTTCCACCGATACGCCTATATTCGAATTCACCTACTTGTTAGGGTATCCAAGTGCAATACCGCTCTGAAATCCGATTATTCAGGCGCCTGCCTGACTTGTAAAGCCCAGATCGATGTTCAGGTACAGGCAATTTAGGAGTTAGAATCATGTCAACGCAAGGGCAACCAATGCAACCGCCTCCCATTTTCATCGTTTCTGGTGGCGTCGGAGCGAGCGGCGAACAGGTGGTGAACACTGTCCTGGCACAATTTCCAAATGTTGCAGTCCCGGTTGTGCCCGTTCGAAACGTTCGCGATCCCAAACAACTCGCAGACGTTATCGCGCAAGCCAAAGAGCTGGATGGCACGATTGTCCACACATTGGTCGACAGCCACCTAAGAAACAAGCTGACCGAAATGGCACAAGACCTTGGTGTGACAGCCATCGACTTGATGGGTGCATTACTCGACCGTCTCGGGACCGTCCTTGGGCAGCCTCCTCTCGAAATACCTGGCCTGTACCGTCAGGTCCACCGGCCTTACATCGAGCGCGTCGAGGCCATCGAATATGCGCTCAGGCATGACGACGGGCAAAACCGGGAAGGCTGGCCCGCGGCTGATGTAGTCCTGGTGGGCGTCTCTCGCACGGGAAAAACACCTTTGAGCATCTATCTATCCGTGCTCGGCTGGAAAGTCGCCAACCTGCCTATCGTCTCGGAAGTTCCCACTCCTCCCGAACTTTACCAACTCGAGCCTACGCGTGTGATCGGCCTGACGCTCGACCTGGATCGCCTGCTGGCGTTTCGCCGCCGAAGAATCGGCCAGCTTGGGATACCAGCGCAATCAGCTTATATCGACCCGGAACGGGTCGAGGAAGAACTGCGTATTGCTCATGATGTTTTTCGAAAGGGAGGATTTTTCGTCATCAATGTGACGGATAAAACCGTGGAAGTCAGTGCCGATGAAATAATCAAACGAATCAGCCAGATAAACTGAAACTATCGATGAGAAGGAATTACTTTGGTACCAGATCCATATGATAAGCATTGAACAACAAATCGAGAATGGCCAGCTTGTCTGCCCTTTTTCATATCAACGCCTGGTGAGGCAGGATAATACACTACATACTCCAGATGAACGTTTTGTCTATTCGTATCTCAATGGAGTGCCAATCATGCTGGACAAGGATCGGCAACGCACCTATCTCGACCAGCTTGATGGTGCGATGGAACGAGAATATATTCAACCCCCTCGACGTTCTGCCATTGTTCGTTTCTTCGAAAATCTGAGCCACAGGGCGGGCGACCACCGGAGCAGTCAGGCCGAACAGGCATTTGACGAGACAGTTGCCCAGCGTTCTGCCGATGCTTTATGCCTGTCTGTTGGCGGTGGGCCCATACGAAGACATCCAAACCTGGTCAATGTGAACATCGGTCTCTTTGCAAACGTAGATGTTGTCGGCGATGCTTATAGTTTGCCTTACGCATCCGGTGGCGTGGATGCCATTTACTGTGAAGCAGTGCTGGAACACCTCGAATATCCCAACGAAGCCGTGGCAGAAATGTATCGCGTTCTTCGACCTGAAGGGCAGCTGTTTGCGGTTACGCCATTCCTGCAAAGATTCCACGGATACCCGAATCACTATCAGAACTTTACTGTGGTTGGACACCAGAGGTTGTTTGCCCGTGCCGGTTTTACCATTCGCTCAGCAGGAGTTTGCGTTGGGCCGACATATGCGCTTTTGGACCTCATTTCCGCTTCTGCGCGGTATGTGCCAACCCGCTTTCTAAGCCAGGCAATATACAGAGCGCTACGCCTGCTCAGCATCCCCATCCGTCCACTGGATCGGTGGTTGAATAAACATCCCGATGCACATGTATTGTCCTCCTCGACCTATGTGCACGCAGTAAAAAGCGCCGGGAATTCTGAGTGAGAGCGTTTTGTATCTTACTTACCCACAAATCGATTACAATCCCCCCATGCAACGCAACTTCTGGCTGGTCTTTCTCAGCTTGCTGTTGACAGCGTGCCAGCCACAGAGATCCACCTCCCTTATGATCCTGGATGGTGAGCAACTCCATACACTGGCAACCGATGAACGCATCCCGGCGAGCTTCCTGGCCGAGGCGGGTATTATGCTTGCTCCTGCAGACCAGCTCCTGGTCAACGGTCTGCCCTTCCCTCGCGAACAAACTCTGCCAGCAGGAGTAGATACCCTGCAAATCCGCCGCGCAGTCAGAGTGACTGTGGTCACGCCCGCGAGCGAACAGCCCCTGCTGACAGCAGCACCAACCGTCGGACGTGCGTTGCAGGAAGCAGGAATTCAGCTATACGCAGCCGATTTCATCGATCCACCCGCGGATACGCCCCTCAACACGGAAATGACAATCACCTATCGCCCATCAAAACAACTGACCGTGACCACCAGCGGCGGGAGTTTGGTGATCCGCTCCTCGGCGCGGACAGTGGGCGCGGCGCTGGCCGGGGCTGGGATTCCGCTTATCGGGTTGGATACCAGCCTCCCGGCTGAATCCGAGGCGCTCCCCGCAGATGGCCAAATCCGCGTGGTGCGGGTCAGCGAATCGGTACAACTGATCCAGAAGTCCATCCCGTTCGAGACCGAAACTGCCACCTCGCCGGAGGTCGAACTTGGCCAGCAGGAGATCGTTCAGACCGGGCAGGAAGGGCTGGCAATCGCGCGCACGCGTATCCGCTACGAAGACGGGCAGGAGGTCAGTCGCACTGTCGAGGAGGAAAGCGTGATCCGCCCGCCGCAAAAACGCATCGTCAACACGGGCACCAGGATCGTAGTGAACACGGCCTCAGTGGGTGGCGAAACCCTGGATTACTGGCTGGCGTATGAAATGTATGCCACCATCTACTCGCCCTGCAATTCGGGTACGGGCGGATGCTCTTATGGTACGGCCAGTGGTCTGCGCGCCGGGAGAGGCGTGGTGGCAGTGGACCCGTCCATGTACAGCTACCTGCAAGGCCAGCGCGTCTACATCCCCGGCTATGGCTATGCGGTCATCGGAGATATTGGAGGTGGATATATCATAGAAAATTCGATCGGCGTTTCGCGCTACCGTTGGATCGACCTCGGTTTCGATGACGACAACATCGTCGATATGGGCGGCTGGTTGACAGTCTACTTCCTCGCCCCCGCGCCCGCCTCCATCCCGCCAGTGATGCAATAAAATATGACCCGCGCCCAAAAATCCATCCTCACCGTTCTCTCCGTCGTTGCCTGCGCCCTGTTGGCACTGGTCGGCTGGCTTGGCTACCAGACCTACCTCACTCTCTGGCAGGCGCCGCTTGGCCCGGCCATCGCTATGCCGACCTCGAACTGGAGCCTGCCCGCCACCTGGACACCAACCGCAGCAGAAGTAACAGATTCCCCGGGGCCGAATCCCACCATCACGCTTGCGCCAACCGGCACCCCCGTCGGCATCACGGCCTGTGGCGGTCCGCCCGTCATGACCTTGCTGGCAATCGGTACGGATGCCCGCGCCAATTCTTATACTTACGGCCTGGCCGACGTCATCCGCATCGTACGCGTGGACTTCGTCCAGACCAGAGTGACCATCCTGGAATTCCCCCGCGACCTGTGGGTGGAAATCCCCGATATCGCTGATGACATCAACGGGCAGGACCACGAAAAGCTGAACCAGGCCTACCTGTACGGCAACCCTGGTTTCGGTTATTACGAAGGCCCCGGCCAGGGTCCCGGTTTGTTGGCACGTACCCTGGCGTTGAACTTTGGGATGTATTCGGACCGTTATCTGGCGGTCAACATGCGCACTTTCGTAAAAATCGTGGACGCTGTAGGCGGGATCAAGGTAAACCTGCCCGAAGGCGTGGATGGTCGTACGCGCGAAGATCGCAGTAAACGTCTCGTCTTTCCGCCGGGGATTCAAATCCTCGATGGCGAACAGGCGCTTACCCTGGCACGCATCCGTAACGAAGGCGTTTTCGAGCGCGCTTCCCATCAGAACACCGTCATGTGCGCCCTGCAGGAAAAACTCACCAATCCAAGCGTGGTCCTGCGTATCCCGGCCCTGATCAATTCGTTCAAAGGTGCCGTCCAGACCGACCTGACCCCCGAACAGATCACCCAACTGGCCTGTCTGGGCACGAAACTCCAGGGGGATGATATCGTTTTCGTCAGTTTTCCCCAGGAACTTTTCGAAGGGACGCGCGTTTTCGACCCGGTGTTCGATGGCAGAGTGTTCGTCTGGGATGTGGACTATGACATCCTGCGCGACTACGTGGCGCGCTTCAACGCCGGAACCTGGCCTGCTCCCGTCATCGCGGGCGAACCCCAACCTGATGAGGATACTACGTCCACCTGCCCATGAGTTCATCCCGTTTTCCTGCTCCCATCCCGCCCATGAATGTCGCCGATTTGCTCAAGCAGTATAATCTGCGCGCCGATAAGCGCCTGGGACAGAACTTCCTGCAAGACCCACATGCACTCGAGAAAATCATCAACGCCGCCGGAATCCATCCCACGGACACCGTGCTGGAAATTGGTCCCGGCCTGGGCAGCCTGACACGTTACCTGGCTGCCGCAGCAAGAAAAGTGGTTGCAGTCGAACTGGACGCTAAGTTGTTCCCGCCGTTGGAAGCAGTCATCGCTCCATATGAAAATATCCGACTCGTGCATGGGGACATACTGAACATTGAACCGCATGAAATCATCGAGCACCAGGATTACCTGGTCGTGGCCAACATCCCCTACTATATTACTTCAGCGCTCATTCGGCATTTGCTCGAATCGACTCCCAAACCGCGCCGCATCGTTTTGACCGTCCAGAAAGAAGTCGCTGAGCGTATTTGTGCAGATCCCGGCGGACTCAGCTTGTTGGCATTAAGCGTTCAAGTCTACGGGCAACCGCGCATTGCAGCGCACATTCCAGCAGGAGCATTCTACCCGGCTCCCAAAGTGGATTCAGCCGTATTGGTGGTGGATATTTACGCTACTCCCCGCATTGAGGTCAATCTGCTGGACAACTTCTTCCAACTCATCAAGGCTGGCTTTAGCCAGAAACGCAAAAAACTACGCAATTCGATCTCAGCCGGCCTGCATCGATCGCCTGTAGAGACAGAAAAACTGCTCCAGGCAGCGGATATCGATCCGCAACGCAGAGCAGAGACATTAAGCCTGGAAGAGTGGGGGAGGCTAAGTGCGCAGGATTTCGACAAGCAACCAGAAAAATATAATCTTACGGAGCCATGACCGGTAATAGGGATAAATCCAGGGCGGGGTCAATCTCTACGCTATCTGCCGGGAGCCAACATGGCGAGCCATAATACGGGTTTTCGATCACGACCCAACCAGGAACATTCCCAACTCCCAACAAATAAACCTGCTTGGGTGTGTTGATATAACTTACCATCCCGTAGGATTCTCCCGGTCCAAACCGGCAGGCCGGATTTGGATTGACCTCTTTGACAGTTATCATACGCAAAGATTCCTGGTCTTGGGTGGGTTCGGGTACGGGAGTATCGGTGGGGACAGGGGTGTCGGTCGCTAACGGCGGTGTGGGAGAGGCAGGCGGTACATAGGCGGCTGCAGTTTGGGTCAGCATCTCAGATGCCAGTTGAACCGCCAGTGTACCCGCCACATCCACTGAAGGCGGAGTCGCTTCAGGCTTGCACGCTGCTATCATTAGAACCGCAGCGAGTCCGATCAGACAGAGACGAAAAAATCTCGAATCCATACTACCTCCAAATGCGTGCTCTCCGTCCGGCACGCCGCACATCACGATAATTCCACCATACCTGCCAGACCCGCAAGGCTGCTTCCGCCTGGATCTTGAAAGACATTTTCGACTTGCCCCAACGACGGTCTGCAAAGTAGATGGGAACTTCTTCGATCCCGTATTCCAGGCAATACGCCAGATATGCCATTTCTACCAGAAAAACATAGCCATTGGACCGGATGCGTTCAAGCGGCATGCCCAGCAAGACCTCACGCCGCCACATGCGGTAACCGGTGGTAACGTCGCGCAGTGGAAAAGCCAGAATCGAGCGCGCGTAGAAATTCCCGAACGCAGAAAGCCCTTTCCGCCACAACGGCCAGCGCTCATCGACCGAACCACCATCCACATAACGGGAGCCGATCACCACGTCGCAGGTTGTGATTCGTTCGGCCATATCGACCAGAACTGCCGGGTCGTGGGAGAAGTCCGCATCCATCTGGACAATGGCTTCCGCGTCCTCCTGCATCACCCGCTGGAAGGCGTTGAGATATGCAGAACGCAAACCGAGCTTCCCAGGTCGGTGCAGGACTTTGATCCGGTTGTCCTGCATGGCAAGTCTGTCCGCAATCTGTCCGGTTCCATCCGGGCTGTTATCGTCCACCACAAGGATGTGCAAATCGAGCGGAAGCGCAAATAAAGCGGAGACTAGCTTGGGCAAGTTCTCCGCTTCATTATAGGTGGGAGTTACAATCGTGATTTTCAATTGTTTCCTACCGTATCAGGCGTAACAATTCCTTTTTCAGTGCATCGATGTCACTGAAACGCCCACTCCCGAAAGGAACTTCGACTACATTAATCACCAGGCGGTCTTTGCTCGTGGTGGCATGATCGCGATCCTTGATGGGATAGAAATAATCCAACGATTGTTCCAGGCGTGTACGGACACGTTCCTGTAAAGCAGATAACTTGCCAGAAGAAACCATCAAGACAAAATCCGTGGGGGTCAGGTGACCGACAAAATCATCGGCATCGCCTACTTCACGCATGGCATTATGGATCATCAGGCTGATTGCGCGCAGGACATCGTCCGAGGCAACAAAGCCATAAGCATCGCGAAAAACATCCAGGTTGATGATCGACACCAACAGAAGAGACCATTTGCCCTTCTGGAGCATTTCATTAAGCTTTTCATCCACCAACGCGCCATCCGGCAACCCGCTGACAGGATTGTTCAATGATCCCTGGGAGGCACGCCGCAAGGCGTTACGCACCCGCAGACGCAACTCCTGCACATCAAAGGGCTTGGTAATGTAATCGTCCGCACCCAGCTCCAGGCCGGCCAGGCGATCCGCGCGATCACGTTTCTCTGTCAGAAAGATAATGGGGACATCCTGTGTACGCCGGTCCGTGCGCAGGCGGCGAGCGACTTCATAGCCATCGATATCCGGCAAACGAATATCGAGTACGACCAAATCGGGGTTGATCGTCTGGCAGGCCCGGACACCATCCTCGCCCCAATTTACGGTAAAGACCTCGTAGCCCTGAACGCGAAAATACGCATTCAACATCTCGGCGACGTCGAGGTCGTCTTCTACGACCAGGATTTTTGATTTGACGTCTGCCATGCTGGTCTCCTTTTTAACTAACCAATGGGATCCTTCTGGATGACAAACTCACACACATCATCACCCACAGCTACACATTTTGATTCGTTGACACGGAATTCATTCCCGCCAGAAACCCATTTCAGCGACTCCTGTAACAGGCCAGTCGAAATAAAGCAAACAGGCTTATCCGCGCCGGTCCGGCCCCAACAAACAGGACACTTGTGGATCGTCCAGATGAATTCGTTGTCTTTTTCTTCTACTGTCGTATGTTGATCTGTGAGTTGCGTGAAGATCTTGGCAAATGCAGGTAAGCCGATCCGAAGTTTGGATTGCAAGGGCAACACAACAAATGCCAGATCTGCCACACCTGCCAGCGCGCCGAAATTCTTCAAGGCATCCGAAAACGTAGCCCGACCAGCACGCAATGCCAGACCACGTCCACCACGCGGACCATACATTTCCTCCAATGCTACCCCGATGGCCGAAAGCTCGGAAAAATCAAAACCTTTATCGAGATTATCCGGTGGATAATTTTCGATATAATGGTTCAGACCAGCCAGGTTGAGAATTGCATTAAGGCCATTCTTTCCCATGACTTCTTCCAGGGATTTAATGGTAATCAGACCAAATTTGTTGGGGTAGTAAAGACCACTTTTTTCAATGGGACTCATACGCACTCCATTAGATTAACTTCGCCAGATCTTCGGTTGCCCGGCGCATGTCCAAGAATATCAATCCTAATTTGGCCTGTTCTCTTGCCAGAGCAGTTAACACTGCTTCTTCGCCAACCGACATCAGGATCACATATCCTTTTTCGCCTTTGATATAAACCTGCTCGAGAGAACCGCGACCCAACTCGGATGCGATACGCTCACCGAGGGATAACATGGCTGCTGACATCGCCGAAACACGATCTTCTTCTACTCCCTGTGGAAGCGCAGAAGCAATGCTCAACCCATCCACACTGACGATCGCCGACGCTTCGATATCTGGCGAGGAGGCTTGAAGCTCGCGTAAGCGGTCCACCATTTGTTGCGTGCGAGACTTGGACAAGACAGCCCTCCTAATAAAAGGATACACGCCCGTGTTGGCAGGATTACCAACTGGACGTAAAGATTTCTAAGCAAATTTAGCACAGGGCGTATATTGTGTCAAGCAAGCCAACAAACAGCCTTGATAAGCAAATTAACAAAAACGTAAGTTACAGCATGCTATAATCGTCGTTTGTTTGTAATGAAATTGACCTAACTTGACAATGTCACATTTGCCTATAAAGCTCCTAACTCGGACGAGCCGAAACCAAACGGGATATACAAGATGAGCAGGATAAAAACATTGAAACCATCCTGGATATCCTGTCCATCCTGTAAATTCTTGCACAAAAAGCAAGGATTTAACTCGTAAGGTACTA
>DAOTXM010000201.1:0-11000 GCA_034435215.1 Anaerolineales bacterium
CTTGTCCCAAATGGAACTACACCATTAACCCGCGTACAGCTATGTTTGCACCTGAGATCGGTTGTTAAAGTGCGGAAGTTATTTTTACACGGCTACTTAGAGCCTGATCAATATCCTCCCCTGCCAGTCCAAACAAGACGTGAATACCGGGCGATTGAATGTCAGTGTCCACCACACCTACACGTTTCCCATCCAGCGCCAACATAGCAGCCATATTGGCAGCGGTATTTGACTTGCCTGTCCCACCACGAAATGAATGCACAGAAATGATCTTGGCCATGATTCTCTCCTGATTATCAATAAGTGCGCTTCACTTTTTGGACTCTTCCAGAATTTGCCGCAAGCTTTCCGCCTCGGCCTCCAAACGGCGGAAATAGTCGCTCTCGGTAATTTCTGCCACCTGGCGTGATTGCCTGGCTTCATCGATCTTTATACGCAGTTGCTCGATTTGCTGCCGTAAGGTTTGCTCACGGATATAGACTTCGAGGGCTACAGCAGCCAGGGAGGATAAAGACTCGATCAGTTGTTGCAGGTATTCATCAAAGGGGATAATTTCACCAGATTCCGGATCCTGGGCGTTAAGCAGTTGTAGCACGCCAATGACACGGTCAGCGCTGTTCTTGAGCGGAATGGTCAAACAGGATTGTGAACGGTAATTTATCATTTCATCGAATTCTCTGGGGCCGGTAAAATCTAGACCCTCAGCTTGGTAGGCATCGGGAATATTGATCGAATGTCCACTTGAAGCAACGTATGATGCAATATGCCTTTTGTTGAGTTCCCCAGTGGCATGGTCATACAAAGGTAACGGTACAAACGGGACCTCTTTGCCTGTCGCGCCGCCCAGGGTGAGATTCAGCGAGTCGGTGCGCACAATGACGAATTCCAGTGCATCCTGCTCAGTGCGCAAATACAATGTTCCGCCGTCAGCATTGCATAACGACTTGGCTTCTAGCAGGATCTTTTCCAGCAAGAGGTTGAAATCCTTCTCGGTGGGTAACGCCACTCCAATGGGGATGACAATATTCAACAGCTTTTCAGAACGGCTCTTTTCCTTTTCGATTCGCGCCAGATACCTGGCTTCCTGGTCACGCAAGCGTTTCTTCTCCAGGCAAGCCCCGATCCGAGCTTTCAACAGAACCGGGTCGAACGACTTTGGCAAATAATCGTCCGCGCCCAGTTCGATTCCTTTGACTACGCTTTCTATCTCATCCTGGGCCGAAATAACAATTACAGGGATATCGCGCAGCGTGCTATCCTTTTTCATCTGCTCCAACACCTGGTAGCCATCCATTTCTGGCATGAGAATATCGAGCAACACAAGGTCGAAGGATTTGGCCTGCAAAATGTCCAGGGCTTGCTGCCCATTTTCTGCCTCGGTGACAGTGTGTCCCTGCTGCTTCAATCCCAGCGACAATTTGAGCCGAGTGGTGCGATGATCATCCACCACAAGAATGTGACCGTGTTCATCAGTCATGTTACGCTCCTTCTCCAAACAGCCAGCAGGGTGATGTCGTCAAACTGGTTTGTTGTGCCCATGAATCGATACAGTTGTTCCTCGATATACTTTAGAAACACAGCGGGGGTTGTAGCGCCATCCTTCACTAATTTGAACAAACGCCCGCCTCCAAAAGACTCACTATCACTGTTTCGGGCATCTGTAATTCCATCGGTATAGAGCAAGAGTAAATCATTCTTCTCCATTGAAACTTCTTTTACATAGAATTCGGCATTGGGAAAGATTCCCACCACCGGACCAGTTGTCTGGAGTTTCCTCACAACGCCTTTCTTACCTAACCAAAGCGGAGGTTCATTTCCACAGTTGACATAAGTGAGCACACCATCTTGCAGGTTGAATATGCCGATAAAAACGGCGGCGAACGTGCTTGTGGCGTGTGTATTGGCGATGTAATTGTTCGTAAATGAAATGACATGACTCAAACGCTCAGAAGGCGTGAATATGTTCGTTGCGTTTCCGCGGCAAAAAACATCGGTCGTGGATGTCGCACGGATGAGACTGCGGAACAAGGTCATGAACAGCGCCGCGCCTACTCCCTTGCCGCACACATCCCCAATGACACAGACAAGGTTCCCATCAGGAAGCAAGAACGAATCGTAGAAATCGCCAGCAACTTCGCGTGCGGCTTTAAAGCATACGGCAATTTCCCAACCCGCAACCTTTGGCAATTCAGAGGGCAGAAATCCGTGTTGGATCTCACGGGCAATTTCCATCTCGCGTTCCAGGCTCTTCAAGTAAAGTTGTTGCAAATCGCGCAATCGTTTTTTCCCCAAACAAGCTCTAATCCGGGCTTTCAACAAAACCGGATCGAATGACTTTGGCAAGTAATCGTCCGCGCCCAATGCAATTCCTTTGACCACGCTTTCTATCTCATTTTGGGCCGAAATGACAATTACTGGAATGTCGCACAGCATACTATCCTTTTTCATCTGCTCCAACACCTGGTACCCATCCATCTCCGGCATGAGAATATCGAGCAACACAAGGTCGAAAGGCTCGGTATGAAGAATATCAAGAGCCTGCCTCCCATTTTCCGCCTCGGCGACAATATGCCCTTGCTGCCTCAATCCCAGCGACAATTTGAGTCGAGTGGTGCGATGATCATCCACGACAAGAATATGACCATGTTCATCCGTCATGTCACGCTCCTGTTCCGAATCATTTCCAATTCTGCCTCCACTTGCTCGTACTCAGCCTCAATCTGCTCCATCAATTCTGTTGTCCCATCCAGAAGCTCGACCTTGGCTTTTGCTTCCAACAGCTGGCATAGTTCAGCGAGTCCAGTAGCCCCAAAGTCCCTGCTGCTTGACTTGAGCGTATGCGCTGCCCGACGCAACCCCTCAAAATCACTTCTCTCCAGAGATTGGTACAAACTGATTAGCAGGGGATTTGCATCCTGAAGAAAACTGTCGATCAACTCAACCAAATGATCTTTCTCACCGCCAACCAATCTTAAGAGCTGGTTCAACGCTGACTGATCCAAAATGCTTGATTCAGAGAACAGGTTGACAGGAGAAGGATTTGATCTTGCAGCCTCGCCAGACAGATCAGCTAGCTCTGCTTCGGTTTTTACCAATCCAACCGATGTGCGGCATTTGCTCAAGGCGGCAACCAACTCCTTAACCTGGATCGGTTTCCCTAAATAATCATCCATACCAGCCGCAATGCAAGCATCTCTGTCCTCCTTCATCACATTGGCCGTCATGGCGATAATGCGTGGTCCACCATCAACAGGCCAGCGACTACGAATCTGGCGCGTCGCTTCTAATCCGTCCATCTCTGGCATTTGAACATCCATCAGGATTACATCGTAAGATAAGCGCTCCAGTGCCGCAAGGACTTCCAAACCATTGGCAGCTACGTCCGCGCGATAACCCAAGCGTTCCAACATCAGCAAGATCAGCTTCTGGTTGGTCATATGATCCTCTGCCAGCAAGATTCGGAGTGGCAATCGCTTCCCCATCCTCGCATCAAACTCGGGTTGAGCCAACACTTCTTCCCTCTGACCAGGCTGATCCTCTCCCGCCAGGATGCCAATCAGAACGTCATATAACTGCGAAGCCCGGATAGGCTTTAGCAGGAAGGCAGCAAATTGTCCACCCTCTACTGCTACATCTCGTCCCATCGAGCTAATCAGTACCAACGGCAGTGTCTCTGCATCACGCAATTTGCAAATTTCGGTTGCCAGCATTAACCCATCCATCTCCGGCATTCGCCTGTCCAGCAGTGCAATGTCGAAGGGATCACCTTTTCGAAGCCATTCCAGCGCCTCACGCGGACTCCCTGTCGCCTGGGCTACCATCCCCCAGGCTTCCATTTGCAACGTCAAGATTCTTTGGCTGGTAATGTTATCGTCTACAATCAATACTTGCTTACCTCGCAAATCAACTTGTGCGGATTGCAAAAAAGCCCGGGGGAGCGTTTCTGCTTTTTCTGCCATGATCGTGAAATGGAAGGTACTGCCCTTTCCCGGCACCCCCTCGCTTTCTGCCCACATCTTTCCACCCATCAACTCGCTCAGCCGCTTGCTGATCGCGAGCCCTAACCCAGTACCTCCATATCTGCGTGTGGTGGAGCTATCCACCTGGCTAAAGGATTTAAAGAGCATGTCCATTTGATTAGGAGAGACACCGATACCAGTATCCCGCACGGTGAATTGCAATTCATGTAAAGGCGCATCAAACTCGCTCCTGCTTGCCACCGTTAATACAACCTCTCCCACATCCGTAAATTTGACCGCGTTGCTCAATAGGTTAAGCAGGATTTGCCGCAGACGATTCTCATCACCGACGATAGCCGCTGGCACCTGGGGATCGATCAAACAGGCAAGTTCCAATCCTTTCTCAACTGCATTGTGTGACAATAAACCAACAGCCCCTTCTACGCATTCTCGCAGATCGAATGGTTGTTGCTCTAGCTCAATACGACCAGCCTCTATCTTGGAGAAATCGAGGATATCGTCAATGATTGCTAACAACGCATCTCCACTAGAGCGAATGGTCGTGGTGAAATCGCGCTGTTCGGGAGACAGATTTGTATCTAACAGTAAGCTAGTCATACCGATGACAGCGTTCATCGGGGTGCGAATTTCGTGGCTCATAGTAGCCAGGAAAGCGCTCTTGGCCTGAGTGGCAGCCTCAGCTTCCTTGCGAGCATGCTGAAGTTCGGTAATGTCGTGATAGATCACAAGCATACCGACCCGCTCTCCCTCAAGGTTCATCGGGACTGCCAATAATTCCACATCCGCCAGGCTTCCATCTTTTCGGCCACGCACAGTAATGGCATGCACAGTCTCGCCTCTAATTGTTTGTTGGGTATAGGCAAGAGCTTCTGAGCGTGTAGCCTCCGTGGCTACCATTTCATCGATTTTCCTGCCCATTGCTTCAATCTGGGTATACCCAAACAATTTTTCGGCCGCCGGATTCCACGAGGTGACTTTACCTTCCATGTCAGTGACCACAATCGCAACCGGGCTGTTCAGCACCAGCGACTCAGAGTATTGCTTTTGACTCTCAACCTCGGCGAACAGGCGCGCATTTTCGATCGTGATAGCTGCCTGTTGAGCAAACAACTCAAGCCGGCGCACATCATCGGGCGTGAAACGACGATCGAGGTTTGCATCTGCAATATTTATGGCACCAACCACCCGTCCGCTTACCAGGAGTGGGGCTGCCAAGGTTGCGTGTAAGGTGCTTGGGCGATATTTGCGTGACTGGCCCTCCCATTTCAGATAGTCATCAAGGATCAATGGCTGGCAAGTTTGAACCACGTAGCCCATAGCCCCCTCGCCTAGTGCTAGGCGTGTGCCGACATAATCCTGCTCCATGTTGTGACTGACAACCACGAGACATTCTTTCTGCTTTTCATCGTAGATAGCCAGTTCCCCTCCGGTTGCGTCCAACAACATAACCGCGCGTTCCACAATAGCCTGGAGAAGTTTGGATAAATCGAGTTCAGCTGAGATTTCAGTTGTGGTAGCATGCAATGCTGCCAGGTATTCGTTCTGCTGAGTAAGCGCGACGGTTCGCTCTTTTACCTGCTCTTCTAGATGTTCATAGAATGCGCGCAACTGCGTGGTCATCTGGTTGAAAGCCCGAGCCAACACACCCACTTCATCTTCAGTAAGGACAGGCGCAGTTTGAGTCAGATCACCGGCTGCTACTTGCGTCGCTGTATTTGTAATAGCCAGAATAGGTCGAGCGACTTGGCGCACGAGCAAATAGGCTCCCACAGCCAACAATCCTGCCGAGATCGAACCGATGACAAAGATTGCCAGGGCCAATTGGCGAGCAGGCGCAAAGGCCTCCTCCTGGCTCATCTCAGCCAGCAAAGTCACCTCACGATCATCCACCCAACGATAAACACCGATAACAGGAACACCAGCATAATTTGTATACAGACCAGATCCATCAGTACCAGTAAGGGCAGCATCAATTCCCTCTGAGTGAACGCTATCGAGATAACCCTGCCCACTGATGAGGGCTTCTGCCGTCACAAACATATTTGACGTGTTAACCAGGTACGTTTCACCGCTTGAGCCCAGCCCTGTACGCTCCAAAATCAATCGATCGACGCGAGCTAAATTGAGGTGGGAAGCCAACACGCCAATTCGTCTTTTGTCTTGATCAAATAGTGGCGTAGCAATCGTGACCGTTGGCCTACCGGTGAGAGGTGATGTATATATAGTTTGCGTGAGTTTTGACAGTCCCTCGATAAAATATGGAGTATTTGCCTGATTTTGGCCTTCATGGGCTTTATCCGTCGAGAGGGCAACATTCCCTTCAAGATCAAGAATGAGCAACTCTGTCGAGTCAGATGTGCTCGTAACCACGAATTTAAGGTATTCGGTCAGGAGACCATAAGCTTCCTGATAGGCCGGGTCAGTTTCAGGGTAACTCAATAACGAGCCGGCCTTTTCTCTTACTTCAGGCAACCATGCAATGAAGACCACATCCCGCCGTTGGTCATCTGTCCAACGATTGAGCTCATCCTCTTTTAAACTGGCCACGGCCTGGAGCCGATCGAATACCGATTGCTTAAGAGCTTCCCTGGCTCGGATGTAAGCAACAGTACCCACCAGACTCACTGTCACCAGCGAGAAGAGCAAGAAAGAACCAACCAACCGGGCAATCAGACTCGTTTTCAAGAATCTCATGGCCGCCTCCACAACATCGAGTTATCCACCTATGGGTCTGGAAATTGATCAAGAGTATTGATATCGAACTTGCTCGCTTCTGTTGTGTAATCCACCCCATAGTAAAGCAGAGAAAGTTCTGAAAGCGTACCATCCTGGTGCATTTGTTGGATAATCTCACTAACTTTCTGAACGAAAGGAACCGGGTCATGTCTGCTTTTCTTATCCACAGCAGCGGACAGGTATTCAAAAAAAACGGGTTCCCCCAGTTGCTTGATCGGCAAACCATCCTCAATAGCTTTCAAGCCAGTAGGTTGCGCAACCAAACTGGCATCCAAGCGCACACCATCCCCCAGAGCCAAGTCCTGTAAGGCAGGTAAATCCACATCATAGCCTACAATGATTGGGTCCTTTATGACAAAATTGATAGTAGTACCAGGAATGACCAATGTCCCTTGCAAGTATTCATCATAGGTGCAGCCAGTGCAATTACTTATCCTCTTGCCAGACAAATCGCTGGGTTGCGAGAATGTCGTATTATCCTCGTGCACGAACAGGGCCGCCGGAGTGGCATAATATGGTTGGGTAAAGTACAACACTTCCATTCGGTCTAAAGTAGGTGCCATTGAGCCAACGCTAATATCCCAGCGATCATCCCAGTTCCCAGCAGTGAGTTGTGTCCATGGTGGTGTAACAAAACAGGGCTCAACGTCAAGGTATTTGGCAATTTCAACCGCTGTAGCGATGTCGAAGCCCATAAGTTCATCCGCAGTGAGCTCAGTAGGGGCGCATTTCGTATTTGGGTTACGTTTACCTTGTGAATTGATCTCCGACTGAGGTGGATAGGCCGGATCGGTTGCGACAATAAGCGTCTCCCGTGAAACGATTCTTGCCAGCAAATCATTGGATGTGGTCGGCGTTGGTACAGCCTGTCCCTCACCACAGCTGGCCAGCAAGATAAGCATTACAGCCATCACCGAAAATCTAAACAGACTCTTTTTCATGATCCTTCCTCCTTGATCGCTCGAATATCAAAATCAACTTGAATTTGGCAGAGCAATCATTAATCGACAGGTTGTGCCATCAAAGGGCAACACCACCTGCCCGGCAGACAACTTCAAATCAAATTCCTTTTTGTCGCTTCCAAGTTGAATTTGTAACAATCCAGGCAGGCTCTCGGAGTTTCCTTCAGGCGTGATCCGATGTGCCCATACTTTTATTTCACAGGCATCAGCGGCAGGAAATTGAAACATAGCATAGCGTAAGGTGGAGAACACCGGTATCTCGCCACTAGAAGCTTTGATCTTGTGCTCCTTATTGGTGTATCCCAGTCGCACATCCGCCACTGTCTGCCGCCCACCAACCGTAACAGCAAAAACAGCTTGCCCTCGTTCCCGTTGATCATCCCTTAGTTCCACGACCGCACGCGGTGAAAAGACTCCCTTATGCGCTAGCATAACGGTTAGCCCCGACATCAGCCCACCAACGACTATTGCCACTAGACGTTGTGCCACATCTTCCCAGATCACCAGACCATGTAAGAACAAACCCGTCAGGTACAAGAGATAGATACCTGCTATAAGTAGCGGATGCCCCAAAAAGCGGTACTCTATGCCTGGTGCTATCTCCCCTTTCTTTCGGCTGGCGATCAACAAGAGCACCGGGAATATGCCACCCAGCAACGATATAACGATCACACCCAAGAAGCTAAGCGGTTCGGTAAAAGATTCCTTGCCGGTTAGCAACAACCACTCGGACAAAATGAAAACCGCTGCCACTGGCGACACAGATATGAGGAAAGGGCCTGGCTTGCCCAACAGTACCCGCCGCACGCGTTCCAATATTTCAATTTCCGGTCCACCTTTTACTCGTATTTCCTCCATCTCGCCAAGCGCCTGCCAAATACCATCCGGAAGCTGGCCCCCGCGCCTGGATATCAGTCGTGAAGAGTAACATGTCTCATCATTGACATGCACTTCATGAATAAATCTTTGCCTCACCAGTGCGTTCAATATCGTACAGGTCTCTGCTTCTGTCAAACCAAAATACGCCGCTACTTCATGTAAACTTTTTGTATCCCGCCCATTCGCTTCCTCACGTACCAACCAGGTGATAAGCTGTTGCTGCGATTCAGGCAAAGCGAAAACATCAGCCATACTCTGACCAGGAAAATGCCAATCACCTTCATAAACCGGATGCAGTGGAGAGGCAATCCGCAGGCGGACATAATCCCAAGTAGTTTCAAGGATATCCAATGCCAGACGAACACCTTGTCTTTGCAAAGCTGGCACCTGGTCAAATAGAGAAGAGATCTCCCAATGCGTTCCTACAAACAACTCAAGGTGATGGCCAACGCCTTCTATCTCTATATCGAGGCAAAAACAGGGTTGGTCATCTCGCCTGTTACTCACTGGTCCGAGACCATGATAGGACAAAGCGAGTTGCAAGTCGCCTCCATGGCTTGTCAACTCCCCACGACCCCTGCGTAGAAGCAGGCGCCCATGTCGGCAGGGTAAGATGATGACAAGTGTGTGAAGATCAGGGAGGTGCTCTCGGATCAAATTATAGAGAGGCAGAGATGAATGAAGGGTGCCTATCCCCATACCGAGAATAACAAATAGCGAACCCAAAATATGCACGCTGGGACCAATCTCTGCCGCCAGCGGAGCCAGTGCTGTACCGGATTGGTCAGCTAGCGTTTGGGGTCCAATGGCTCCATTAACTGCTGACACCCAAATACAATAGATGAGCATCACAACAGCCTGGGCAGCCACACTTCCCAAAATCAGGGATCGTGCATTGGATTCGCGATGGAGCACTATCTGCGCACAATTACTCACCGACATGTGTCCAAAATAAGCCAGGAGAATAACACCGAAAATTAGCTGTAATATCGACGGGTCAAAGGGCCTCCCGCCAATAAAAGGGAAGCTGATATATAGAATGTGGGTTGACCCGAGACTAAGAAAGACAAGCAGAGAAAGGATCAAAATCAGGCCAATATTGATTGCGCCTATCACCAGGGCTGAGACAATGGTCGCATTGAGCGTTTCACGTCGAAGAACGTATAAGCCAATAAAGAACAGCGATGCACACCATAGTGGAGCGGGGATATGCGTGGCGTTCGCCAGCGTTGTCGAAAAGCCAAGATAAAGAGGCCAAAGCGTCAAAACGCACATGACGATCAAACCTACCGAAAGGGTGAAAGAACCGGCACGCCCCAAGTAGTCGGTTGCCAATTGGCCGAGGAAGGCATTCCCATATCGAATCCTGCCATTCCGGGCAACCGCCTCGGCCATATAGGCAATCGTCAGCATGTTCACCAAGCCAAATAGAACCAAGATCGCCATGCCAGCTAGGGGACCAATATTAGCCAGGGCAATTGGCAAGGCTAAGATGCCTGCACCGATTGTTTCGGTCAAAGTCAACGAAAATACGATCCAGAAAGGTGGTAAGGTCTCTACCCATGCAGTCAGCTTCGCCCCGCTCCATTGTAGTTGTTCAAGCAGGTTGCTTTGGGCAGCAAAAATTGTTTCCAGGGGCTCAGAGTACAGGCGCTGGTATATTTGCTTGACCTCCTCCGTATCAAGTTTTAAAGCATTCCGTATGCCAGGTATTGCCTCATAGGTAAAACGATATTTCTGAGCTAAGAGACGAGCTGCGGCAGCCTGCACGGTTGGGTTCTCAGGTACCAGTAAAGACCATTGCAAGACGTAATGTTCCAAATCCTGGATTGTGGGACGAAGCGGAGGTTCATGCCCAAGTGCGATAGCCTCTAGAAATTCCAATTCCCGTTTTTGGGCTATTTCTTCGGTGAGAAAACGCTCCATGGCCTGTCTCGACTGAGCAGCCAGGTATGCAGTTCGGCTTTCGATAGCAAAAAGCACTGCGCTGGCTGCTTTGGCATGTCTATCGAACAGGCCATCCAGCACATCTTCCCGGGTCAATGTCTCAATTTCATCGGACATGCCTGCCTCCTCGCAGCATATCCAGAATTCATTGCTTTACGTTGGCCGCATCGTGAATTCGCTCAGCTATATTTCAACCGGGAGACTACCATCAACTTGATTACGTCGCAAAATCACAACCATTAAGAGGCATTTACCCTAAATTGTATTCCATTGCTGGATCTATTTTTTCATTGACTACCCCCTGAATCCCGGCATTGTTATTTATATGAAGTCAGGAAAATTAAGTTTTTCATGTAGACAGATCACTATAATATTTAATTGGGCAAATGCTAAATATATATTACAGCGGATAAGAAGATGATACAAGTACTTTTTCAATAATCAGTACTTCACGAAAGTTGAAAGAATATCCGAAAACAGGGGTGTGGGGCGGGCG
>DAOTXM010000202.1:0-1888 GCA_034435215.1 Anaerolineales bacterium
CAACATAAAGTCATCTCTCATCTTCCAGACATACGTCTGCCGGAATTGGCACCTTCTCCGTGTACTGGCGACCGATATCTGGTCACTGAATACTGGAAGGTTGCCGAGGCTTCACAGGGCCGGTCCCTCAGCCTCTCTGAATGAGCACAGAATTACCGAATTGTGGCGGGAGTTTATCATAGTGGACAAAGATTGTCAATTTTCAATCCACTTGACGCGAGAAGGTAAGCTGTGCTAGACTTATTTACAATTAAGTTTTTCCTTAATCGAAAGCAAACCCATGGATAAAGTCGAAACCCTCCACGCGTTCGAGAAGATAAAAATTCTTTCAGACTCAAGACGATTGCAGATCCTGCGCCTGTTGATGGCCTCCCAAGCCAGCCTGACACAGCTTGCCAAAACCCTTCGCCAATCCCCTGCTTGGGTGCGTCACCACATCCTGGCGTTGGAATCCGCGGATTTAATCGAACTGGCGGAAGTCCGGGTCACGGGCAAGGTCGTCGAGAAGTTCTATCGCGCCAAAGCGGGTGCTTTCCTCTTGCAGGAATTGATCCTGCCCGAAGGCGGAAAGCCTGCCATCGTATTCTCTGGCAGCCATGACCTGGCCCTCGAAAAGATCAGCGCGCAGATCGGCGACCATCTCACCCTGCTGACCCTGCCGGTCGGCAGCCTGGACGGCCTGGTCAACCTGCGTCAGGGACTCTGCCAGGTCTCCGGCGCCCACCTGCTCGATAAGAGTGGCGAATACAACGCGCCCTTCGTCCGCCATCTTTTCCCCGATCGTGTCATGGACCTGGTGACTCTTGCCTACCGCACCCAGGGACTGATGCTCACGACGGGCAACCCGAAGGGAGTCCGTAACGCAGCGGACCTGGCCCGTGCTGGCCTCCGTTTCATCAACCGCAATCCCGGGTCCGGGACCCGTCTCTGGCTGGACGGCGAACTCGAACGGTTGGGCATCCCTCCTGAAAACATCGACGGCTACCAGCGCGTCGTCAACACCCACACGGAATGCGCCCGCGCCATTGCCAGCGGGGAAGCCGATGCCGCGCTGGGATTGCAAGCCTCCGCCCGCCAATACCACCTCGACTTCATCCCGCTCTTCGAGGAACGGTATGACCTCGTCCTGCCGCGTGAACAGGAAGACACATTGGCTCCGTTATTGGAGCACATCCAAACCGCTGCATTCCGCCGCGACTTGAACGCACTAACCGGCTACAACACATCCCACAGCGGTGAACAGATCGATCTCGGCTGAGGGAGTGTAAATCATTGAGGACTGGAGAGACACCATGAATCGAAGCAAGTTTTTAATTTGTGCTGGAGCCCTATTACTCATCCTGGCATTTGCATTTTCTGCCTGTGGACCGGGCACGCCGATTGCACCTGTGAAAACTGCCGCACCCGTAGAAACGCAGGATCCAACCGTACCTGCGTCTCCTGCCCCTGCCAACCCAATCCTGATCCTGGCAACCACCACCTCCACGCAGGATTCCGGCCTGCTGGATGTGCTCGTCCCGCTGTTCCAGGAGCAGACCGGTTACGTAGTCCAGACTGTGGCCGTTGGCACGGGCGCGGCGCTCAAAATGGGCGAGGAGGGCAATGCGGACGTGTTGCTCGTGCATGCGCCTGCCGCTGAAAAAGCATTGATGGAAGCCGGCTTTGGCAAGGATCGCTTCCTGGTCATGCACAACGACTTCATCATCGTTGGTCCAGCGGCTGACCCGGCTGGCATCAAAGGTATGGTGGTTGTGGATGCTTACAAAACGATTGCCGAAACAAAGTCCGCTTTTGTAACTCGTGGTGACGATTCTGGCACGCACAAAGCCGAACTTGCGCTGTGGAAAAAAGCCGGACTCGACCCGGCGACTTTCTCCCCCGATTTCTA
>DAOTXM010000203.1:0-10694 GCA_034435215.1 Anaerolineales bacterium
AACCGCAGGCGGTCAGTTGACGGTCAATGTTTTCGCGGGCGAGGGATTCGGGGGTGGGCATGGCGTTCAATATACTCAAAAGTTCCATGATCAATGGCAACGTAATTAAAATCCTGATCTTGGATCAGAAAGAGGGGGACCCTCGAGAGTAGGAATAACCTCCAGCTCTCCCGGCCAATCATTAGGCATAACCCCCTGCTCTCCTGGCCAAGCATTGCAAGTCTTACGGTATTCTTCCCCAACTAGATACATCGCCCATTCCTCTCTTGTTAAGTTACGACCGACTCGCTTGCATGTTTTGTCAATCCATGATTCCACATTAATATCCCATAAAAATATAGAATCATAATCGCCACCTGAAGCCACCAATTCCCCACTTGGTTGTAAAGCGACGCTATAAATTGATCCTACTCCATTGCTGGCTAATTGTACAAACGGTTGACCTGTACTTGTATCCCACAAGGTGACCATTTTATCATCCCCTCCCGAAGCTATCCATTTTCCATCACGTGTAAAAGTAATGCTCCTGACAAACGCTGAAATTCCATCGAGAGATTTTCTCTCATAGCTCGAATAACCAAAGTCGTTAAAAAGAAATATTTGGGTTTTGCGAGCAATAGCAAGAATTTCTCCATCAGGGCTATAGAGAATATTACCACCCCAGTTCTCATATCTAGAGAAAACAGCTTTATCCCCTGGATACCACTCTCTGATTAGATAAAGATTGCCATCCCCACAGGTAACCGCTATAGTCCTGTCGAAAGAGTTATAGGCAATAAAAAAGACACCTCCTTCATCACTTGATTTTCTGTCTTTGCATGGACGCAGTGTCGTCAATATGTCACCACCTTTTAAATTCCAAAGCACTAAAGTTCCATCAAGATTAGCTGATGCAAGAATATTGTCTGTTATAAACACGATCTTCATTACCCCGCCTGAGGTTTGAGAAAGAAGCTCTCCTTTGGGTTCAGTTTCATTAATTTTCCAAAGCATAATACTTCCATCCAATAGACTACTAGATGCCAAATAATCTCCCCCAGGATTAAACGCTATACTATATATCATTTTGTGCTGATTTGAGTGGACAGTCCAAATAGGCACTCCAGTTTTCACATTCCATAGTTCAATATGATCATCGAAATCGACTGACGCTAAGAATTCTCCATTTGGGCTAAAAGCGAGGTTTGAAATTTTAGAACTTCCCAATTGTTGTTGGACTGGTAGATATCCCCGCATATTCCATAAAATCAGGCTGTTAGCATAAGCGGCATAAACCTTACAGTCACTTCCGACAAGAAGATCGCTAACAGGATTCGCGTTTTCAGGTATTTGACTAACGTCCTGAAAAGTTAAAGTATCCCATAGGATCATTTTATTGTGAGAATCGTATGATGAGATGTATCTACCATCGAAACTATAAACAATCTTCTCCACAGAACTTGAGTGCCCCTTAAGAGCTACCCCCAGTTGCTTAGATTCTGAAATATCCCATAGCGCAATCTCATTAGCAGTATTGGCATAAGCGATGTATTTGCTATCCGGGCTAAAAGCAAAATCATCAGAATAGTTGGCTCCAACAACCACTGGCAAGTCTTTTCTATTTCCAGAAACAACATCCCACAAGATGAGAAAACCGTTTATATCTTTAGACAATAAGTACTGGCTATCAGTGCTGAAAACCAACTTAAACGGCATTGATGAGTGTCCTATCAAGGGGCTCCCAATAGCCTGTCGACTTTGAACATCCCATAATTGTATTGTGTTGTCCCAGCTTCCAATGGCAAGAGTTTCACCGTTTGGACTTATAGCAAACCCTCCAGCAGAATATCCAAGATCAAACCGAGTTTGGTTTAGCACCATTCCACTCGCCGAATCTAATTGAACAACATTTGTTTCGATGTCGAAGCTTACCAATGTGAGAATCCTGCCATTTGAATTGAAGGTAATGTCTGTAAATAAAACGAAGTCCCCAGCAACATTTTTCTCAAAAACGGCTAGCCCCGTTGATACCTCCCATAAAGCGATAGTATTATCACTGCTGATTGATACGATACTTTTGCTGTCTGGGTTGAAAGTGATTTTTTCTATTCTTTCTAGATGCTCTCCTTGGATTGTTTTTGTTGGTTCGCCAGTTTTTGCGTCTCTAATGACAATTGAATTGCTTTCGCAAACAGAAGCAAACAATTCCCCGTTTGGGCTAATCGCCATAGGTTCGGAGCAATTATAAAAATTTCTTTGGAATTGTGAATTCGAGATTAAGTTTTCAAACAACAATTGACGCGAACGTTGATCAGGCAAATGGTAATACGCTTCTACTGCCAATAGACTAGATGTAATTATATTTTCTTCTCTGATATCTATTGATTTTGTGATCAGGTAATTTGCACGTGCAATTTGGGTTTGTTCCTCAGCACGTTCTTTTTCTGCTTGTGCTGTTGCACGGGCGCTTTCTTCATTCACTAAGGCTGTCGCTTTTGCGTTTGCTTCTGTGATCGCGTTTGATTCCGCTGTAGCACGCGAATTAGCTTCTGTAACAGCGGTGTTTCTTTGCACCCAAGCAAAAACTGCGAGCACAGCTACAATTGCCAAGCCAATACCTAAACCAGCTGAGATTTGTCTTCGCTGACGCACTTCATTTCTTTGGCTGGCCAGAATATATTCTCGCTGCATTGTGGTTGGTTGGGGATCTTCTTGCATACCCACTTCAGCAAGTTGTTGCTCAGCCTCTCGCAATTCTTTTCCCCGCAGAAGGCGGCTGTTATCTTTCTTATGTTCCCACTTCAATGCCTTTACTTGCAATTCCGTATGGTATTTCAACCATTCATAATCAGTGTGAATGGTTTTATGTGTTTCTTCAATTACCTTATTGAAATCATCCTGCCCATCGCGGCAGAAAATCCAGTTGCGTTTTGAGATTTCGTTTTTTGCTACTTCGTCAAGAAAATCTTTCTTATTCGTGTCACGAAGAACTATGGGGAGAATTCGTTTACCGTTCTTGTAAGCGTGGACAATCTCCTTGTTGCACATCTCTGATACAACCGAATCAGGGCTGATCAGAAACAGGAAGGCATCTGCCTCTTCAATGCCGCGATAGATTTCCTGCTCCCAGTCTTCACCTTTGGGGATGCTTTTCCAGTCGATCCAGGTATCCAGGTTGTTGGCGGCCAATGCGTCAACGATCTTCTGGGCGAAGGCCAGGTCTTTACGCGAGTAGGAGATGAAGATGTGGGACATTGTATTTTTACCCCATTATGGGTCTAGAAATATTGTACAAGAAAATCGAGGTGCGAGCACAGTGAATTTTGCTATAACCCGCGCCAGGCTTCCGGGCGGAAGACCTCCCTGCCGCGCGCCAGGGCAGCCTCCAGCGTGGACAGGAGGCGGGCTTTGTCCCCCGGCAATGTCCCGCCCAGCGGGAAGTAGTTGGAAGCGTGGTTGGTGCGGAAAATGCAATGCGTCAGCCCGTCCAGGTTTTCGATGACCAGCCGCAGCTCGGCCAGCATCGCTTCGGCTTCCAGCAATTGGAATTCCCCCGCCTGCCACTGCTGATACAACGGCGTGCCCGGGACGAGCATCAAGGTCAGCATGGAGAAGTAATCCGGGTCCATGCGGCTGACGACCTGGCCGGTGGCGCGGGCGTGCTCCGCAGAACCATCCGGCCCGGCGATGCCCAGGATACCGATGACGGAGGCCAGCATCCCGGCCGCTTTGGCCTTGCGGACCGCTTCGAGCATCTCTGCGGCGGTGGCGCCCTTTTCGATCCGCGCCAGGACCTGGTCGCTGCCGCTCTCCAGGCCGAAGTAGACGATCCCCAGACCTTTCCGGCGCAGGCTTTCCAACTCAGCGAGACTCTTGCGCAGCAGGTTCCCGGCGTTGGCGTAGATGCCCACCCGTTCCAGGCGCGGGAACGCGCGCCGCAGCGCGTCCAGGATGGCCTCCAGGCGCTTTGCGCTGAGCACCAGAGCATCCCCGTCCGCCAGGAAGACGCACCGCGTATTCGGGATGACCGAGGCGGCTAGTTCGATATCCTCCATCACCTGGCTGGTCTCGCGCGAGCGGAAGGGCTTGTCGAGGTACGTGCCGCAAAAAGTGCAGCGGTTGTGCGAGCAGCCGTAGGTAACTTGGAGGATATAGCTGTCCGCTTCGCTGGGGGGGCGGATGACGGTACCAAGGTATCGCATGAGAATCTCAGGGTTTTGTAATTATCAGTACTTCGCTATTTCGTGATCTACGGATTATTGTACAGGAAAATCCATGAACATCGAAGGGCGATTTATAATTGGCTGGCGAATTCTCTCCCATAGGCGTTGCATTGAGTATGTCGAAACGATGTCCATGTCCAAAACAAAACTCATCCCTATCCTCGAAGCCCTCTTCGCCGTGATTCTCTGGGGCGCGTCCTTCATCGCCACCAAAGTTGCGCTGCGCGATGTATCCCCGGTCACCGTAGTCTGGTTGCGTTTTGCGATGGGTGTGGTCATCCTGGGTATCGCAGTGGGGGTTCGCAAGCAATTTGCGCTGCCGCAGAAAAACGAATGGCTCTACTTCGCCCTGCTGGGCTTTCTGGGCATCACCTTCCACCAGTGGCTGCAATCCACGGCGCTGACCACCTCGCGCGCCAGCACCACCGCCTGGATCGTAGCCACCACGCCGGTCTTCATGGCGCTGCTGGGCTGGTTGATCCTGAGGGAAACCCTGACTTGGCTGCAGAGCGCGGGCATCCTGCTGGCGGCCGGCGGCGTCATCCTGGTGGTCAGCAAAGGCGACCTGGCTGCGCTCGGGCTGGGGAACTTTGGCGAACCCGGCGACATCCTTGTGCTCGTCAGCGCGCTTAACTGGGCCGTGTTCTCCGCGCTTTCGCGGCGCGGCCTGGCCTCCCATCCGGCGGCGCGCATGATGTTCTACGTGATGACGCTTGGCTGGCTCTTCACCAGCGTGTTATCCTTCAGCGGATCAGGCTTGCAGGAAATCCCGCAACTGACCTTCGACGGCTGGCTGGGCGTGGCCTTCCTGGGCGTCTTCTGCTCCGGCCTGGCCTACATCGCCTGGTACGACGCGCTGCAAGCTCTGCCCGCCGCCCAACTGGGCGCCTTCCTGTACATCGAACCGCCCGTGGCAGTGGTCATCGCGGCGCTGGTTTTGGGAGAGCCGATCACCTGGGCGGTCCTGCTGGGGGGCGGGTTCATTTTGCTGGGTGTGTGGCTGGTCAACCACCACAGATCCCCAAAGGGGACGATGTAAACACGGAAAAACGCAGATGGGCCTAGATTTACAAAAACGACATGCTCCCGGCGCAAGTGTTGAAGAGATCGAAGATGGATTCCGCCTGGCCATTCCAAAGGGAAACGATAGAGGCTACCGCGTGGCGCAACTTGATGATTACACGCATACCGCGCGAAAGGACTTTCCCCACCGCCCTTGCCTGCGCCTGGACCTGCGTGCCCGTGTTTCAGCCGCCTCCCTGCCCGGGACGTGGGGCTTCGGTCTGTGGAACGATCCATTTGGCCTGTCGCTTGGCTTTGGCGGGAATCCCTGGCGCCTGCCAGCCCAGCCAAACGCGATCTGGTTCTTCCATGCATCAAGAGAAAACCATTTATCGTTCGGGGAAAAGCCGGGAAACGGGCTTTTAGCGCAGGTATTCCGTTCGCCCATTTTTCCGGTAGGCCGTTTGGTTAAGGTCGGCGTGACACTGCCCTTTTCGCGGAGGCAGGCGCGTGCTTTGATGGGCAAGATCGTCGAGGAAGACGCGGTCCGCCTGGATGTGGACGTGACCCAATGGCACGGGTACAGGCTGGAGTGGAGTCCGATGCGGTCCGCTTTTTGGGTGGACGATATCCTTGTGCTGGAGTCACACATCAGCCCGCGTCCGCCGCTGGGCCTGGTCATCTGGATCGATAATCAATACGCCGCTTGGCGCCCAGATGGGAAATTTGGATGGGGAGTGCTGGAAAATTCAGAGGCCTGGTTGGAGGTTGGGGACATTTCAATAACCTGACAAGGGGGCCTGCGTATTCAAGACGAATGTCACTTTTATCTTACAGTGCGTATCGTTAGAATGGTAGTGAATCACAAGGAAAGGAGGTAACGCGATGGTCTATACCCGCAGAACGTGATTCTGCCGACGCCGGACGCAGGTGCTGCGTCCCATCTCCACGCGGCAGACCATTGCGCGTTACCCTGGGCCTGATCGATGACCCGCCGGGTTCCGTGAGCGTTTGCCCGCGTGGCACACACACTCACATGAAAGGAACCTGGTTATGCATTTCAAGAACTTTCTCACATCCCGTTGGGGACCGATCGTAACCGGCATAGTGGTCGGTGTTTTGGCTCCCCTGCTGGTCAAATTCGGCAACCCCGGCAACATGGGGATCTGCGTGGCCTGCTTCAACCGCGATATCGCCGGCGCGCTTGGCCTGCATCGCGCCGGGGTGGTACAGTACATCCGCCCGGAGATCATCGGCTTTGTGTTTGGCGCGCTGCTGGCGGCGCTGCTCTTCCGCGAGTTCAAACCACGCGGTGGCTCGGCTCCGCTGGTGCGCTTCCTGCTGGGCATGTTCGCCATGATCGGGGCGCTGGTCTTCCTGGGCTGCCCCTGGCGCGCTTACCTGCGCCTGAGCGGCGGCGACTGGAATGCCATCTACGCCCTGTTGGGGTTGTTCCTCGGCATCGGCATCGGCACCTTTTTCCTGACGCGCGGTTTCAGCCTGGGACGCGCCCGGCCGACTTCAGCGGCGTCTGGCTGGATCATGCCGGTCTTTATGGTCGTGCTGCTCCTGGCCTTGATCGTTGCCCCGCAATTCGGCCGTGACGCGGACGGCAACCCGACCGGCCCGATCTTCTTCTCCGCCGAGGGGCCGGGTTCGCAACACGCGCCATTGCTGCTGGCGTTGGGCGCCAGCCTGCTGATCGGCTACCTGGCGCAGCGTTCGCGCTTCTGCACGGTGGGCGCCTTCCGCGACCTGATCCTGCTGCGCGACTCACACTTGTTCAATGGCATCATTGCGTTGGTCATCGCCGCCTTCCTCACCAACCTGGCGCTGGGACAGTTCAAGCCCGGCTTCGAGGGCCAGCCGGTGGCGCACACGAACGCGCTATGGAACTTCGGCGGTATGGTGCTGGCTGGCTTGGCCTTCACGCTGGCAGGCGGCTGCCCCGGCCGGCAGGTCTTCCTGAGCGGCGAAGGCGACAGCGACGCGGCCATCTTCGTCCTGGGGATGATCGTCGGCGCGGGCGTGGCGCACACCTACAACCTGGCCAGTTCAGCCAAAGGTCCCGGCCCATACGGACCGGCTGCAGTGATCATCGGGCTGGTCGTCCTGGTTGTCCTGGGCCTGACCATGCGCGAGAGAAATGCGTAGGAGGATGAAATGGAAGACAAAAATATCGTAGACGCACGCGGCCTTTCCTGCCCGGAACCCGCGATGATGACGCGTGAAGCGATCATGAAAGCCAAGCAAGGCACGGTCATTGTGCTGACCGACTCGGTCACTTCGCGCAACAACTCGGCCCGCACAGCACAGCTGGCAGGCTGGAAAGTGGAGATCGAAGAAGAAGCGGACGGCACCTTCCGCCTGGTGATGACCAAATGATCTATCTCGACAACGCCGCCACATCCTGGCCCAAACCGCCGGAAGTGTTGCGCGCCATGCACGACTTCCTGGAGCGCGCCGGGGGCAACCCCGGCCGCTCCGGCCACCGCCTGTCCATCGAGGCCGGGCGCATCGTGTACGATACACGCGAAGCCGTGGCCGATTTCTTCGGCGCGAGCGATCCGCTGCGGGTCATTTTCACGCTCAACGCCACCCATGCGCTCAACCTGGCGCTGAACGGTCTGCTGCGCCCTGGCCAGCGTGTGGTCACCAGCGGCATGGAGCATAACGCCATTATGCGTCCGCTGCGGGCTCTGGAAGCAGAGGGCGTGGAAGTGGTCGTCGTGCCTTGCGCGCCGGACGGCCAGCTCGACCCGGACGACCTGCGGCGAGCGGTCATGCCCGGCGCGCGGCTGGTGGCGCTGAACCACGCCAGCAACGTGACCGGTACCCTGCTGCCCATCCAGGATGCGGCGCAAATCGTCCATGCAGCGGACTCCCTGTTGTTGGTGGATTCCGCCCAGAGCGCGGGCAGCGTGCCAATCGACATGACCGGCATGGGCATCGACCTGCTCGCCTTTACCGGGCACAAGGGACTGCGCGGCCCAACCGGGACCGGCGGCCTGCTCCTGTCCGAAAGCTTCGATATAGCCCAATTGGATCCGCTGGTGCGCGGCGGGACGGGCAGCCGCTCCGAGTTCGAGCTCCAGCCCGACGACCTGCCCGACCGCTACGAAAGCGGCACGCCCAACGGCATGGGCATCGCCGGGCTGGGGGCGGGGATCGCCTGGCTGAACGAAAAAGGCCTGGAAACGGTGCGCAGGCACGAGGTCCGCTTGATGCGGCGGCTGCGAGAGGGACTGTCCGGGATACCTGGCGTCCGTCTGTTCGGTCCGCGCGATCCCGAATTGACCACAGCCGTCCTGTCCTTCACGCTGGCCGGGAAGCGCGTTTCGGAGATCGGCCAGCGGCTGGACGAGGAGTTCGGCGTCCTGTGCCGGGTGGGGTTGCACTGCGCGCCCGCTGCGCACAAGACCATCGGCTCGTTCCCGGAAGGCACGGTACGGCTGGCGCCCGGCGCCACCACCACCGAAACAGAAATCGATGCCACTGTCCAGGCTGTGGTGAAACTGGCAGCTTCATGAAACGGGCAATTTTCCTGTTCCACACCACCACTTCGGCCCTCCGCGCGGAGAAGGTACTCAAGAAAGCCGGGCTGGATGTCAAGCCGGTGCCCACCCCACGTGAACTCTCCAGCGATTGCGGGATTGCCCTGCAAGCCAGGGAAGAAGATGCAGAAACCGCCAGACAATCCCTGGCGGCGGCAAAGGTCGAAGCTGAATTACACTATTTGGAAAATTAAAAATAACTTTTTCTACCTACCATCTCGCATTCCAAGAATCGTCCCGAAGGTTTTATGTGCAGCAGATGGAGCATCGACGGCAACCTTCGGGACGTTTCGTCCAGAAAATTGAGATCACAATTATCTTACATGGGCGGCCAGTAGCGGGCGATGAGATCGGCTGTGAACGGGATGACATGCAAGAGTGCGTCCACCAGCAAACCTAGCAGGATGTAACCGCCGAACTGGCGGTTATGCTGGAACGCGAACCCAGCGAACCAGACTGGCCAGGCGGGCCAACCTTCGGGCGCCTTCTCGGGCTTGGGGGTATTCAGGACTTTGATGAGCCGGATGGCATCTTTCAGCGCGAAGAACACGATCAGCATGACGGGCGTGAAGTAACGCGGCACAAAAACCAGATAAGCGATCACAAGATAGATCAGGACGACCGCAACCTGATCCACGCGGCGTGCAGTTGCCTCTCCCACGCGCACCGGGAAGGTGCCAACACCCCGGCTTTTATCGTCCTCGAGTTTGTCGATGTGTTTGGCCATATTGATGCTCATCACGCCCAATCCGTACGGGACGCCTGCCAGCACCGTATTCCAGACGGTGGGCATCACGATTTCTTTCCCGCTGACCAGGGCAAGCACGAAATACACGCCGCCGATCAGGATCGGTCCCCAAATCAGGAAGATGGAGAGTTCGCCGATGCCCCAATACTTGAATGGATAGGTATAAAAGAGAAGTACGATTGCGCCAAAGGCAAACAGGCCGATCACGGTGGCGTTGAAACCGGTACTGACCAAAGCCCATATGCCAGTCAGCGTCGCCAGCACGCCGCTGATCAGGAACCAGCGGATCTGCTGCGGTTTGGTGAAGAAGCCCTGCGCCAGGGGATGGACTCCGTATTGGGTACGAAAATAATTGCCGTTATCGAGTCCACGGCTGAAGTCGGTGTAATCGTTGAGCAGGTTATTGGTCCCGTGTGCAAGGAACAACCCCAGCGTAAGAATAAGGAACGGAATCCATGAGAAATAGCCGTCACGCCAGGCCAGGATGCCCGCGATCACACAGGAATACACCGTGACCAGCGTCACAGCGGAACGGGTGGCGATCAGCCACTTGGAGACGACATCCAGCGCATCCCATTCTTTTTTGTCATCCATCTTCACCAGTTGCCAGATGGCGGTGCGCCACATCCCAAAATTGATTTTCATTGGCAGTCTCTCCTTATCGAGGTTAAATTCAGTAAATCACGAAAGTTGAAAAGATATTCTTCCAATCATTTCGTGATTTACTGAAATTATACAGCTTATTGTGTGAAATCGCGCACGAATGCCAAAATTCCTCGCAAAAAAACAGAGCAGACAACTCCACTCTGTTTTTGGGACCTACATCCAAAAGGTCGGCAGGAAGATGCGCAGGAGAACGTCGACCAGCAAGCCAAGCATGAACAGGCTCCCAAACGCGCGGTTGTTCCAGAAACCCAGCGGGGCGAAATACAACGGCCAGCCACCCTGACCATCCGGGAAATCAGGCGGTCTTTCAGCAGGCTTGGGTTTCAACAGGGCTGGATAAACTTTGAAAAAGGTCGACGAGGCAAACAAGACAATTGCCATCACAGGGGTAAAAAATTTGATCAAAATCAGATAACCCGTGAACAAATAAGGAAGGACCATCATGGCAAGCACACTGTAGCGGGCGGCTTTTTCGCCGATGAGTACCGGCAAGGTATGGATCTTCTTGGCGCGGTCGATCTC
>DAOTXM010000204.1:0-9129 GCA_034435215.1 Anaerolineales bacterium
GCCCAGAACACCCCATACCCCCCTTCTTTATTACAAAAACATGCGCAAAATTCAGAATATAATAGACTATGTTTAAAAATAGACTTTGTCTATTATAATAAGGTATCGTTTTTTGTCAACCTGGAAAAGAGAAATTATCAAAATTGGAATCTCATGCAGAAGAAACATAAACCGGACCGGCGCATCCAACGCACAAGATATGCCTTGCGTAAGGCTCTGCTGGAGCTTATCGCGGCAAAGGGTTATGATTCCATTTCTGTTGAGGAAATTACTCAACAAGCGAACCTGGGCAGGGCAACCTTTTACCTGCATTACAAGGACAAAGAAGACCTGCTGGTGGACGAGTTCAATGAGATCGTCAATGAGCGGGCACACGCCATTTCAGAAATCCCTTTTTCGGCCTGGCTGCCGGACCTGGAAAATCCAGATCCTACCTCCGAAAACAATCCCGCTCCACCCTTGTTGATGGCCTTCCAACATGTGGCGAACCACGCTGAACTTTACCGGATTCTGCTCAACAACGAAAAATCGGACCGCATCTTCGAGCGCATCCGCAAGATCATCACACAGGCAATTACCGATTTCATGCAAACCAAGCTCAAGAATGATCCCATCCCCATTCTCTTCGAAGTGCCCATCGATTTGTTAGCCGCCTATTTCAGCGGGGCGCTTTTGAGTTGCGTGGACTGGTGGTTGGAGCAGGGATTGTCATATTCGCCGGAAGAGATGACGCGCATGTTCCAGCGCCTGTTTTTCCCAGGGGCGCGGAAAATATTGGGGGTATCGAACTCTGAATCAAATGTTGCCCAATAAATATAGGTCGCTTATTTGAGGTGTGAGGTGTTGTGAACGGGTTACGCTTGTCCACAACACCCCACGCCATTTTCCTTTGAGAAGATACGAGCTGCACACAAAACAATAAAAATCCAGGGGCGATATGCAAATCGGTTTCTTCAAAAAATCCTGCGCACCCGCTTGTAATACGAACAATAAAGTATAAAATATTAATAGCAGAGTGATAGATGTGGGAGGGCTGACATGTACGTGATACGCGGGGCATCATGAGCAAGATGATCAATCCCGATATTGCTGGAACGCCGGTCACCGAGACCAGGATGTTCTTTGGACGCGAGGATGCTTTCGACTGGATCCAGAACAGCCTGAGCAGTCGTTGTGCTATTTTTCTTTGGGTAACGAACCTTTCATAGAAAGGAAAAGATGATGCCAGACCTGACTGGACAATCCATTGGCCGTTATCAGATTCTCGAGCAATTGGGTGAAGGTGGAATGGCAATCGTCTACAAAGCCTACGATACCCGCTTAGAGCGGAACGTGGCAGTCAAAGTGTTGCGCACCGATCAATTCATCCCGGCGCAATTGCACATGGTGTTACAACGCTTTGAGCGCGAAGCTAAATCTCTGGCGAAACTCTCACATCCCAATATCGTCAATATCCTCGATTTCGGTGAGCACGAGGGCCAGCCCTTTCTGGTGATGGAATATCTGCCGGGAGGAACACTCAAACAAAGACTGGGGCATGCTATCCCCTGGCAGAACGCCTTCCAAACTTTGCTGCCTGTTGCTCGTGGACTGACTTACGCTCACCAGCACGGCATCCTCCACCGGGATGTCAAACCAGCCAATATCTTGATGGATGAAATCAAAGAACCCAT
The DNA here is from genome assembly GCA_034435215.1 of Anaerolineales bacterium. Taxonomy (GTDB): domain Bacteria; phylum Chloroflexota; class Anaerolineae; order Anaerolineales; family Villigracilaceae; genus JAABUE01. The sequence goes on from DAOTXM010000204.1 coordinate 1,674, forward strand.
CCTGACCGATTTCGGGATTGCCAAACTGCTCGAAGGCACCGAAGGTCACACCCTGACTGGCAGTGGCGTTGGCATTGGCACGCCTGAATACATGGCTCCTGAACAAGGCATGGGGGCACATACCATTGACGCCCGCGCTGATATTTATTCGCTGGGGATAGTGCTCTACGAAATGGTCACTGGGAGAAAGCCGTATGTGGCGGATACACCAATGGCAGTGGTCTTGAAACAGATGACCGACCCTCTGCCGCGTCCCACGGACTTTGTCCCTGACTTGCCCGAAGGCGTGGAACACATCCTGTTCAAGGCGCTGGCCAAACAGCCTGAGGACCGCTACGCAGATATGAACGCCCTGATCGCAGCTATGGAGGGCCTGCTGGCAGGATCACCAAAGGCTGAAGCCCAGGCAGTACCAGTTCCTTCCAAACGAGCGAAGAAAAAAGTCGCGCCGCTCGCCAAACCCTCAGACAAGGTGATTAAAACTGTCGTTGGGACGCTAGGCGCTATTGTAATTATTGTCTTGGGAATCATAGTTGCGCCAAGGATTGGTGATTATCTTGCCAGCCCAGCGCCTACCGCCACTGCCAACCCAACTGCAACAGGTACTGCGAAACCAACTTCCACATCGACTACGACTCCAACGCGCACGCCACGCCCAACACCAACCGCAACGCATCCCCCTGCCTGGGTGACGGATTTTGCAGAACCGATTCTCTCGGTGATTGCCAACTACCCGCCTACAATCCAGGACGACTTTCACGACAATTCTGGTGGTTGGTATGCAGGCCACCATGATAATACTTATCAATTCCACTTCATCAATAATGAATTAATATTTGAAGATTGCTCGGCCAATCGAAGCAAAATGGCTTTTACCGATTTTGTCCTTGAACTTGACTTTCACATCAACTCGAATAGCCGATTATCCATTTATTATCGAAATCTATACAGCTTTCTTATCAAGCAAGACGGACATTTAGAAATACAGCTATCACCCTGGACAAAGGAGACACCAATTGATATATCCGTAGAAGTTCCCAGACCCAATCATGTCTTGCTTATTGCACAAGGTAATCGCTATGCATTTTATGTCAACGAAAAACCGATTTATTATCTAGAGGATTCTCACTTCTTCACCAGGGAAACCATCTTCTTTACATCACATGGCAAGATAGCTTTGGATAACCTAAAGATTTGGGACTTAGAAAAAGTCCCAAACGTACCTTAACGTGGTGTTTATCCTGGGATTTGTGATTGCACCAGGTATAGCCAGCATTTATACAATACGTCAATTTCGGTTTTATCTGCGAATGGGAACCCGGCTCTCCATAATTCACTTGGAGAAGAAACATCCAGAGTTGAGTTTAATCAACATCTCGAAAGATTATTTCCTCGCCCGCTTGTAATTCCACTAATTGCGGATAAAATATCCATAGAGAATTCATAACCGGGAGGGTTGGCATGGAAGCATTCGCGGGGTCCCATGAGTGAACTAATCAATCCCTATATCGCTGGCGCGCCGGTCACCGAGACCAGGATGTTCTTCGGCCGGGAAGATGTTTTCGACTGGATCCAGAACAGCCTGAGTGGCCGCTATGCCGACCATATCCTGGTCATCCATGGGCAGCGCAGGGTGGGGAAAACCTCCGTGCTCAAACAGTTGGGGAACCGCCTGCCTGATAAGTACATCCCGGTCTTCTTCGATTTGCAGGGACGCACACACACCACCCTGGACCGCTTCCTATGGTGGCTGGCGCGCGAGATCGTGCGCGTGTTGAAACAGGAACGGGATATCACCGTCCCGGCCCCGGAGAGGGACGTCTTTGCGGCCGATCTCGAATACTTCGAAACCCGCTTTCTTCTCAATTTGCGCCCCTATATCCGCGACCACACGTTGCTGCTGACCTTCGACGAATTCGACAACCTCGAAGAAAGTGAAATCAAAGAGGAACTCGCCCGCCCGTTGATCGATTACCTGCGTCGGCTGATGGGCGAGGAGGGCATCAGTTTCATCTTCTCCATCGGTTCCTCCGGCCGTAAACTGGAGAACATGCAAGCGGCTTACACCGAATTCTTCAAAACCGCGCTCTACAAGAAAATCAGTTTCCTTTCCGAAGATCAAACTGCTGGCCTGATCACCCGCCCGGTGGAAGGGCTGCTCGAGTATGACCGCGCAGCCGTCCGGCATATTTTCGAACTTGCTTCCGGGCATCCCTATTTCACCCAACTGACCTGCCATGAACTGTTCGCCCGCTGCCAGCGCACCGGCCAGCGCTATGTAAAGGACGAGGATGTCAACGCGATTCTGGATGACGTGGTCGAGCGTGGGACAGTCAATTTGAAATTCACCTGGGATGAAGCCTCAGACCTCGAAAAATGGAGCCTGGCGGCGTTGGCGCAATTGGACAAAACGGACAATCGCAGCCTGACGGAATTCCTGCAGGCGCAGCGCGTACGCTTCAGCGAATCAGACCTGACCTCGGGCCTGCTCCACCTGCGGGAAAAGGACATCCTGACCCCAGACAACCGCTTCGTCATTTACCTGCTGAAACTCTGGCTGCAAAAGAACCGCCCGCTCGAACAGGTACGCGAAGAATTGACCGAAGTCAACCCGATTGCCAACCGTTATATCGAAATCGGCCTGGAGTTCAAGGATTCAGGCCTGTTCGACAAGGCCATCGAGAGCTTTCAAGAGGCGCTGACCATTGCGCCGGAAAACATCCAGGCGCAGGTCAATATTGCGCTTACGTATGTGGAACAGAAGGTTTTCGACAAGGCTGTCGCCGAGTTCGAAAAAGCCCTGGCCATCGACGACGAGGACGTGGTGGCCCGCGCCGGGCTATGCGACGCCCACCTGGCCCTGGGTGACACGGCATTAGCCAGGGGGCGGTCGAAAGAAGCCATCCAGTCCTACCAGCGCGTGCTGGACATCAACCAGGAGCATCTCGAGGCGCGGCAACGCATGGCCGAGATCAGCCGCCAGCGCGCCGAAAACGCCCTGGACAATGGCAAAGATGATGAGGCTTTGAGCGCGTTTGCCGAGGCGTTGAAGTATACGCCCGAGGAGCACAGCCTCATCGAGCGCGTGGAAGGGGTCAGGGCTGAGAAAAAGGCCAAGGTTCTGGCCGAGCTGGCCGCCCGGTCCGAGAAAGAAGCACGGGCCCACAACTGGGAGAAGGCCCTCGCCACATTGAACGAGGCGCTTGGTATCGCGCCCGAAGACCCGTCCATTCTGGATAAAATCGAATCCATAAAAGCCAGGCAACTGCGGGAACAGCTGGATGCCATCCTCGCAAAAGCAGACCAGGCTGAAAAGTCCAGCCGCTGGGATAACGCCATTGCCGCGCTCAATGAATATCTGGCGCGCAGGCCAGACGATCCAGCCATCCAAAAACGTCTTTCCGACCTGGTGGCAGCCAGGCACGCGGCCTGGTTGAAGGCCATTCTGGCGCGCAGCGCCGAAGCGGTTTCGAACGAACAATGGGACGAGGCCATTTCCACCCTGAACGAGGTGCTCGCGCTGGAACCGGAGAACCCGGAAATCCGGTCGAAAGTGACCGAGGTGCGCGAGGCGCAGCGCAAAGCCAGATTGGAAGCCATCTTGAAACAGGCAGACCTGTCTGCCCGCGCCGGAAAATGGGACGAGGCGATTTCGGCCTTGAACGAAGGCCTGGCCGCCGAACCGGGGAACGAACAAATCCAACGCAAGCTGGCCGAGGTGCGCGAGTCCCGGCGTTCCGCACGCCTGGAGGCGGCCATCCGGCTGGCGGACACGTCCGTACAGGCCGGCAAGTGGGACATCGCAGTCCAATCCCTGCAGGAAATCCTGGCCATCGAACCGGAAAACGAACCGATCCAGAACAAGCTGGCTGATGTTCACACCCAGAAACGCGCGAGCCAGTTGCAAGCGCTCCGAACCCAGGCGCGCACCCTGGCAAAAGGGGAAAAGTTCGATGAGGCATTGTCCACCTGGGGGCAATACCTGGCACTGGAACCTGAAGATGTCGAAGTGGCGCAAAGGGAAATCGAAACGGTCAAACAGGCCCAGGCGCTGGCAACATCATACGCAGAAGCGCAGAAAGCCTTCGCGAAGAAAAATTACGAAAAGACGATCGGATTGCTGAAAGAAGTCATCGACCGGGATGTCAATTACAAGGATGCCTCGCTCCTGCTGGCGCAGGCCATCGAACTACGTCGCGCAGCGCCCAAATGGTGGCATAATAAATTACTCTGGGGAGGAGTAGTCGGTTTGATCGTTCTGGCAGTTGGGTGGATTGCGTTCCGTCCCGGCTCGCCGTTGTTTCCAACACGATCAAGCCCTCCCTCAGGAATCACCGCAACAGGCAGCGCGCCGCTCGCCTTGCCTCTCGCCACGAACACACCCGAACCGACCAGCATCCCCACGGCCACGCCCACGCCCCTGCCCTTTACCTGGTCACGTCTGAATTCAGGACAGTTCGTAGCGCGCGGGAGCATCTCCTCGGTCGTTTTCGATCCGAGCGATCCCGGCGTGATGTACGCGGGCAGCGAGGGGGCCGGCATCTATAAATCCCTGGATGGAGGCTTTTCCTGGCAACCGGTCCTGAACGGCCTGGGACGCGCGGCGGTCAGGTCCCTGGTCATCGACCCGCAGCAGCCGGATACGCTGTATGCCGGGGTGCTGCTGGGAGGCATCTACAAAACAACGGATGGCGCACAAAGCTGGCAACCGGTCAACACAGGCATCGAGCTCCCGGGGGGCGCGTTCCTGGCGACCGTGGTCATGGATCCCGCCGATCATAACCATCTGTATTTCACTGACTCACTCGGACTGTATGAAACCACGGATGGCGGGAAAAACTGGATCAAACTCAGCATGCCCGCCTGCCCCAAGATCATTACCAGCCTGGTGACGCCGCCCGGCATGTCTACCACAATCTATATTGCTGACCGCGAAAAAAGCGCCGAATGCCCCCTGGGAATCTATCGTTCCCGGGATGGAGGCAAAACTTGGGAGACGATCCCTGTCGGCATCCATCCATCCCTGCAACTGCATTATTGGTCCCTGGCGGTGGCAAGCGAGCCGCAGGAACGGATCTATGTCTCCGGGTCGATAACCGGGGAAGACAGTTTCTACCGGACAACGGATGAAGGCCAGACCTGGGAGCCCATCCGCGAGCAGCGCTGCTTTGCAACCGAGATCGATCCGGACCAGGATGGGAGAATCTTTTGCGGCGAACCCGACCAGCTGCTTGCCAGCCAGGATTGGGGCGATTCCTGGACGCCAGTTTTGAACGAAAAGTTGATCTGGGAGGTAGCCCTCTCCCCCCATGCGGAGAACACCCTGGCCGCCGGAGGGGACGGCAACGGGCTGTTCATTTCCAGGGACGGCGGTGTGAAATGGTCGAAACAGGATAACGGGCTGGGGGGAACCCACCTTTCTCTTACTATTTCACCTTTCGATGACGTCAGCATGTTTGCAGAAGGAGGCTATCGCCTGTATCGCTCCACGAACAGCGGTCAGGCCTGGACTCTCCTGACGGACCAGGGCGGCGGGCTGGCCTTCGATGCCAACAAAAAGAGCATGTACATCCTGGCCGATGTGATCTTGAAATCCGAGGATGATGGCAAGACCTGGCAAAGGACGGCAAGCACGAATCGAAGCATTTCCAGTTTTGTGGTCCCGCCTCGACGTCCCAATATGGTGATTGCCATCCATGAATCGGGCTTTTCCTTGTCCACGGATGGCGGGCAAAGCTGGGATGAGAGGAACAACATCGCCTGGAAAAGCGAGACCGAGCAGATCGTCGGGACGATCTCCACAGCGCTCATCCCTGACCAGGCTGGAGAGCAATTTTACATCCTGATCAACAGTGAAACAACCGGCAAGATCCTGCATTTGAACGGCATTACGGGAACATGGGGCGTTTGCCAGTTACCCGCCAATGTAGCGACCGTAAACCTGCTGGCCATCGATCCGCGTGACAGCAACCGGACGGTCATTTCCTCCCCCGGCAACGGTTTGCTGGCCAGCGCGGACGGCTGTCAGTCCTGGCAGGCGATCCATCGCGGCCTGGGCAGTTTGTTCGTCAACAGCCTGGTCATCGAACCTCACGATCCTGACACCCTCTACGCCGGCACGGATGGCGGTGCATATATTTCTTCCGACAACGGCCAGAGCTGGGGCCAGGTCAACGACGGCCTGCTCGGCGCAACGGTGGTGTACTCGATTGCGGTGGACAAGGAGGGCAATGTCTACGCTGCCACGCCGTATGGGATTTTCAAGTTGGAAGGCAAGTGAGCAGAGAGTAGAGAATAGAGAGGAGTGAGAAGTGGCTGACCAAAGTGACCTTGAAGAACTTTATCGCGGAGCACAATCCGCGCTCAAGGCGAAGGACTACGCTCGCGCCAGCGACTTGCTGCGCCAAATCCTGAAAGCGGACGTGGACTACAAAGACGCCGCGCAACTGCTGGCGCGCGTCATCCGGCTCTCCCGCAGGCGCTGGTACAACGATCCGAGATTGTGGGGTTCAATGGGCGTCTTGCTCCTGGTTGGGCTGGGCATCTATCTATTCCCAAAGATTCAAGGGTTTACCAGCCGACCAGCACCTACTACTCCGGTTATCATCTCGACCGAAACCCCTGCTCCGACAATGGCCCTGCCTGCCACTGCAACCGCAACGGCAACGCTCCTCCCCACGCCGACACCCATCCCCCTGACCTGGAAACGCAACTCCCTCGGACAGGAATTCGAGCGCGATACGGTCACGGCCCTCGTCATTGACTCCAAAGACCCAGATGTGCTTTATGCGGGTATGAAAAACGCGGGTATTTTCAAATCCATTGACGGCGGCCTCTCGTGGCGACCGGCACATCAGGGATTGACAAGTGCGCGCGTGACTTCACTGTTAGTCGATTTCCAAAATCCGCACATCTTGTACGCTGGCACGCCGAGTGGAATCTTCAAAACAGAAGATGGCGCTGAGAATTGGTACCAGTTCGCCGAAGAAATCTACCTGCTCATGGATCCACAAGACAGTTCCCATTTATACAAGCGCGACATCGAGACCATCTACGAATCGACCGATCAGGGTGAAAGCTGGGAAACAGTGTATTCCTCGAAAGATGGTTGTCCCGGTGAGATCCTCGGCTGGGACATCCACCCGGCAGACGGGAACACCCTCTTCGTTGGCGGTGGAGAATTCTGCGAGCCGGGCCTGTATATGTCCAGTGATGGCGGGCGGAGCTGGGCGCTGTTTGCCAGGATAGAGATTCGTGAGGGCGATTTTACTATTCATGACATGGGGCTTGAGAATCCGGATATCGGTCTGGACGAACAGGGAACCCTTTACTTCCATCTCGGCTCAAGCCCTTCAAGTTACGAAAGCGGGGTGAAGCGCGAGCAGAGCGGGATGTGGAGAACCATACTAAACCTCGACTATTCTTTTCCCGCCGCAATATTTGACACCCTGGGTTC
>DAOTXM010000205.1:0-5718 GCA_034435215.1 Anaerolineales bacterium
AGCGTTGAAACGTGTGATGGCAGGACGCACGAGCATTGTCATCGCGCATCGTTTGTCCACAATTCTCGCAGCGGATTTGATTCTGGTGATGGATCGAGGGCAAATCGTGGAGAGAGGAACACACGAGGAATTAATCGCGCTGAATGGCTTGTATGCTCAACTCTATGAAACGCAATTCAATCGAGAGAGGGTTTGATCCCCCTCCGTCTTTTACCCTACGGGTACTTTGCGGACACCTCCCCCAGATTCCGCGAATTTGGGGGAGGCTGGGTGGGGGTCATAGCCAGTTGTACGAGACGCAGATCAATCGGGAAAAGGATCGAGTTCTTTGTGTTTCTTTAAATTCCTCAAGAAGTTCTAACTTCCGGATTATGTAGTAGGCCTTTTCATTGATCTGCCGATCCATGTCATTTGTACGCCGCCTGCTGATTATTGTAAGCCGACGCAGGATTAGATCGTCACCGAATTCTCTAATGAGTTGCAGGGATTCGTCAAATTCCCGGGCAAGCAGGCGCTGTGTGAGGAATATTCGGCTACGTCCTATTTTTTATAACGGAGCTGCATCGGCGGACGCCACTTATTTTCAGCAACTCCGGGTGCGGGTCGCCCCCAGGTGTTGCCGCCCATGTCTGGCCGTCCGGTAAAGTGACGCACGACCAGCCGGTGCACCATGTCCATGTTGGGCATGATGCCGTGGAACCCGGCAACGCGGGCGAATACCTTGTCCTGCGCCTCCCAGTATCCAAAATCGTCGGGCGTCACGCAGACAACGTTTTCGGGCTTGAGAAAAGCAGGTAGTGCAGCCTGGAAGGGAACGGTGCCATCCCCCGTCAGGCGCCAGTCGGTTGGATTGTCCGGATTCTTCATCCATTGGTTGAGACGGAAATCGGAACCAAGGTCGAACAACGGGCTGCTCCCGATTTTCTTGATCCGCAGCCCAACACGGGTTTCGGAGTCCACGCCCACCACACACAACCAGTCTTCCGGCTTCAATCCGGCCTTGGACAACCGGAAGTTGTTGATGCGGCGACGATATGCCTCGGCAGTTTTGAGCAGACCGTTGAACAGCGTCTGTGCCTGTTCCTTCTTGGCCTTTGTGGAAGCCGCGTGCAGGCGGATGAATTCCTCGATGGACTTGATCACGCCCTGCTGCCATAAGCCGGGATCGAACAAACTCTTCGGGAGGCTGTCGTCCTCGATTTCCAGGCCCTGGTCCGGATCCGGCAAGAGATAATAGAGCGCCGGGGTAATCCGGGCAGCTTCCCGTTCCCGGGAGCTGGGTGAATCTGCCCCCAAGTTGGCCGTCCCCGTGGCGATCTTGATGACAGCTTCGAAAGAACCGTGGAATGGCGTTGCCAGGGTTGCAACCTTGGCAACCTTGGCAGCTTTTCCTTTTTCATCCAGATACCCGGCAATGATCAGCCCCCCCATCGAATGACCGATCAGGTTCACTTTAGGATCATCGGCAAACCCAGCTTCGACATAATGCCGGATCAACTTGGTCCGTTCGATGACTTCCTCTACAAACTGGGTAAACTGGTTAACGATTACTTCCAGCGGCTGGCGCCAGTCATACCCAAACGGGAAAACGGGCACCGGTTTGTCTTCCTGCTGGCGCAGGTTATAGCGCAGTTCCTGGACAAGTTCCTTATAGGCAACGTTGAAAATACTATCCGGCTGGACCCGGGCGGGTTCCGAAGCCTCGTAACGGGGGTTGTCCGGGTGGAGCGCAATGCGCACGTATTCATGTTGCAATACGCTCCAGACCAGATCAGGCGGCATTTGATATTCATCGCGTAGTTGTGTCCCGGTGATGCCCGGCACGACGATGACAGGGGGAGTATATGTCATGGGTCACCTCCTTCGCCAGGATTTTCAAAACTGGCGGCGAACGAAAACGCCCTCCTCACTTTGGCAGGAATATTATAGCACTCCGTAAATTTCCCAAAACTGGCGCGTAAGTTGGATATGGCCCAGGTGGGTGGCGGTGTGTTTCAGGGCATGATCGAGTACCCAGGCCACGCTTCTTTCGCGTCCGCGAAGCTCGCGCCGGGCCGAGAGGTCGTCAACAGACAACTTGTCCAGCACGGAGCGGATGTATGCGAAGCTATCGTCGAGTCGTTGAACCAGCGTCTCGGCATCCAATCCATGGGCCTTGAATTCTGCCTCCCGGTCACGGTTGGCCGGGTCACCCCCTACAACTTCCCCGATCAGGAAGCGCTGTGCGCCTACGGTATGGACCACCAGCGCAGTGATCGAGTTTATGTCCACATCCGGGCTCCAGTCCAGGGCGGCAGGCGGTAAATCCTTCGACGCGTTGAGGATGTCGTTATGCAGCTCCTGCAGGTTCGATAGATAATCTTCGAAATAGGGTTGCATGATTTCTCCTTTGGCCGTTCGTTTTTCTTGACAAAGTATAATGCAACTATTCTGTGTCAATTGAAGGAATACCATGCAGCCCACATGGAAACAGGTGCAATCGATTATTAATTCAAACTTCTTGTGGTGGGGAATTGTTCTGCTGGGGAGCGCGCTCCGCCTGCGCCAGTACCTGCTCAACCGTTCTTTCTGGGCCGACGAAGCCAGCCTGGCGGTCAACCTGGTCAATCGCAATTTTGCGGAGCTGACCCAACTGCTGGACTACCACCAGGCAGCGCCGGTCGGGTTTTTGTTCATCGAGAAGCTTTTCATCGTCATTTTAGGGAACCATGATTACGTTATGCGGCTGTTCCCGTTGTGTGCAGGAATCCTGGCGGTCTACCTGATCTACAGAATTACCCGCGCCTCGTTCGGGACGTTCGGCCTGTTCGCCGTTTCGATGTTTTCCATCAGCTGGTGGCTGGTTCACTATTCCTCCGAACTCAAGCAATACAGCAGCGACGTGACGGTCGCTTTGTTGCTGGTCTACCTCGCCATGATTTGTCTTCGAGAAGACGCGCAGGCCAAGGACTTCCTCCTTTTGGGCTTTGTGGGGACGGCCGTAATCTGGATCTCGCACCCGTCCGTCTTCATCATGGTCGGCATAGGGCTGGCACTGGCTCTCGAGAAATCGACCCGTAAGGCTTATGTGCCCTGGACCTGGATCATTGGCCTCGGTCTCGGCTGGTTCACCAGCTTTGGGCTGGAATATCTGGTCTCATTGCGGCACATCATCGTGGACGAATTTCTCATCGATTACTGGCGCAGGGCCTATGTGCCCATGCCACCCTGGAGCGACAGGGGCTGGTTCCGCGATACCTACTATTCCTTTTTGTTCTTTGCCTTTCACAGGGCAGACGACCTGATGGCCCTGGTCACCCTGGCGCTGGCATCGCTTGGCTCGATTTCCCTCCTGACCAGGGATCGCAGAATAGCCTTGCTGGTGCTTACTCCTTTTGCCGTGGCTGTGGTTGCTTCTGTCTTCCAGCGCTACCCTCTCAAGGATCGCTTCATGTTGTTCTTGGTTCCGTTCGCGCTGTTGCTCATGGCAGAGGGATTTCGGGCTATTTACTGGCTGGCGGCGAAATGGAAGCCCGGTTTTGCCGCAATCTTGAGTGGCGGATTAGCCCTGGCAGTGATCTGGCAGTTGGTGCCCATTACATATGAAAAAGCAATTGCAGGCGAGAAGGAAGACATCCGCCCTGTCATGGAATATATTGCAGAAAATAGGCTGCCGGATGACATCTTGTACGTCTTCCCCAGGACGGACCCTGTGTTCAACTACTATGCTCCCTTTTACGGTCTGGAGAAGGGCAACGTGTTGATCGGCGTGGATAGTCCCAGGAAACGGGCCATGCTGCAAAATTTCACCAACGATGTAGCCAGCCTGGTTGGGAAAGAACGCGTTTGGTTCCTGTTCTCGGAGATCCTCGATTGTGTGGAGTGTAAAGGGGAAGACACGCAGGCCTTTTATCTCGAATACCTGGATCAATTTGGAGTCATCGTCGATCAGTTCGATGGCTCAGGCGCGAATGCATATCTTTATGACCTAAGTCCATAGACATCCGCTTGACTTGAAAAATGATGGGATATTTTTCCTCCACCCCTTCGTATTAGAAACAAAAAACCGAATCAGGGATAGCTGGCTGTTGAGCCGATGATCTCCCAGCCGCGCTCCCTGGCCACGGCTCGCAGCTTTTTGTCGGGGTAGACCGCTACCGGATGCTCGGCACGCTCGAGCAGCGGGATATCGAGAGCGGTATCGCCATAAGCGTAATCGATGTGCTTCACGTCCAGGCGCGAGAGTACCTGTTCGATCTTCTTTTCATCTGCGACCAACTTGCCAGCAAAGCGCACACGCCCGTCCACGAACTCGACCGGCGAGCCGATCGCCTGCGCACCGATACGCCGGGCAAAGGCAGCCACACCCGGCTCGTGGACGCTGCTGGCAATGACGACCTGCGCGCCGTTTGCAGCATGTTCTTTCAGCAGCTGAATGACATCAGCGCGGCGTTTTTTCCACAAATTGGCTTCCACCAGCCACTCGGAGACGTCGTCGAATTTCTGCGGGGTGGCGTCCCTGATCATCGACAGGCTGGTGACCATCAGGTTCTGCCCCCAGCGCTGCCAGTCGATCAGTCCACGCTTGGCGAGCAGGTAACCAGGCAAAATGAAAGCCATATACCAGCGTGCTTGCCATTTGCTCTGGTTATGCCGTACCCAGTCCACCAAACCTAACACCGGGGAGCCGGTGGTCAATGTGCCCATCAAATCTGAAACGACGATCATATTATCTCCAAGGTTTGGGAGATTATAGCAGACTCCCTCCGCCCCTTTGGGCACCTCCCCCATTTTCCGCGATCAGTGGAATATGAGGGAGGTGGCGCGTAGCGCCGGAGGGGGCCAGAGTGTTACAATACCCGCATGGGAACTCTCTATCTCGTCGCTACACCAATTGGCAACCTGGAAGACATGTCGCCGCGGGCGGTGCGTGTCCTGCGGGAGGTCGTCCTGATTGCCGCTGAGGACACCCGTCATACCGGGAAATTGCTCAAGCACTTCGAGATCCCCACACCGCTCACCAGTTACTTCGAGCACAACAAGCTGCAAAAGATCGACTTTATCTTATCCAAACTGGCGGATGGGGATGTGGCAGTTGTCTCGGATGCCGGGATGCCCGCCATCAACGATCCCGGCTACGAGTTGGTCAAAGCGGCGCTCGCTGCGGGTTTCGACGCGCGGCCTGTCCCTGGGCCTTCGGCACCGCTGGCCGCCCTGACCGTTTCCGGCCTGCCCACCGACAGCTTCCTGTATCTCGGTTATCTGCCACATAAGGCAGGCGAACGCCGCAAGTTCGTAGGGCAAATTGCCAATTTGTCCTACACGTTGATCTTTCTTGAATCCCCCTATCGCATCGTAGAGGCGCTGGAGGATCTCTTCACCGAACTCGGTGACCGTCGCATCTGCGTGGCGCGCGAGATGACCAAGATGTTCGAGGAATACTGGCGCGGGACCGTCAGCGGGGCGCTGGAGTATTTCAAGTCTCAGCCGGCACGAGGGGAATTCACGCTGGTGGTTGCGGGGGCGGAAAAGACTCAAGGGGAATGGACGGAATCCCAAACGGTAGCAGCGATCAGGTCCGGGTTGGAGGCGGGGGAAGCGCCCAGCCGCCTGTCGAAGCGGCTGGCGGATGAGTCCGGCTGGAGCAAAAGGAAAATCTACCGTCTCATTCAGGAAATAAAAGAGTGAGTGATTCCTCAACACTCCTGAGATAAGGTCTGAATTTTGGATGTGAGCGCG
>DAOTXM010000206.1:0-12723 GCA_034435215.1 Anaerolineales bacterium
CAACCATTCTTTCGGTTATCTCTGGTAGTGAACGCGTATCAGCAATGCAACCTTGCGCTGTAATACTTAATGATGGATGCCTAACGTATCAATGCCAGCACAATAAGGATAGTGACGGCAAAGGTCCAAATCCAGACCCAGCCCCCCGCATCGGATGGACCGTTGCCCACGCCCAGCGGATGGAAACGCAGGAGAGGCAGGTCAGCGCTTTTTTGCATCAACTCCTCGTCGCTGATACGCCAGGGGTTGTACCCCTCGAAAAAGCCGGCAAAACCGGCGTTCTTCAAGATTTGTCGGATGATGACGCGTCTTTCGTCAAGGGAATGAACCTCTTCCATGTGAGTGTAGAGGCAGCCTCCTGGCAGGATCAATTCAACTTCCGGGATAGCCAGCAGATTCCGGTACCAGTCCGAATTCTTGCGACCACCGGAAATGCAGTAGACATTTCCCTTGTGGATAGCATAGTTGACCGGTGCGAATCGTACCTTGCCGGTCTTGCGGCCGATGGCTTTTATGACCATAATGTAACCGGTCAGCGGGTTGCCGAAGAACGGACCGAATCCGAGTCGGAACATGGGTACCATGAAGAATTTGTTGAGAAACCAAAAGATGCGGCGCATGAGAGGCGGCATTTTACACTCCTTCCGTGGAAGGTTGAGGCTTGGGTTTCATACCATCCATAAGCAGGTCGACCATTGTTTCGACTACCTGTTCGAATGACACAGCCTCATCTGTGACCTGGAAATATCGATTGAGATAAGGCAGCAACTGTGAGTCGCCGATAGCGATTGTCAGGGCGTTGACCACACGTGAGGCGGCCTCCAGGTCCAGGTCAGGGCGGATCTCGCCGCGTTGGCGTGCCGCGGTGAGCATGTCGCGCATCATTTCGCGCATGGCAGTGGCGACAGGCGCCACCACCTTTTCCGCCAATCCCGGGTCACCCTGATAGGCGGCGCGCCCGAAAAATTGGATAAAGCCCTGCTGGGTCTGGCTCCATTCGATGCCATAGCTAAGGTAGGCAGTCAGGGCTTCGCGCAGGGACATCTCCAGCAAGTACGGACGCGACATTGCAAACAAATCGGTCATCTGATGCACACATAGTTCGACTGCAAAGGTCAGCAGGTTTTCGCGGTTTCCAAAATACTGGTAAAGGGAACCAACTGCAACCCCGGCGCGTTCCGCCACTTGCTTGATGTTGAGCGCTGTCGGGCTTTTCTCAGCGGCTTCGTCCAGGATGGCCTGGATGACAGCCTGCTGGCGGTCAGGGTCCAGCCGCCGGAAGGTGCGCGTGACCAGCCCACGCCGTTCCATTTCGAGGATATGTGTTTGCAGTTGAGGCCATTCTGAAGTCAACATGAAATGAACCTTATATTCATATTATATGAACTTTAAGTTCATTTTTCAAGAGGCAAAAATAGAGGGCACGTTCTTCTGTGCCCTGTCGTGTTCATCGGTCAGCGAATCTAACCGATCTTTGCCACCGTCACGCCTTCACCACCTTCTTTAGGTCCCCCCTCCTCGTACGAAATCACATGCGAGTTCTGGCGCAGCGCATCGCGCACAACCTGGCGCAGCACGCCCGTCCCTTTGCCATGGATGATGCGCACAAAAGGCAGCCCTGCCAGGTAGGCCTGTTCCAGGTAGCGGTCGAGCACCTCCAGCGCATCTTCGGAGATCTGGCCGCGCAGGTCGAGTTCGAGGCCGGGGGAACTGACCGTCGACCGTAGATGATGGACGGTTGATGCTTCAATGGTTTGTGGTCGGTCGTCCGTGGTTTGTTTTCTTTCCAGATCGGACAACTTCGCCCGGATGCGCAGACTGCCCACCTGGACTTCCGCTTCGGATTCGCCCAGGGCTGTCACCACGCCATCGGCGTTCAACGTGCGGACGATGACTCGCTCTCCAAGGCGTAACGGCAACTGACCACTGGTTACTGGAGGCTGTTGCCTTTTCCGCTCAACCGGTTCTTCCACTTTTTCTTCAATCTCTTCGACCTTTTCTTCCACCTGTTTGAGCGCTTCCAATGGCTGGCGGGCTTTTTTAAGCTGCGACTTGAGCGATTCGATGTTGCGTCTGAGCACGGCCACTTCCAATTCGGCTTCGGCGCGCGCCTTGGCGATCACATCGCGGCGCTCATCTTCGATGGATTCCAGTCGCTTTTCGAGTTCGCGGTTGAGTTCCTCGCTTCGTTTGCGGGCTTTTTCGATCTTTTCGCGCTCGCGGCCTGTCCGGTTGCGTTCCTTGCGGATATCATCCAGCAGTTTGTCGGCGCGGATGTTTTCGGGATTGACCTCGTTCCTTGCCGCGGCGACGATTTCCGGGTCCAGGCCGAGGCGGGTTGCGATGGCCAGCGCGTTGGAACGGCCCGGGAGGCCGATGGTCAGCTTGAAGGTCGGGCGCAGAGTCCCGATGTCGAATTCCAGTGAGGCATTGACCACGCCCTCGGTGGCATGTGCAAACGTCTTCAGTTCGGGGTAGTGCGTGGCAACGAAGGTGGTGATCCCGCGCTCGAGCAGGTGTGCCAATATTGCGCGCGCCAGGGCGGCGCCTTCCTGCGGATCGGTACCGGCGCCCAGCTCGTCCAGGATGACCAGCGCGCGGCCGTCGGCTTTTTTCAGGATGCGCACGATGTTGGTGAGGTGACCGCTGAAGGTGCTGAGCGACTGCTCGATGGATTGCTCATCGCCGATGTCGGCCCAAACCGACTCGAAGCAGGGCAGTTCGGAGCCGCTCTGCGCCGGGATGTGCAGGCCGGACTGCGCCATGAGCACCAGCAACCCAACGGTTTTCAGGCTGACGGTCTTGCCGCCGGTGTTGGGACCGGTGATGACCAGCGCGCGGATGCCAGGTTTTAGGTCTACACTGATTGGCACAACCGTTTTGGGATCAAGCAAAGGGTGTCTTGCATTCAACAAGCTGATCAGCGGTCGGCTTTCAGCTTTCAGTTTTTCCTTTGTTAAACGCTGACGGCCATTCGCCGAAAGCTGATGAAGGATTGGTTCACTAGCCTTGATCTCCTCCGCATACTTCGCCTTCGCAAAGGCCAGGTCCAGCACGGCCAGATTTTCGATGCCATAGATCAGGTCCTGCGCGTGTTCGCCGACCTGCGCGGAAAGTGCAGCCAGTACGCGGCGTTCCTCGTCGCGCTCAGCCAGCTCCAGCTCCCGGATGGCGTTGTTCAGTTCCACCACTGCCAGCGGCTCGACAAACAGGGTCGCGCCGGAGGAGGATTGGTCATGGATGATGGATTTGATACGTCCCTTGAACTCTGCTCGCAATGGGATCACATAACGCCCATCGCGCTGGGTGATGATGGCTTCCTGCAACATCGGTGTGGTCTGGCTGTCGGTGATGTACTTTTGCAGCCTGGACATCAAGCGGTCATGCGAGATTTTCTTTTCCCGGCGGATGGTGCCCAGTTTGGGGGAGGCGGAATCGAGCACATCACCGCGCTCAGAGAGCACGCGCGAGATGGCGTCTACCAGTCCATACGTGTCGGGCAGACCATAGGCGATCTTGGCCAGGTGCGGGAAGGGATGCTCTTCTTGTTCCGGGGGAACCTCATCTTCTTCTTTGGATTTCCTATGGCGCTCCGGGCGAGTCGCGAGTTTGCCCCTACTCTCACTTTTTCCCAACAGTGATTTTTTCAACTCGCGGCAGGCAACCAGCGTGGATTTGATGTCCAGTAACGCCTGTGGTTCCAGAACGCCGCCGCGTGCTGCCAGGTCTGCCGAAGGGCGGATATCGTGCGAGCCGCCGATGGTCAGGTCGCGGGTGGAGAGCAGGAAGCGCGCTTCGGTCGTTTCCGCCAGCAAGCGCGTGGCTTCCTCGAACCTGGGAGTTGGCCGTAATGCAAGCGCCAGTTCTTTCGAGGCGGAGAAGTCACAGAAATTGGACAGGCGCTCGAGGATCTTGGGGTATTCGAGAACGTGGAGGGTTTTGGAGTCCATGGCGGGAGGGATTAAACCACAGAGTAACGCGGATGTACACGGATTGGGGATGAAAAAGGCGGCTGTTCGCCGCCGGCTTTGTTTGTCATTCAGTCCGCGCAGCCAGCGCCGCGCCAATGATTCCCGCCTCATTGAATTGCTGCGCAGGAACAACCGGGGTATCGACCGTCAACAGGGGCAGGAATTTCTCATGCTCCTTGCTGATGCCACCGCCAACGATGAATAGATCCGGCCAGAACAATCTTTCCATCGCTGTAAGATATTGGTCCAGGCGCTTGGCATATTTTTTCCAGGAAAGCCCTTCCCGTTGGCGGGCGAAATCTGACACGCGCAATTCTGCGTCTTGACACTTGATTTCCACATGACCGAATTCGGTGTTCGGCAACAACCTGCCGCCCCGGAAGATGGCGGTGCCGATCCCGGTCCCCAGGGTGAGCACGATCACGGTCCCGGGCTGCCCCCTGCCTGCGCCGAATTCCATTTCAGCTATTCCTGCCGCGTCGGCGTCGTTGAGTGTCGTGCACGGACAGCCAGTTGCTTTCGAGAACAGTTCATCCGCATTGATACCAACCCACTGCTCGGAGATATTGGCTGCCATCATCGCGACTCCGCCTTTGATGGGCGCAGGAAAACCGATCCCGATGGGACCTTTCCAATCAAAGTAGCTGGCAATTTTTGCAACGGTCTCCGCGACCGGGCCGGGCTTCGCGCCCTTGGGCGTCTTGATGCGGTAACGTTCGGCCAGTAGTTCACCCGTTGAAGTATCTACAGGCGCTCCTTTTATTCCAGATCCGCCTACATCTACGCCGAGAATGTTCATGGCATATGCTCCTGATTCTGTTGCGAATTTCTACCCGGAAATTTAACCACAGATATTCAAAGGTCACAATGTATCGCAAATAGACGTGTGCGCGCAAATAGACTCAATCCAAAAACCAGAGAATATACGAAGGTTTAGGAGAATTTCGGACGAAATTTGCAGTTGACAGCCATCCCCGCCTGTGGTATCCTGTCCGCCGAAGGATACTGGTAAGTTCGCGGTACAAGTAAGACGAAGGCGGCTCACGGTGTAATCCGTGGGCCTTTTTGTTTGACTGCTCCGATGGAACGAAACAAGGTCCTGAAATATCTTTTTTCTTTTGCCATAAGGAGGCAAATCCAATGTCAGAACGTATCACCGGCACAGTCAAATGGTTCAACGGAAGCAAGGGTTACGGCTTCATCGAGCGCGAAAGCGGCGCAGATGTCTTCGTGCACTTCAGCGCCATTCAGTCCGACGGCTTCCGCAGCCTGGAAGAAGGCCAGAAGGTCGAATTCGAAGTCGAACAGGGCCCCAAAGGCTTGCAGGCCGCCAACGTCATCGCCGTCAACTAAGCCCCATTTGTGCAATCCGACGGACTCCTGGAGCATCTCTCCAGGAGTTTTTGTTTCCCACTACTGTGCCGTGTTGCCCCCGTCCACCAGCAACAGATGGCCGGTTACAAAGGACGAATCATCAGACGCCAGGAACAGTACGGCTTTTGCGATTTCCAGCGGGTCGGCAAAGCGTTGCAAGGGAATGTACGCAGCGGACTCAGCTATGGCCTGCTCCCGTGTCACCGGATCTGATTCTTCGAAATAACCCTTCTCCAGCCATCTCTCCACAAATGTGTCTCCCGGACAGACGGCGTTGACACGGATATTCTCATGGGCATGGTCGAGCGCCATGGAACGGGTCATCTGTGCCACCGCACCCTTGCTGACAGCGTATGGCAGCGCGTCTTTCGCGCCGACCACAGCCCAGTCCGAACCGTTGTTGACGATCACGCCCTTGCCCTGTTTGCGCATATGGGGGATGACGAGACGGCTCATACGCCAGACGGCGGTCACGTTGATGGCCAGGGTGGCGTGCCAGTCCGCCTCGCTGACGGTTTCGGCAGTGCCGCTGGTGACGATGCCGGCGTTGTTGAACAGGATGTCGATGCGCCCAAACTCGGCCAGGGTCCGCTCGACCACGTGGGAGCAGGCCTCGGGGTCGGTATGGTCCGCCTGGATGAACCGGCAGACGCCTCCCAAAGCCTGGATCTCGGAAACGACCCCCTCACCCCGTTCCCGCCGGCGTCCTGTGATGACGACCTTTGCCCCTTCTTGCGCAAAGAGTCTGGCGGTGGCTTTGCCGATGCCGGATGTGGCACCGGTGATGATGGCGATGCGGTCAGTGAGTTGTCCCATGAACCCTCCACGCTCACCCCAACCCCTCTCCCTCAGGGAGAGGGATTGGGATGAGGGATTTCCTTTTTGTAAAACCTGTATCTTTTATAAATCTGCGCGCCTATATGATACGCCAACGGCCGGGTATCGGGATTGTCCTCACCCGTGAGCGAGAGATCGGCCCATTTGTACCCTTTGGCGATGGCGCGCCGGGCCATCTCATCGAAAAGCAAAACAGCCACGCCGATATCCCAGTATTCCGGTGGGACAACGGCGCTCTTGATGGCGAGGCATTCCGGCTTGAGATTGCGATAACGCAGATAGCGCAGGTAGTCCCAGGGATAGCGCAAGCCGTTGAGCTTGATGGTCAGTTCGTTGAAGTTGGGCACACCCGGGAAGAAACCGGCCGGCTGGCCGTCTACTTCAGCAAAGAGCACCAGGTCGAGATCGGCCACGGCCAGGAAGGGCAAGACCATGGCCTCGATGTCATTGCGCGTATAGGGGACGTAACCGGGGAAGTGCCCCAGCGCGCGGTTTTGCAGGTAGACGATGCGATCGAGCTCGTTGTCCAGATCGGCAAGATTTGCGCTGCGGACCGTGAACTCCGGGTTGCGCAACCGGACCCGCTCCGCCAACCGGGACAGGCGTTGGATTTTAGGTGAAGAAGGGTCTATCTCAACAGCATAAGCCACCAGGTCTTCCCCATCTTTCGAGAATCCATACCGCTCATAAAATCCCTGGTAGTATGCCGGCTGGTGGCCACATAAAATGGCGGCGGGGCGCTCGCGGCCTTCGACCAGCAGTCCGCGGAAATCCTCCCGGTCGAGAAAATAGGGGCCGTAAAGGGACCGCATGTTCCGCTCACGCGCCCAATCGGTGGCAAAATCGAACATGGCTTCGAAAACAGCATAGTCCTCGATCACTTCGACGAAGTTGAACATGCACTCGGCATAGCCCCGGGTACGCGTGTAGTTGTAATCTTCGGCCAGGCAAAGCGTACCAGCCGGTTTTCCATCTTTCCAGGCGATGAAACATTCGGCGTGTCCGCCCTTGAAGAACATGCCCCGCGCCGGGTCGATGGCTTTCTCGCGTTCGGAGAGAAGCGGCGGGACCCAAAGGGGGTCATTTTTGTAGATGCGCCAGGGGAAGGTCAGGAAGAGACGTCTTTCACGGCGGGTGGTGACGGGCTGGAGTTCGAACATGAAAACCTCATAATAACGTACCACGGATGGCCAAAGGAGCAGTCTGTGGTCTGTCGTTTTTCGTCAGATTGTCAGCATCACAATCGCACCCAATGCCAGCAAGATGCCAATAGTTTGTACGCGTGAGATTCGCTCTTTAAGGAACACCCAGGCCAGCAACACAGTTGCGCCGGGATAGAGGGAGCCCAGCACGGCGGCCACGTCCAGGCGTCCCATGCGCGCGGAAAGGGCGTAGCTGGCGTTGCCGATGGTATCCAATATGCTGCTCAAGAGGATGGGAACGAGGCTTTCTCGTTTGGGTATCCAGGGCTGGCGTGTCAGGACGGCAAAACCGAGCAGGCTTGAGATGGAGACGATACGTACTGCAATCAACGGCCATAATAAGGAGGTTTGGCTGGCGCGTTCGAGGCAGACGAAGAAAGCGCTGAATGCGATCCCTGCAATGGCCGGTTGATGCAAGTCTCCGAAATTGATGGCGAGACCTTCTCCGCCGGATACCAGCCAGACGGCAGCCAAAGCCAGCACAAAGGCGAACAACACCCATGCGCCGGGATTCCCATCCATGATGATGCCCACCAACACCGGCAATGCAGCAGCCAATAAAGCCGAGACCGGGGCAGTGACGCTCATGCGTCCCTGTGCCAGGGCGCGATACAGGACCAAGAGGCCGATACCGCCTGCCAGTCCTGCTGCGCCGCCCCACAACCAGTCTTGTAAAGGTGGAATGGGCTCTCTGCTCAACGGGACGAGCACCAGCAACAATCCCAGGCTGAGAATGTGCGCCACTGCCACCACGCCATACGGATTGCTGCGCTTGGCTGCCAGACCGCCATTGAAGTCACCAGCGCCCCAGGTGAGCGCGGAGAGTAGACCAAGGAGGATGGGAACGGTAAGCATGGATTACAGGGTCAGGAAAACGATGGCGGCCAATGCCAGGAGGATGCCGGTCAATTGCGATCGCGAGACGCGTTCTTTCAGGATCAGAGCAGCCAGCAGGACAGTTGTGCCGGGAAAGAGCGAACTGAGCACAGCGGCCACGTCCAGGCGGCCAGTCTGGCTGGCCAGCACGTAGAAGGCAGTCCCGCCGACATCGAGGAAACCGTTGAGAAGCAGAACAAACCAGACATGCCGTGCGAGGCGCCAGGAGTCCCGCCTGATGAACATGTAGAGGGCAACGATGATCGTCCCTCCCGTGCGTGAGGCAAGCATCGGCCAGAGGGCCGCTTCCCGTGTAGCGATGTCCATCAGGATGAAAAACGAGCCGAAACCGATGCCTGCCAACAGAGGCAGGCGCAGGTCGGCCAGGTGCGTAAGGATGTGACTGTTATCCCCATCTTCACGTGAGATCAACCAGATCGACGATAGGGCGAGGACAAAGCCGAGAAAGGGGATCACGCCCGGGAATCCTTCGGTGAAACTACCGACCAGCACGGGCAGCGCGGCTGCCAGCAGGGCAGAGACCGGCATGGCGATGCTCATCTTGCCGTGGATCACAGATCGGAAGAGGGTCAACAGGCCGGTCGTGCCGATTGCCCCAGCGGCTGCGGCCAGGCCAAGCACGGACGAATCCGGCAGCGGCTCGTCGATGAAAAATGCCGCAGCTACGATGAAAAGGAGACCAAAGAACTCACCATACAACACGGCACGATACGCGCCTGTACGGCGGGAAGCCAGGCCGCCTGTGAAGTCGGCTGCGCCCCAGGCGAGGGCAGCGCTGAGTCCGAAGAGGATGGAGAGCAATGAATTTTCCTAATGTTTGGTTGAGGCTGTGTTTTTCCCGTCCAATGTGTACATGTCATAATCAGCGGCTTTCATGGTCGTGCCAAAAACTCTTAGCAGGTGCTTGTTCATGATCTCCAGTACTTCCTCGAGTTGCTTGCTGCTCTCCACCTCACCGCGATAGACCTTTTCCTTCGAGCCGCTGTCGCGTTGCACGAAATGCGCCCATTCGATCACGCCGTCCAACCGCTTCTTGGCGAGTAGTTTGTAGATCCCCACCTGCGGAATATGCGCAGATGCCCATCCACCGATGATTTCTTCACCTTCGTCCACATTCATAACGGCCAATTGTCTGAGAGATTTTGGCTTCATAGTGTGCTTTACCAACCAGCCTCCCCAGTGTACCCGCACATTCCCACACGCGGGGAATTGACAACGGGCAGGGACATATCCTCACCACATTTGTGCCGTACGATGTGCTCAGCACATAGCCAGGCCTTTGCTCCCTCAAAGATGCACTGCGAGCACACATGCGTGGCTGGCTTTCCACATTTGTAACAGGGAATATCCGGCGGGAGGTTGCGCGCCAGAATATGGATCTTTTTGCTCTGTTCGAACCGTTCTCCCTCTTGTATAACTTTTAACCGCAAGTCAGTCGTTGTGCCAAAGTCATACTCATGGTGGAACTTTGAACCAGGCTTCAGGACAGAATACAGGCGAGCGCTCATGTTCTTGGTTGGCATCGAGGGGCCAAAGAAATCTTTCCACATCGAGTCCACCATGCCAGTATCAAGCTCGTATCGGATGTTGCCAATAGTAAAAGCGCTCAAATGACCGCAACATTCCAGCCAGATATCACGCAGAAATTGATCTAGATTTGCTAAAGTGGCTGCGGCCGGAACTTCGAGAAACATCCAGTACTCAGGCCTCCAATCACCGTCCACGCTCAACACATATGTCTTTTGTTTCTGTCGGGCACCTTGGTCGGCTGTGCGTGTCCGCAGACAGGCTTTGATGTGGTTGGTCATGGCCGCTTTATTGTACGTTTGACCGCAGATATTGCATGTGCCGGGATACGTTGGTTTGTCCATCGTTTTCTCCTTTATATCTTCCCTGCCGCCCTGGCCCGCGCCAGCACTTTCTGCGCATTCTTGACCAGTGGCATGTCGATCATCTGACCGTCCAGCGCGAAGGCTCCTTTGCCCTCTGTTTGGGACGCTTCGAAGGCCTCCACCAGACGCCTGGCAGAGGCGATGGATTCGTCGTCTGGCGTGAAGGCCTGCTGCACAGGCGCAACCTGATTCGGGTGGATGATTTGTTTGCCAGAAAATCCAAGTTGAGCGCCAAATTCAGCCTCGCGGCGGATTCGTTCCACGTCCTTGAAGCTAATCGTGACAATGTCGATCGCCTGCAATCCATACGCCGCGCAAGCCGTGACGACGGCCTGCCGCGCGTACAACAGCTCAATCGCACTCTCAGAACGTTTCGCCCCGATGCTGGCGGCAAAATCCTCCCCACCGAAGATGATGCCGTCCAGCCTGGGATGGGAGGCGATCTCTTTCAGGTTCAAGATCCCTTTGGCGGTCTCGACTCCTACCAGCATGCGGATCGAGTTGACCGGCCAGCCGTTGGTCAACTCGGCAGCTTCGATGCGCCCGCTACCCCAGCAGATCTGTTCCAGCGACTCGACCTTGGGAATCACGATCCCATCCGGGTGGTAGGGCAGAACGGCTTCGATATCATCCCCCTCCAGCCCGGAACCGACCGCATTGATGCGGGCCAGTTTTTCGGATGCGCCAAAGTCCAGTTCCTTCAAGGCTCTGGCGATGGTAGCGCGCGCTTCGGCCTTGCGGTTGAGCGCCACGCCGTCTTCCATGTCCATGCAGATGCAGTCCACGCCCAGGGTCAGGGCTTTGGTGATCTTCTTCCAGTCGTCACCAGGCATGTAGAGCAACGCGCGTCGAGAGTGCATAGAAATTCCTTATATCCCTGAGCGCAGTCGGAGGACAAATGCAGTGTTAACGCTTCGACTACGGGTCTCGATACAGGCTAGACCCTACTCGACCCTCCGCTCAGCGAGGATGCTTGGTATTATACGTCCATTGAGTCCGCCTGGGATATAATCGTCCCATCTTTCATAACCAGGGACATCGATGGCTTTCTCTTCCCCCGCAGTAGATTATTCCCAAAAATGGTACATCCTATCCGCCGTCGGGATGGGCGTTTTCCTGGCGACGATCGACGGCAGCATCGTCAACATCTCGCTGCCGACCTTGGTGAGCGCCTTCCAGACCGACTTCGCGCTGGTGCAGTGGGTGGTGCTGGCCTACCTGCTGACTGTCACCACACTGATGCTGGGCGTCGGCCGCCTGGCTGATATCTATGGCAAGAAATCCATCTACACAGCTGGCTTCGTCGTCTTTACGGTTGGCTCGGTGTTGTGCGGACTCTCGCCCACGATCTATACCTTGATTGGCTTCCGCGTCGTTCAGGCGGTTGGCGCATCTATGGTTATGGCGTTGGGCATGGCCATTACCACGGAGGCATTTCCCCCGTCCGAGCGTGGACGCGCGCTGGGCATCAGCGGCACTATCGTCTCGGTCGGGATCGCGGTTGGTCCGACGTTAGGCGGCCTGATCGTCAAGAACCTGTCCTGGCATTGGATCTTCTTCGTCAACCTGCCGATTGGCATTATCGGTACGTGGCTGGTCATCCGCCATGTTCCGGCCTTCAAACCACCAGGTGGACAGCGCTTCGACTACCTGGGCGCACTGACGTTGTGCATTTCGTTGTTGGCCTTGTTGGTGGTGTTGACGCTCGGCCAGCGGGTGGGTTTCGGCGACCGGAGCGTCTTGCTGTTGATTGCAACCTGGATCATCCTGCTTGTTTTCTTCATCTTCCTCGAATTGCGGGTGGAGCAGCCGATGATCGACCTGCGCCTGTTCCGCAGCAGCCTGTTCTCGGTCTCGTTAGCGACCGGTTTCATGATCTTCATCTGCCTGGCCGGGACGACCCTGCTGATGCCTTTCTACGCCGAGAATGTGCTGGGCTATGACCCGCAACAGACCGGGCTGCTGATGGCCACCGTACCGGTCGCGTTGGGGGTCATCGCGCCGGTCTCCGGATCGCTTTCGGACCGCTTCGGATCACGCCCGATCACAGTGGCGGGATTGGTCGTGTTGACGATAGGGTTTCTGGCGGTCAGTTCACTGGACGGCGAGACGACGGCGCTCGGCTACGTGTTGCGCTTCCTGCCGGTGGGACTGGGAATGGGCATGTTCCAGTCTCCGAATAACAGCGCCATCATGGGCGCTGCGCCACGTGACCGGCTCGGGATTGCCTCCGGTATGTTGGCCATGACCCGCACCCTCGGCCAGACGACCGGTATCGCCATCCTGGGCGCGCTCTGGGCAGGACAGGTCTTCAAGCATGCTGGGGAAGTTCTGGCTGGCGGCGCGACCAGCGCCCCGGTCCCTGCACAGGTGTTTGCCTTGCGGGATACTTTCGTGATCGTGAGCGTTTTGATTATGACCGCGCTGCTGCTCAGTATCTGGGGCCTGTCGGAGGAGAGGAAGCGGAAGAAATAACCGTCCCTTCTAGTATTACAGCGCAAAGTTCCAAGAAAATCCCCAAAAAATGGTTGTGGCGGGCGGGGGGGGGGC
>DAOTXM010000207.1:0-15102 GCA_034435215.1 Anaerolineales bacterium
ATGATTGTAGCGTTGATAGTTGAGTTCTTTCAAGATTTCTGGGCTGAATTCAAGTTGGATGGTCATGCTCAGATATTACCAAAGCTTTCGTTCCCTGTTCTTAAAACCGCATTTTGTGCCCGCTTTCAGTATAGTAATCAATGGCGTTTGCGCTTCTTGGATTTCGGTTTTGCAACCTCAATGCGCTTTGCCGCGCTTGATGGACGAAAATGCTTCGGGTCGACTTTCTCCTTGAACATCTGGTAATGCCGTTTGAGGCGGGCTATATAGTTTGGATCTTGCAGGACTATGTCACGCACGAGTTCCAGAAACGCAGGAGCAAACCTGGATTGCGGACTTCCATCATTCAAAACTGGTCCTTTTAATCCTCGAATGATTGCAGGTTCGTCTCGTCCAAACCAATTCCGGTAAAAGTTAGCGCTTTCCCATCCATAAGCAATATATGCCATGGATTGCCCGCGTTCCCAATCATAGACTTCTAGAAATACGCGCCGGCAGTCACAGCCAGGGTCGTCGCAATACATTTCCAACAAACCATACGATCCTTTGGGGATGTCGCCATCCTGCTTGAGAGTAGTCATCGTGCGCGTCTCTTTTTCCGCAATTTCAGGAAAGTAGTGATGAAACGATGTGTACGGCATAATCAATAACCTCGCTTATATCGCCAGCAGAAATTCACCGCGGGGCAATAACTTGGACAGCCCTCCTCGGGCGGCTTGGGCTCGAAATGACCCGCGCGGATACCAGCCACATATTTTCCAATGTGATCGATTGCCGTCTCGAACGCGCGATCAATGCCGCCCTCGAATCTCTCCAGCTTGAAACTGCTCGCTTCTGCTTTTTGAATGTGCCAGTAGAATCCGCCCAAAACTTCCCCCAACGCCAACGCGTCGCGCGCCGCCAGCGCATAGATTGGAAGTTGCAACCTGCGCCCCTCTTTCAAGTGGTCCGCAGAAATGGCTGTGCTGCCCGCTTTGTAATCGATCACGCGCAGGGACCCGTCCGGCGCGGCGTCGATCCGGTCGATGTAACCGTGCAGGCGCACCTCGCCCGCCGAAGTCTGCAGCGTGAGCGAAGGGTTGCCCATTCCAAACCTTGCTTCAAGATGAAGCGGCTTGTATCCTTGCAAGACCTCGTCCAGCGCGCGAACGGTCTTTTCGAGGATACGCGTCAGCTCGATTTTTTGCATCTCCCATAACGCTGTCGGGCGAAAACCATACTCCTGTGGCGCGGCCGCAAAAACTCCCCTTGCTATCTCTGGCAGGTTTTTCAGCGGATCATCCGTCGCATACACCTCTTCCAAAACCTTGTGCAACATCGAGCCGAGCACGCGCACGTCGAATCCCTCTTCGGGTGGGGTGCGCGGCTCCAGTTCCATTGCATATGCAATAAAAAACTCGAACGGGCAGGTCCCGTAACTTTCCAGGCGGCTCGCGCTCCAA
Organism: Anaerolineales bacterium; assembly: GCA_034435215.1. Taxonomy (GTDB): domain Bacteria; phylum Chloroflexota; class Anaerolineae; order Anaerolineales; family Villigracilaceae; genus JAABUE01. Next base: position 1,443 of record DAOTXM010000207.1, read on the forward strand.
CCGTAGCCTGCGCCAAAGCGTCCGCTCAAATCGAGCATTGGGCCTGCCTGTCCCTGCCAGGGGGTCGAAGTGTCGCCCTCATAGCGTCCCCCGGCTTTCGGGCTCATCCGCGCCTGCAGTGCCTCGATTCCATTTCTGATGTGGATGTCGAATTCTCTGGCTGCTTCCATCCATTCGATGCGTGAGGCTGCTTCCGCCGGATCCGTTAAACCATCTTCGCTTCGTACACGGGCAACAGACCTGCTTCCGTTTAATCGGAGGGCCTCAGCCCAAAAAGGTGATGGCTCCCACGCCTGACCGTCATCGGCAAGATAAGGCCGGGTGAGCAACAGCCTCTGCCGCCCGCGTGAGACGGCCTGATAGAAAAACGTCGCCTCGTCGCCGTGCAGTTTCGTTTCGAGAGGCAGCCCGCGTTCGCGCAAGATCGCGCGGTCATGTTCGCGTATCAGGATATCCTCGCGTTCCTGCTTGGGGAACTCACCCTCGGAGAGTCCCATCAAGACGACCGCGTCGAACGATAATCCGCGCCCATCCAGGACAGACGCAGCGAACACACCCGCTTCGGCGGGGGCCGAAAATGTCGCGCGCGAAGCGTCCACTGCGCCGCGCAGGTCTCGATAGAAATCAGCATATTCGAGCGCATCATCTTCCAAAACAGATTCAGCCAGAACCAAACCGCGTAATACATCCTTGAACGCGCGCAGCGCGGCGATATCCCGTTCGGCGGTCGCAACGTTTGCGCGGGCACTGGCAACGATGTTTGCCCCCTTTTCATCCCTCGATTTTTGCGGGGCAAAGATCGGGGGACCGAGGGGGGACGGATCATCCCCGATCAAGGACTCGATAAAGGCGATATATCCCTTTCCATTCGCATGGCCGGGTGGAGTGAGCAGGTCGATAAAGGCTTCGAATTTTTCCCTCACCTGCTCATCAAAGGCGAATGAACGAATCGTCTCCCCTTCTTCATCGACGACCGTCTTTTTCTTTTCCCACATCGCGAACGCTTCAGCCCACTGTGATAATCCTTGCGAGACACGTCCAACCCGCGAAATTTCGTCCAGCGTGGCAATAGAGTTGGCATCGATCCCCAGTTCCATCCAATCGAAATATGGGCTGCGCCAGGATTCGATCAACACGCGGCGCGGCCAATCTTCGGCGGGCAGCGAGAGGAGCGCCAGCAGCGCAGCCACAGCGGGGTTTTCGATGAGCGGCTGCCCGCCCACAATCCGCAGAGGGATACCGAACTCCGCAGCGGTCTCTTCGAGAAAAGGACGGTAGGGCTCCAGGTCACGTGCCAGGATCGCGACGTCCTGTATTCCCATCCCGTCACGGACGATGCGCGCTTTGATCCAGCGTAAGGCGGAACGCACCTCGAGGGCGCGGGTTTGGGCTTCGAGGAACTCAATTTCAGATTTACGATTTCCGATTGTCGATTGCCCGCTTGCAACCTTGCCATCTTGCCGATTATCGAACAACCGTGATTCGACGTTCGCTATGTCCGATGAAAGCATGGACAACGAATCCATCGCTTTGGGCTGAATGGTGAGAGCAGAAGCGAGCGCAGTTTGAGCGCGACGAAAGCGATGGTGTGCAACGCGCTGTGGGCGCTGCAAATCGCCCGTGAGAGTGATGATGGTTTCCTTAGCGCGATTGGCTAAAAGGGAGAGGACGGCCAGTTGCGTGGGGTTGAATTCGTCGAAGCCGGAGACGGCCAGAAAACGGGTATCCGTTCCAAGCGTCGGTTCTAATTCGAGCGCGATCGCTGCCAGCCAGCCGCGACCTTCGTTGTCCGCCCAGTTTTGATCCTGAAGCCAATCCTGGTAAGCGGTGTAAACTAGCGCCAATTCCTCCAGACGCGGACCGAGTCCTTCAACGGCAGCAGAAAAATCGTCGGGAAAGATGCGCGCTCGTTTGAGTTCTTCGATGCTGTTGCGCAGGAGCGCGATAAATCCAGGCTTGTCTCGTAATCCCGCATAGTATTTCATCTCGCCGCGTTCGCACAGGTTATCTATAATCGCGCGCAGCAGGCGGATGCGCACGGGGTCGAGCAGGAGCGGAATAGGCCGTCCCGCGCGGATCAACAGTTCGGCGTACAACGTGTGAAAGGTGTGGACCTCCACCCCCAGCGCGCCGCCCGAAGCGGACAACCGTTTGCGAAAACCGCTCGCCTGGATGCGGTTTGGCACAATGACGATCACGGGTACAAGCGGCTCATCGGTCAACAACCCCCGAATGCGCTGGATGATGTATTCGGTTTTGCCATGCCCGGCGGGGGCGAGGAGCAGGCGAGGGGCCATCAGATGCCAGCCTTCACCACATGCTCCTGAACAAGATCCATCAACTCCCGTACTGATTCGATCAACGTTTGCCCCGTCTGCGCGGACAGCGGCGCCGCGTCTTCCCCAGCCTCGGGCGGCGCGGTGAGATCGCGGACCTGCGCCAGCCTTTGGGATAACTCCGCCGGCAACTGACCCGTTTCGACGAGCTCAGCCTGGACCAGGCGCGAGGAGGGCAAATCGGAGGAAGGATCGCGGTCGCTGTGGAGGGCGAGCAGGGAGGTGAGACCCCAGCCGAGGGATTCGCGCAAGGGGCGCGTCATCTCTTCGGGGAAGCCGCCTTTGAGCAGGAGGTCTGCCAGGGCGAGACGTTTTTCGGCAAAGGCCAACCCTTCGCTGGCGCGCTTGCGGCGCACGGCAAGCTGGTCCACTTCACGGACGGGCGCGGGCAGGGATGTCGCACGGTAGGCTACGTCTTCAGGAGCAGGCGGGGCGGCCAGGGCAGGGATGAACGCCGAGAGCGACTGGTAGCCTTCGGAATCCATCAAGTGAAGCTGCGGAACATCCTCGATGTAATACTCTGAAAGCGCTGCTTCGATGACGGGACGCAGGTCGGCAGGTGCGCCAGAGACGACGACGATGATCCCCTCGCTCTGTTCATCCCGCAGTTGAACTGCTGGGTGAAAAGAAGGCATATACGGCGCTTTACGGACCAGCAGGATGCGGTTCGGGAGACGGTCCAGCAGCAGGGCAGTGAATCCACTCAAAGTCGGGAGAGGGGCGGAAACTTCTGCGGATGGCGCGGCCTCCTCGGGCGCGGGAGTCGCGGGGGCGAGATCCAATTCCACTTCCACAGGGGTCTTCAAAAGATCGCCCAGCTTTTGCAGCAGGCTCTGTCCCATGTCCGCAAACTTAATGGAAGTCGGGGATTCGTCCGTCCCAAAGACGGTCGCAAACACATTTTTCTTGGCGGCCAGGGTGTCTAGCATGCGTTCCTCGATGGTGTCTTTAGCGACCAGGTTGATGACCTGCACCGAGGATGGCTGGCCATGGCGATGGGCGCGGGCAATGCGCTGCTCGAGCACGGCGGGGTTCCAAGGCAGGTCGAGGTTGATGACCAGGGAGGCGGCCTGTAGATTGAGCCCCACGCCGCCGGCGTCGGTGGAGAGAAAAACACGGCACTGTGGGTCGTCGAAGAATTTTTGGATCAGGTCGCCGCGTTTCGCGGAGGGGACATCGCCCGTAAGTTTGACGTAACCGAGGCCCACACGCTGGATGACCGGTTCGGTGAGCGCCAGCATATTGGCCCACTGGCTGAAGACCACGGCTTTGTGGCCGTTGGAGGCGATTTCTTCGAACAGGATCTCACCCAGCTCCCCCAATTTGGGGCCGGTCTTTTCACGCTCTTTTGGAGGGATTTCCTTGTCGTGTAGCGCCAAGGCATTGCAGATCAGACGCATTTTGACCAGGTACATCAGGAGCAGTTCGCGCTCTTTGGGCGTGAGCGGGCGGCGTCTGGAGGCGGAGATCAGTTTGGCAAGCTGCTCTTTGAACTCGTTGTAGGCGCGCCATTGCGGATCGGTCATTTCGACAAAGAAGTTGTTGTCTACGCGGGGCGGCAGGTCTTTCAGCACTTCGTCGCGGGTGCGGCGCAGAACGTAAGGCGCGATCAGGGCGCGCAACTGGTCGATGTTCTTGTAACCCAGCACTTTGTATGTTCCGCTTTCACGTTTTTCCAGCTCGTAGAAGCGGTCGTTGAAGTGCCAGAGCGGGCCGAGGATGCGCGGGTCGAGGAATTGGAAGATACTGTAAAGTTCGTCGATGCGATTTTCGAGCGGCGTGCCGGTGAGAACGAACGCATAACGGCTGGGAAGCGCCTTGACCATCTGGGCCGTCTTGGCGCGCCAGTTCTTGATGCGTTGGGCTTCGTCAAGGATGATGAGGTCGGGGCGCAGTTTTAGCAATTCGTCCATGTCGTGGCGGACGAGTTCGTAATTGATGATCTTGAAAAAGGAGGCGTCGCGGTACAGCTCGCGGCGGGCTTTGAGATTGCCCTCCACGACAGTGACGGACAGCGATGTAAAGCGGCGGATCTCGCGCGCCCACTGGTGTTTGAGCGAGGCGGGACAGATGATGAGGGCGCGCTGGATGTCGCGCATTTCCTTGAGCAGGGCAGAAGCGGCAATCGCCTGGACGGTTTTACCAAGTCCCATATCATCAGCCAGCATGGCGCGGCGGCCAAAGGCCAGGTGCATGGCGCCCTGCTCCTGGTACGGGTAGAGCTTCGTGGAAAGCACATCGAAGGTACGTCGCCCGCGTTTGACCTGGTCGGTAAACCATTCCTTTTGCTGCTGAACTTCTTCGCGATCTTGCAGGAGAGCCAGATGCTCACGCACCGCCTCGTCCACCCGAACGAGCGGTCTGTCGCGCGCCGGCAGCGACTCGATGGCGGACAGGAGGGAGGGCAGCTTTTGAAGCGGCGAGCCAGCCAGCAGTCCGGAGGGATCGAAGTAACGCTCAAGCATGTCGCGGACGGGCGTTTGATCCGGCAATGGCAAGGTCACGCGTACAGTCACATCCATGCCATGATGCAGGTAGATTTGCGCGCCGCGCGGGCGTTTCTGCGCCAGTTTTTCGAGCTTATCGCCATGTGCCTCGCGCAGGTAGATCAGCACGCCTTCGATATGCTTGCAGGTTCCGATCAGATTCGTCTTGTAATCAGGACAGGTGCAGGAATTCTGCATCTCGTCCAACGAGCGGATTTCCACGCGGTAGGCGCGCCCGGAAACAGACTTGACCTCGAACAGGCTGAATACTGGATGACCGCCTCTATTTGCGATCTTAAGAATCTCTTCACGCGCCCGCTCGCGGCGGCGCTCGATTTGTTCCTGAATATCAGTGGGCATCTTGGGACTCCGCTGGAATTGCTGGTCGATGAACGATTTGTGTAAATTATACTTGTTTTGACCACCTATAGCCTTTAGGATTTCCCGTGAGTGGCATGCAAAACATGTCAGGGACAACCCGCGAAAATGGGCGCCCTGAACTTCTTCCTTGCATCGATCAGGGCGCTTTCAAAAGCACCCTCAACTTTAAAATGGCAACGAACCAACCCAAATGTATCCTTTTCTTCATGACCGTACAAGGATTTGGCCAACTGGGTATAAATCTGGTATACCGGTATAAGTGTAGACCTGCAATAGACGCGTAAATTACCAGCACAAGTCAACTTGCCCTGCCAGAAATCTGGCAGGGCAAGATTGTTTTTGGACTGTAAAGTTTTTTGGGGAAAATCTTCGTTATACTATCCACATGCCTACTCCCGCCTCCATCCTCAAAGAGACCTTCGGCTACGACACCTTCCGTCCATTTCAACAAGAAGTCATCGAAAACGTGCTGGCACGGCACGACACGCTCGCTGTCATGCCTACCGGTGGGGGCAAATCGTTGTGCTATCAAATTCCATCGCTCCTTTTCGATGGCCTGACTGTCGTCGTTTCGCCGCTCATCTCCTTGATGAAAGACCAGGTCGAACAGTTGCGCGCTTTCGGTGTACCAGCCTTATTTCTCAACAGCTCGCTCGCGCTACAAGAATACCAGGAGAACATGGATCGGGTGAAACACGGTGAAGTGAAGCTGCTCTACGTCGCGCCGGAAACGCTGCTGACACAGCGCATCTTTTCGCTTCTCGCCGGACAAAAGGTTGACCTGCTCACGATCGACGAGGCCCACTGCATCTCGGAATGGGGACACGATTTCCGCCCTGAATACCGTCAACTCGTCGAAGTGCGAAAGCGATTCCCAAACGCGGTCTGCCTTGCACTCACTGCCACCGCCACGGCACGCGTCAGGCAGGATATCCGCTCCACGCTTGGGTTCACCACCTCCAACGAATTCGTCGCCAGTTTCAATCGCGAGAATCTGTATATCGAAGTCATTCGCAAACGCGATCCCACCGTACAAACCATCCAGATTCTCGAACGGCACAAAGATCAATCAGGGATCATCTATTGCTTCTCGCGCCGTCAGGTGGATGAGCTTGCCGCGTATCTCGCTGCGCAAGGCTATTCAGCGCTCCCCTATCATGCTGGTCTGGAAGATTCAGAGCGAAAGAAGAACCAGGAGGCCTTCATCCGCGACGACGCGCAGATCATCGTTGCAACCATCGCCTTTGGCATGGGCATCAATAAACCCAATGTGCGCTTCATCATTCACTTCGATTTGCCCAAGAGCATCGAAAGCTATTATCAAGAAATCGGTCGGGCCGGGCGGGACGGCCTGCCCGCACATTGCACCCTGTTTTACAGCTATTCGGATGTCGCCAAAATCAACTATTTCATCGACCAAAAAGAAGGCAATGAAAAGCGAGTCGCGATCGAGCATCTGGATGCCATCGTCCGTTATGCCGAGGACGAAACGACCTGCCGCCGGAAACCGCTGCTCAACTACTTCGGCGAACCATATTCAGCCCCGACCTGCTCCAACTGTGATAACTGCACCTCCGCCCCCACCGCGCTGACCGACATCACCATCTACGCGCAAAAATTCCTGTCCTGCGTCAAACGGGCGGACGAAAAATTCGGCGCGGTACACATCGCGGATATCCTGCTCGGCTCACGAAACGAGAAGGTCCTGCGTTGGGGACATGATAAATTATCCACATATGGCATTGGCACGGAGTTGACCAAGAAACAATGGATGCACCTTGCCCGCCAACTCTTGAGGATGGGATATTTGAAGCAGGAAGGCGAGTATCATACCTTGAGTCTCACCGCCAGGGCATTGGAAGCGCTCAGGAAACGGGAAAGGATCATGGGCGTTGTCCAGGAGGCGGAGCGGGTCCAGAAAAAGGAGAAACGGAAAGAAGAACTGGGGTACAACCACGCGTTATTTGCCATTCTGCGTCAAACGCGCAAGGAGATGGCCGATGAGGCGGGTGTTCCTCCATATGTCATCTTCTCGGACAGAACGCTTACGGAAATGGCGGCGTATTACCCACAATCGACCGAAAGCCTGCTCAACATCTCTGGGGTGGGACAGGTGAAATTGCGTCAATACGGCGCTGTGTTTTTGGAAGTCATCCAATCCTATTGCAAAAAACATGGGCTGGAAGAAAAGCCAAAGGTGGCCAGCCGCGATAAGAGTGACACAAACCGCCGCTATTTCATCGTCGGGGAGGCATACAATGCCGGGGATAGCGTACAGAGCCTCATGGAGCGGTTCCACGTTACGGCAGGAACGATTCTCGATCATTTGACCAGATATCTTTCCGCAGGCAACACCCTACGAAACGGTGAAGACCTGCGGGAGCTGACATCTGCCACCCGCGAACAACAACAAGCCGCCTTTGCCGCCTTCGATGAGCTCAGCCCCACGTTCCTCAAGCCGGTCTATGACAAACTAAATGGAATGCTGAATTACGACGAATTGAAAATCTTGCGAATGTTGTACATGATTTCACGTCAGGAGTAGCCATCCCCTGTGTCCGGATCAATTCCTTAATGTTCTACCGTTTTTGGCGGGAAAAATGCCAAGATTTGGGGGGTTACGAAAATTCAGCAAATGCGCTTACCTCTTGCAAAGCGTGATGCATCAACTTAATTCAGAGTCCCGATAACTCTGCGGTGACATTCCCATAACTTTATGGAACACACGACTGAAGTAGGCTTGATCTTTGAAACCCACCTGGCGGGCGATGACGCCGATTGAATCCGTTGTTTTTAGAAGCAAATGTTTGGATTGAAGTACGCGGTAACGGTTGAGATAATCCCATGGGGAAATGTTCAATTCACGACTGAAAACGCGGCTCAAGTAATCCTCGCTGACACCGACCGCCTCGGCAATTTCCCAACGAGAGACAGGTCGGGTGTAATTTTGGTGCAGATAGGCGATGGATTGCTTGACTAACCCGCTGGTATGCGCAGGGAGATTATCTGCCCCGAAGATGGCACGGTTCATGGCCGCGATCGTTTCCGCATCTGACCAGATACCTTTACTTTGCAATACCACCTGTGCATGGCTTTCGATCCGTTTGACATCCTCCAGGCTCAAGACCTTGTTGCTCAAGACAATGACAGGGACCTGGCGCAGGTTCGTATCCGCGCGCATACGGTCGAGCACATCCGCGCCGCTCAAGCCTGGCATGACAAGGTCAAGCAATACCAGCGAAGGGACTTCCGTTTCCATCAGGGCTATCGCCCGCTCGCCATCTTCCGCCAGTCGTACCGGGTAATCTGGGAAACCTTCTTCCACTAAATCCTTATGCATTTCGCGCACATGCGAGTCATCGTCTACGATCAGAATCGGGCCTGAGCCCTGCTTGGGACTCATTGCAATGATCGCATCCAACAGCGTTTTCGGGTTTGGTGATTTGACGACGAATCCGGTCATGCCGATTGGTTCTTCGGCAAGCCACCCATACAGGATAAACGGTACCTGGCTTATGGTTGGATAATGTCGCAGGCGACGTACGAGCGCCCAGTCGCCGGGTTGCGCATTAGATACATCCCATGCCAGAGCTACAGGATTGGTGTTGGTCAATGCAACTTCCAAATCCTGACCATCCTGCAAATGGAAGATTTCCAGGTTCTGCCGCTGACATATTTCGAGGATCTCATCTGCCGGTTCAGGGCGGGATGAAATCAGCAGCAGCACAGACGATGGTTGATCCACTTTTGCAGGCCTGGTCTGATCAAGGGCGGGGAGCGGCAGGTAAATATGGAAGGTAGAACCACGACCGGGTTGGCTGTCCAGCCTCATTGTCCCACCATGCAGCGCAACAAGATGACGGGTGATGGAAAGTCCCAATCCAATCCCGCCGGTAATACGGCGGTCATCTTCGATGGTTACAAAAGGTTCAAAGATGCGTTCTTGCTGCTCGGCGGCGATGCCAAGACCCGTATCCGTTACCCAAAAATGGATCTGTGGCGGCGCGACCTCTGCGCCCAGGGTGATCTGCCCCCGTTCGGTATACTTTTGGGCATTGCTCAGCAGGTTCAAAAAAATCTGGCGTAGCCGAACTGCGTCCGCCCGGATCTGGGGTAATCGTTTCGGAATGTCTAATTTCCAATGGACGTTCGATCCTGTTGCTTGATCTGCGAGGCTCTGAAACGCATCCATCAACAGTTGGTGTGGATCCAACAATTCAAACGATAGATCGAGCTCATCGATTTCGGCACGCGAAAGATCGAGCAGGTCGTTGATGACGCGTAGCTGGTGTTCGGCGTTGCTTTGTATTTGATGGATATCGCTCAACAAGGAGTAGGGAAGCTCTTTGCCGTACTTGCTTGGGGATTGCAACACACCCTGGGTATAGCCCAAGATGATATTCAACGGCGTGCGCATTTCGTGGCTGACGTTTGCAAGCAGGCGGGTCTTGATACGGTCCGCTTTTTCGGCGTCGAGGCGGGCTTGCTGGATTTCCTGGAACAGCATGGCGCCCTGCAAAGCACTGCTCAAATTGCTACGCAACAGTTCGTAAACGTTGCTGTCACGCGGACCGATTTCAAAAACAACGTAACCCAGAGACTTTTCCTGAAAGTAAAGCGGTTCAACCACCAGGCTGTAACGACGCCCTTGCGGCAGGTAATTCTCTGGGATAACCTGGCGCGTCAAAAAACGCAACCCGCCTGGTTCGATATTCACGCGTCCCCCGTCGGTGTAAGCCAGCGTCAATCGTGCATACCCCGGCACTTCGGCATCGCTCGGCTGTTCGTACGTCACAAGATAGGCGCTTGGGATCCCAAGCGCAGGCAACCGTTCGGCCAGCACATTGATTAGATGATGTATATCGAATGTGGTCAGCAAGGCGCGGTTGGTCTCGCGCAAATTTTCCGCCTGACGCTCCGCCTGCCATTGTGCATACGCCTGTGCTCGCTGGATCGCTTCCTCCACCACGACCCGCGCTTGCGATATCGATGCCTCTACAATGGCACGTTTAGAACCGGGGATGTACTGCAAGACCCAGCGCCTCAGGATCGAGACCACATTCTGCCAGCGGACGATATCACGTTCTGTTTGGATGGCTTGATCGAGCACATCGTTCAATCCGGATAAGAATGGACGTGACGGCTCTTCGACACTTTCTATAAGCGCATCGAAGATGGACTCGAGCCAGACTTTTGCTTTGCGCGGGTCAAGATCCGTTGCCGCCTCCATCTCGGATATGCAGGCTGCTCGCAGATCCTGGAGCTTGATCTCCCCCTGGCTTTTTTTCGGTCGATCCGCTGGCAAGAACGACGCCAGTTCAATCGCCGCAGATGGACAACCACAGGATTGCCGCACGACCAGTGTAGACAGCAGTGTGATTAATGCCGGCACAGGCTTGCCAGAGAGCTGTTGCAACAGCAACTCCATTGCCTTCGAACCTTGTTCGCTGAATGGCAGGTCAACGGTGGTAAGCGGGGGGGTCGCCAGCCGTTCTTGGATGGAATTGTTGAATCCGGTCACCGCCACATCCGCAGGGACAGAGTAACCTCGCGCTTGCAGGGTCTTCATCGCCCACACGGCCATCATGTCGCTCACTGCGACGACTGCTTCGAAGTCCATCCCTGGTCTGAGTCCTCGCTCGTCCAGCAGGATCTCGATCGCTTCGGCACCCGCCTCCCAGGGGAGGGGGCGGGTGATAAGCTCGGGGACAAGAGGCAGGTCAAGGGCCTGGAGAGAATCGAGGTAGGCGTGGTATCGTTCCTGGGCATAGTAATGTTCTTCCGGTCCGCGAATGAATGCAAGACGGCGGAAACCGTGTCCTTCGATCAAATGAGCGAGAAGGGCACGCATACCAAGATAACTATCCACAGAAACGGTCGGCATGCCTTCCATGAACTGCGCCAGACTGACCATGGGAAGCGGGTGGTAGCGCTGGTGGAAGGCGCGGATCTCGGAGGGTCCGAGCACACCGCCCAGAGACGATGACCAAGTGATCAATCCATCCAGGCATTGGCTGCTTGGCAGGTCGAAGATTGCGTTGCGTTGAATTTCGAAGGCATCCGTGGCCTGAAGCCGTCCGCCGGGAAAACAGATCAGGTTTACATCATGCCGCTCGGCGGCGTCCAGCAAACTGGGCCAGATGACAAGGCTCGCGCCTGTGTGCAGGCTGGCAAGCAAAAAGCCGAGCGTGGGCCGGTCAACAACTGGGGATTTGGACATGACGGCAGTTTACCTCTTGCTAAAATAAGTTTACTATGGAATGTGCGTTTTGAAACGTTTCCAGCATCCTCACTCCCTCACCCCGGCTTTTTCCCAAAGGAAGAGGGGGTCTTCGGAACAGGACGGTTTTGTCCAAATGCACACCGCCAAAATCCAACCCTTGCCTGCTAAGATGTCAATTGGGATGCTTTGCACCCGCTCTTCAGGTGAATGTGGTTTTGGCGTTGATCGATCCGAAACCTGATTCATTGGAGAACCATAAATGACGTCGAAAACCTTACCTGCAGAAGTTCTATCCACTACCAAGCTCAATATCACTTTCAAAAAAATGTGGCGTTCCATCTGGCGGCAACGCTGGCTTTATTTCCTGATGGCACCCACGTTGATCTATTTTGCGCTCTTTAAATACGGACCACTCTGGAACGCACAGATCGCGTTCAAGGATTTCAAACCGCTGCTGGGTGTGTGGGGGAGTCCCTGGGTAGGGTTGAAGCATTTCGAGACGTTCGTCAATTCATTCTATTTCACCGAACTGCTCACAAATACGGTTATTTTCAGTGTGGCAAAGTTGGTATTAGGTCTGCCAATTGCGGTTATTTGTGCAATCGCCTTGCACGAGACCTGGCTCGTCCGCTACCGTACCTTTGTGCAGACCGTAATCTACCTGCCGCACTTCCTTTCGTGGGTCATTATGTTCGGCGTATTGCTGGTCATCCTCTCACCCGGGAACGGATTGTTGAACGCCGTCATCAAACATTTCGGCGGCGAACCTATTCCGTTTCTGACTTCACCGGGTTATTTCCGCTGGGTGGTCATCTTTTCGGATATTTGGAAGGAAACAGGCTGGAGCACGATTCTTTATCTTGCCGCTCTTTTATCCATCAGCCCGGACCGGTACGAAGCAGCGGCTGTGGATGGGGCAACGCCTCTACAACGTATCTGGTATATCTCCATCCCCGGCATATTGCCTGTCATCGTATTGGTCACGCTGCTGCGCATGGGCCATATTCTCGAAGCGGGATTCAACCAGATCTTTGTGCTCTATTCCGTGCCTGTATACAGCGTTGGTGACATTATCGACACCTGGGTCTATCGCCAGGGTGTTCTGAATTTCCAGTTTAGCCTGGCAACCGCGGTGGGATTTTTTAAGGGCGTGATTGGCTTGGTATTGATCCTGGTTGCAAACCAGGCGGCCAAACGCGTGGCGCAACAGAGTCTTTTCTAGGAGAGTTGCCATGTTGCACACAAGAACCCGTGACGCTGTACTTTTCCAGATCGGACTCGCGATCTTTCTTACCCTCATCCTGTTCATCATCCTTGTCCCCTTTTGGCGGGTGATCGTAACTGCTTTCATCCCGCTCGACATTTATACGCGTGAAGGAGTTCCTTTCTTCCTCTCGCCAACCAAATGGACCTTTGAAGCGTTCAAGCAATTGTTGGGACATTCTTTGTTTCCCCGCGCAGCATTGAACAGTGCGATTATCACCCTGCTGGGCACAGCTATCAGCTTGTTCCTTACCATTCCGCTTGCATACGGACTTTCCACCCGCAGTTTACCCGGACGAAAATTGATCATGGCGCTTGTTCTGTTCACATATCTTTTTAGTCCCGGGTTGATTCCTGTTTACCTGTTAATCACAGGTATGAAGTTAACCAATAACTACCTTGCCATCATTCTTCCACCAGCGGTCAGTGTCTATAACACGTTGGTCATGATGAGCTTCTTCGAGGGCTTGCCTGAAGAACTCAAGGATGCTGCCCGAATTGATGGCGCAAATGAACTGCAGGTTTTATGGCATATCATCCTGCCGTTGTCAAAACCTATCCTGTTGACCATCGGCCTCTTCTATGCAGTCTACTTCTGGAACGAGTTCTTCACCCCCATTTTGTATTTGAACGACAGCAAATTGATGCCATTACCGGTCTTGTTACGGAACATTCTCATTTCAGCCAGCTTCAATGAATACGTCGAATTTAACGCTTTTAGCTCTTCATCCCTCGAGTCATTGAAGGCAGCTGGCGTACTTATTACCATGATTCCCATGCTCCTCATTTATCCATGGATACAAAGATACTTTACCAAAGGAACGTTGGTAGGAGGTGTAAAGGAATAATACTTCAAAATCCTGCTTGTTACTTTGCTCTAACTTTACAACCATAGAAATTGAAAACATTCTAACTTGACAATGTCATATTTGCCATAATAGCTCCGAAAATGGGGGTGCGGCCGGGGGGGA